>DAXETX010000035.1:0-18776 GCA_051155735.1 Xenococcaceae cyanobacterium
TGATGATGGGGTAAAAAGATAAATTTAGCAAAAGTTATTACTGTCCCTAAAGTTGCGATGTT
The DNA here is from genome assembly GCA_051155735.1 of Xenococcaceae cyanobacterium. Taxonomy (GTDB): domain Bacteria; phylum Cyanobacteriota; class Cyanobacteriia; order Cyanobacteriales; family Xenococcaceae; genus JASJCP01. The sequence goes on from DAXETX010000035.1 coordinate 63, forward strand.
CATGGCGATCGCCTGCCAGGGTAAAAGATTTTTGGTGGTTAGTACCTTAGCACCAAAACCCGACAGTAAAGGAAAGCCAGAAATCGAAAAGCTAGCAATAACTAAAACTAACCAAATTTTAAAATTAATGCCTCGTTCTTTCAATTCCTGAAAACTGCGACTGGGAAGAATACCCGCAATTAAAAAGAGCGCGGATTTAACTAAGCCGTGAGTCAGGGCATAAAACCCCGCGACTACTGGTGCAGCCAGGACAAACCCTAATTGAGAAATAGTGCTAAATGCGAGAGTGCGCTTGGTATCTTTTTCTAAAATGGCATAGCCAACTCCTAATAGGGCGGTACTAACACCAAAGATTCTGACAATCGGATCGAACTCTTCTAGTGTTAGTGCCAAACGGACTAAGGGAAAGACCCCAGCTTTGACTACAACTCCAGAAAGCATTGCCGAGACTGGTGTTTCTGATTCGGAGTGGGTTAAAGGCAACCATAAACCTGAGACAAAGATTCCCCCTTTAACTAGTAACCCCAGAAAAATTACGGCGATCGCTTCTGGGGGTGCATTGGCTAAACCTGCAAAATTAAAGGAATGATTGGCTTGATATACTAGCACTGCTCCTACTAGATAAAACAGCATCGCAGTATTACTGACAAATAAATAGCGCAAGCCAACCCAGATGGCTTTGTCACTGCGGGGATAAGTCATTAAAAGGAAAGCAGCAATACTAATTACTTCTAATGCCACATATAAGCTAATCAAATCCGCACAGATAAAAGTCGCATTAACGCTCCCATGCAGCATCATTGTCTGCATATAAAAAAAAGGAGTTTTATCACTTTGCCAACAGTAAAGAATAACTGCGGTTGTTACTAGAGCATTGGTGAGGATAAAGAAGCAACTCAATTGATCGACAACTAAAGTAACGCCAAAGTTATCAAGCAACTGAATATTTAACGGTGATGGCGCAATCAAGCTCAGCCAAGCATAAGCAACTGAGATTAAGGCTATTCCTAGGGCGAACCAGCGTGCCAGTTTCGGCAATAAATAACTAATAAACCCAATAAAAAACGGTAATGCCACCCAGGCGATCGTCAGATTAGTCATGGCGTATTGTTATCTTCGATCGCACTGGTTTCCAAAGTCGGATTATTTTTGGCTAACTTCATTACCCCCACCAGCATCAAGGCTTGAATCGAAAAGCCAATGACAATTGCAGTTAAGATCACCGCCTGGGGAACAGGATCGGCATAAGCTACATTTTTCGCTTTGGTGGCAATTGGCGTAAACAAACCATCCCGCGATGCTACCAAAACATAATAGGCGATTACTCCTGTACTCATAATGTCCATCGAAATAATTTTCATCACCAGATTTTTTTTCCAGATGATGCCAAAAAATCCACACAATATGGTGGCAAATATACAGGCTTCTAACATTGAGATTAATTTTTTTCTTTAACAATAAATAATAGCGGAAAATGATAGCTGATTAAAGTTATATTTAGTAAATTGTTATCGAAATTTTCTGGTTGGATAATTTTTTTGATTTACTGAATATTGAATGAGTTATTCATCTGTGTTTTATTATTGATCTTTATGGCGAATTTCGTTATTTTTTAATTTTAATCAAATTGTATTTTTGATTAAAATTAGTAACGGAAATAGTAATCCAATACGTAAGATAAATTGCGAAGCAAATTGTAGTTCTTTACCATGAGAGTTGTTAGCAGACTCAGTTGAAAAATTAGGTTTGAGTATATTAGATACCATCAAAACCGTAGTTAAAGTGTAAATGATAAACCCCAACCAAATTAAAGCACTTTTATCTGACATCAAATAATTCATAATCTTGTGACTCTTGTTAACTTTATTTTTATTATTACCTGTTTTTAAAAAACTTGCTATCTACAATAAGCAAGATAATTAGATTTATGGCAATTAGTTTCTGGGTGAGAATATATAAATAAAGGCAGTAATTTATCCAATCGGTCAGGAGAATCGCTCGATTCTCCTGACATAATCTTGCCAGAGTTTTAGTTATTGGCTCAAGCCAAATCTGGTTTTTCGGCTAATGTTTCTGCCTCTGGTTTAAAAGCAAATCGCAACAGAGGTGGAGCAACAAAAGTAGTCAGAATTACCATAATAATAATTGCTGCTTGGAGCGGTTTATCTAAAACACCACTAGCTGCACCGATACCAGCAAAGACTAATCCTACTTCACCACGAGGAATCATCCCAATCCCTATGGCAAGACGATTGATTTTTTCTTGACCAAATACTGCCCAACCAGTGATTAACTTACCGATAATTGCTACGACAATTAAGAAAGCAGCAATCACCAATCCTTGTCGATTATCAGCACTGGTAGGATTGAGAACACTGAGATCGACTCTTGCACCGACAGAGATAAAGAAAATCGGCACTAAAATGTCAGCAATGGGGATAACTTGTTGATCTAACTCTTTACGCTTGTCAGTTTCATCTAATACTAAACCCGCAGCAAAAGCTCCTAAAATTGCTTCTAAATGAATCGCATTCGCTAAAAACGCCATAGAAAAAGCAAAAATCAACGCGGGAATTACTAGTTTACCTCTAGTTTGCAATTTTTCGGCGATCGCGACAAAGCTTTTGTTAAAGAACTTACCTAAAAAGATCGAACCTAACAAGAAAGCAGTAGCACTAATAATTAAATAAACTAAGTTGAGAACATCAACATCACCAGTTTTCGCCAAACTCGCTACTACAGCTAAGACAATGATCCCGAGAACATCATCAATAACTGCTGCCCCAACAATAATTTGTCCTTCGGTAGATTTGAGTTGTCCTAACTCCGAAAGCACTTTCGAGGTAATGCCGATACTGGTAGCAGTCAAAGCTGCACCCGCAAAGACTGCGGGAATAATTGGCATCCCAAAAAGCAAAATTAGTCCGACTGTACCAGCGACAAAAGGAGCAACCACACCGACAACGGCAACAATAGCTGCGGTAACACCAACTTTTTGTAGTTCTCTTAAGTCTGATTCTAAACCGATTTCAAACAAGAGAATAATTACTCCGAGTTCGGCTAAAACCGAAATCACCTCGCTAGAAGAGGCAAATACTTCAGGAACACTTTCAGGATTTAAACCAGCAACCTGTTGCAAAATGCTCATCACAACCGAATCACTAGCAACTGCACCTGCTTCAGGAAATACTAAAAGGTGCAAAGCGGAAATTCCGATGATGACACCAGCAACTAATTCCCCTAATACGGGGGGTAAATCAACCAATTTAGAAAGTTCGCCACCGAGTTTGCTAGCTAAATAAATAAAAACCAGACTTAGCAAAACTCCTGCTAAAATCAGCGGGGCATTTTCCGAATTAGGTTCGGTTGCGAGTAAAGGTGTCGAAAATACTAGCTTGGAAGCTAATCCACTAGAAAACATTGAGGCTAGATATACCATAATTATTGTTAACTCGGCGAAAAAATTATTTAAATTTGCTTCATTCTTGATGATTAATCATTCGCAATTAAGCATAAAAGACGAATGACTCATAACTAACCAATAATCGGAGGATTAATGGGGTCGTTGCTAAACTCAATAGCTCTAGCGTTAACATAGGTTACTGCTTGTCTGAGAGCCGTAACGCGATCGCTTGTGATATTTTTAGAAGGTATTCTGACAATTACACCCAATTTTCTGAGGCGTTTTTCTGCTTGACCTTGTAAACCGACAAGGAAGACTTGACGACCTTTTTCTAAGGCTTCTGTAATCGCATTTTCTAAAGCAAGAGAAGACGTTACACCCAAGATAGGTACTTCCGTTAAATCTAAAACTAGAGCTTCATAGTCGTTAATTAAGTTGTGTTCGCGAGAGATGGCTTTAGCTACACCAAAAATCATTGGACCACTAAGATAGAATAAGAGTACACGACCGTTAGCTTTTTCTAATAATTCTTTTTCTTCGGGGTTTAACTCAATTTCTTCGTCATCATAGGTCACAGCTTTGACTTTATCAGCACGGTGATTGGAAAGACGTTCGATAGTTAAAACATTTGCCACAAATACTCCAACACCTACAGCAACAATTAAATCGACAAAAACCGTCAGCGCAATTACCCCATACATAATAGTTGCTGCTTTAGGGGAAATTTTGTGAGCGCGTTTGAGGAAACCCCAGTCAACAATATCAATCCCTACTTTAAATGCAATACCTGCCAAAACTGCACTAGGAATAACTGTTAAATACTGACTTAAGCCTAAAACTACTACCAATAAAACTAAAGCACGAGTCAAACCAGATACAGCAGTTCTACCACCAGTTTGGATGTTAACTACCGTACCCATAGTTGCACCAGCACCAGCAATACCACCGAATAAACCTGAAAATAAGTTACCTAAACCTTGACCAATTAATTCTTTATTAGAATCATGTTCGGTACGAGTCAGACTATCCGCAACTAAAGAAGTTAACAAAGCATCAATACAACCCAACATCCCTAAAACTAACCCGTCAAACAGCATAGTTTGAAGTTGAGTAGCACCGAAAGTCGGGACTTGTAACCTAGGCAATCCTACGGATATCTCACCAATACGGCGAATGTCTGCATTAGAGAAAAATATTATAGAAATTAAAGTACCGACAATTAACGCTACTAACTGAGGTGGCAGATATTTCTTCCATTTAGCAGGATAGAAGCACAGAATGGCAACAGTTAAAAGAGCTAATAATGTTTCTATAGGCAGTGGTATATCTATTAATGGAAGTGGTGGTATTTCTAAACGAGTTTGTAGAAGTCTAGTATTTCCAATTAATTCTGGTATATTCTGCACCGTTCCGATTACCCCACCTTTAGGACTGGCTTGACCTAAAAAAGGTGCAGTTTGCAGAATAATTAGAATCACCCCAATCCCTGACATAAAGCCAGAGATAACCGTGTAGGGCATTAGGGTGACGTATCTGCCAAGTTTTAATACGCCGAAAACAATTTGAAAAACTCCTGCTAGCATGACTACAGTAAATGCCATCGCCAAGCCTGTTTCGACTCCTTCGGTAGCAGTAAGACCAGCAATAACTGCCGTCATCACTACTGTCATTGGACCAGTAGGCTCAGAAATTAAAGTCGGAGTACCACCAAATAAAGCAGCAAAGAAACCGACTAAAATTGCCCCCCAAAGTCCAGCAGAAGCTCCCGCACCAGAAGCAACCCCGAAAGTTAGAGCCATTGGTAGAGCGATGATTGCTGCGGTGATACCCCCAAAGATATCCCCTCTTAAATTTCTCAAGTGAATTTTGTTAGTAATTGACATTCTGGCAAGTGAATTTGATGTTAAAAAACTTTTCCTACGTTGCGGTTTCTAGCTTGGGAAAAAAGTTAAATTTCTGGCTGCAAGCTAAATTATTTAGCCGTAGAAGCATATATCTGATATAGCCCTAACAGAAACACTCCCCCAATCCACTGAAATAAGGAAGGACTAGCAAGATATCCCCAACCTAAAGAAAGAAGACCAGCAGATGCTAAAGCCAATCGATGAACTTCTTCAGCGGTTTTTAACCCAACCCAAAGCATGGTCAATCCTAAGAAAAACAAAATGTAGTATGTCATTAGATTAAATGGGCTAAAAGCCTTACCATCCTCATATTACATTGACTTGTGTCTATTCTAAAATAGAAATGATTGACTTTATTCTATGTTAGATTCTACAGCAATAATGGTCAAAAGCAAAAGCTATAGCTTAAAGTTTCTTAATCTAATAACTAAATAAAGCTTATGAATCAGACTTGGGCATAAACAATAATTGCAGAATAGTAGGTTATAAATCTACTTTTTTTGTTAAATCACTTAGCTTCAGAATGAATCCATTGCTGCAAGATAGGGTTAACTATTTCTGGAGCTTCATCTTGAGGACAATGACCCAAGCCTTCTAAGGGAATAAACCGATCTACAGTAGAAATTTTGCCTAATTCTCTTCCTAAAGCAATTGGTTCCCAGGGGTCTTCAGTTCCCCACAGTAAAATAGTCGGACACCTCAGAAGCGGTAATAAATCTTCTGGTAATGCACCCTGAGAATAGCGAGTAAAGGCACAAAACACATCTGCTGCGCCAATATCCTGGGCTGGTGTCATTAAAATATCGATCAATTCATCGGTGACAGCTTCAGGACGTTTGTAAGCTTGGAGTAAAATCTTTTTTACGACTTGGGGTTTAGCAATTTGCCGAAAAAACAAATTACCAATACTTTTATTAGCTAATAGTTTTTGTAAAAAAGCTGCCCCGACACTACGATACCAAGGTATTTCTTGACGTTTGCGATCGTGTAATAATCTTAGAGAACAATTAATTGCAGCGATTCCGCTAACTATTTCAGGATAATCGATCGCAGTTTGCATAATTACAATACAACCAATAGAGTTGCCTACTAGGAAAGCAGGACTTTGAACCACTTCCCGACAAAAGTCGGCGACTAACTGTCCCCAAGTTTCAAAAGTATAATCGATTTCGGTTTGAGGCGTTGGTTTAGCAGAACTACCAAACCCAATTAAATCGACAGCATAACAGCGAAAATCTTGACCTAAAACTGGTAAATTTTTGCGCCAGTGACCCCAAGATGCACCAAAACCATGGACTAAAACTACCGCAGCACCAGTTGTACCACAGCTTTGATAAGCGATAGGAAAACCATGCCAATGCCATATTTGGGGAGAATCAGAAAGCGCTACTGTAGAAGCAGATGATGTCATAGGATGTAGTTTAAAGTTTTTGTAATATTTCTTAAAAAGTAATATGAAACAACCGATTATTCAAGTTGATGCTTTTACGACTACTCCGTTTCAAGGCAATCCTGCTGCTGTGTGTGTGTTAGAGACTCCTCAAACAACTACCTGGATGCAATTAGTGGCTAGGGAAATGAATCTTTCGGAAACAGCATTTATTACCAAGCAGGAAAACGGATTTAATTTGCGTTGGTTTACGCCAAAAACAGAAGTGCCTCTTTGCGGTCATGCAACCTTGGCTAGTGCCTATGTCTTATGGTCAAAAGGACATTTAGCATTAGAGCAACCCGCTCATTTTCAGACCTTAAGTGGTTTGCTAGTGGCTCGTAAAGTAGGAGAATGGATTGAATTGAATTTTCCTGCTAATATCTCAGAGATTGTCGCGCCACCAGCAGAATTAACGGAAGCTCTATCCGTAAAGCCTCAAGCTGTTTATCAAAATTCATTGGGTTACTTGGTGGCGGTAGCAACTTCTCATCTAGTAGAAAACTTACAGCCGAATTTGGCTTTACTCAAAACTTTAGCTGTGCCTGGGGTAATTGTGACTAGCATCGCCGCAGAAAATTCGCCATATGATTTTATCTCGCGGTTTTTTGCCCCCAATTTAGGTATTGATGAAGATCCTGTAACTGGCGCAGCCCACTGTTGTCTAGCTCCTTTTTGGCGCGATCGCCTTAATCAAACTAGTTTTTTGGCTTACCAAGCTTCCCCCAGGGGTGGTGTGGTAAAAGTTAACTACGATGGAGGCGAACGAGTCTATTTAGAGGGACAGGCGGTGACTGTGATGGAAGGAGTTTTGTGTGTTTAATAGTCTTTATTTATCAAAAAAGCTTTTAGCTTTTAGCTTTTAGCCTTGGTTTAACGCGCTATAGCGCATTGGGTTCAAGACCCCATCGCCTTGCGTTGTCTACAATCAGGTAGAGTTTAAGACTCTATTTGATTGAGCTAAGAGCTAATAGCTGGGAGAAGCCCTTTATCGCTCAAATTTTTCGTAAGCAGCAACTATCTTTTGGACTAGAGGATGACGCACTACATCAGCTTGAGAAAAATAGCAAAACGCCAGACCCTCCACTGCTCTAAGAATTTTGGTTGCTACAATCAAGCCAGATTCTTGCTGTGCGGGTAAGTCCGTTTGAGTAATGTCTCCTGTTACTACCATCTTAGAACCAAACCCTAAACGGGTTAAAACCATTTTTAATTGGGCGGGTGTAGTGTTTTGCGCTTCATCAACAATCACAAAAGCATTAGACAAAGTACGTCCTCGCATATAAGCTAGTGGTGCAACTTCAATTTTGCCTCGCTCCATTAAGTCTGGGATTTTTTCGGCATCAATAAACTCATATAAGGCATCGTAAAGCGGACGCAAGAAAGGATTAACTTTTTGTTGTAAATCTCCAGGCAGAAAGCCCAATTTTTCTCCTGCTTCTACAGCAGGACGAGTTAGAATGATGCGATCGCATTGATCGCTGAGCAGACTTTTGACTGCTAATACTGCTGCTAAAAAAGTTTTACCCGTTCCCGCAGGACCAATGCAGAAAGTGATATCGTGATTTTGAATGGCTTTAATGTATTGTTTTTGCTTAAAAGTTTTGGCTCGAATTAACTCTCCTTTTTTGGTCCGAGCTAAAATATCTTTTTGCAATTCTTGATACTCTTCGACTCTTCCTGTATCTACTGCTTGAAACGCTGTCATTAAATCGGCTTCGGAAATTGGTTTTCCTTCTTGCCATAAATCTTTTAGCGATCGCACAATCTTTACTGTCCGTGCAACGGCTTTTTCTTGTCCCAAAATCAAGATTTCTTGTCCACGCAACACCAGGTTAACGCCAGTATGACGGGAGATGATCGGTAAATTGGCTTCTCCTGCCCCAGCTAAAGCGATCGCACTTTCCGTACTCGGTAATTGAATTGTTTGGGAAATTTCGGACATTAATCAATGATTAGGGGACAAAAATTAGGCTCAAGATCTAATTGTAATAAATATTGTTACTTTACTGATTACTGCGATGCAGCTTAAGACTCAAATTGCTGCATCGCCTCAATTAAATGATCGAAATAGGGAGCTAGACTAGTTCGTTGTTCGGGGGCAAATTGTTGGAGACTGGACAACTTTAATTTTTCTAATCCCAGCACCATCGCGTCTAGGGGAACTTGTAATTCTTGATAAAGCTGTTCCATATAGTTTAGTCCTTCAGAACTAGTGTATTCAACCTGTTGACCTGCAATCCCGTAGGAAATACACCGCAAAAAATGCCAAAAATCGCGCCAACAAGCTTCCGCTCTAGCAGGAGGATACAAACCGCCTCCTGGTTCGGTAAGCTGAGGATAGGTAGCCAAAACCTCACCTCTAGCTTGAGCCACAATCGGATTAACCTTGTCTCTGAGGATTTTGGCTTGTTTTAGCGCTTCTTGAAGACTAGGAACAATCGCTTTCAATTCGGAAATCGCTGAATCACTAAGATACTCTCCTCGGTCATCGGCATTTTGAAAAATTGCGATCGCTGCTTCAGGATAGGTTTCTTGCCAAGCAGCAAAACTGACAATGCGAGATTTTTTGATTAATTCTTTAACTTGATCGCTCAACATTTAATTAAGGGGATTAAAGGATTTACTAAACAATTTATGGTAGAGCAGGGTTCATCAAGATCGTGACAAAAGTTGTCTCCTATCGGGGAAAATGTAAAGTAAAGTAAAAAAATTTTCTCATTAAACATGGACATCAACGAAATCAAAACTTTTTTAGCAAGTTCTGACCCCCAAAAGCGGATGAAAGGGGTTTTAGAATTACGCAATCAAGATGTAGCGCTCGCTGTTCCTTTATTAAAGCAAAAAATGGACGATCCAGAATTTTTAGTGCGATCGTTTGCAGCGATGGGTTTAGGGAGAAAGCGCAACGCAGAATCTTTTGCAGCACTACTAGAAATGATGAAGTTTGACCGCGATCCTAATGTGCGTGCCGAAGCCTCTAACTCTCTTTCCTTATTTGGTGAAGTCGCTGCACCCCATTTAGCTTTAATGTTTGAGCAAGACGATCACTGGCTACTTCGTCGCAGTATTCTGGCTGCTTTAGCGGAATTAGATGCTGATGAGGAACTCTTACAGGTTGCTTTAATCGGCATTACAGGAGACGATCAGAGTGTTCACGAGTCGGCGATTGAGTGTTTAGGAAATTTGGCAAAAACTCCTAAACAAGACATTGCTCTAGAAACACTGTTGACTTTAACTAAAGATGAGTTTTGGCGTACTAGATGGTTTGTGGCTAAAGCTCTCGGAAAATTTGCCGATGTTAGAGCCGAAACCGCTCTTAAAGAACTTAGACAAGATGCCGATCATCGAGTAGTCGGAGCAGTTTTAGAAACGGGACTTTAATCTTTCTTGGCTAACTTTTTGTGACTGGCAACAATCATGGCAAAATCTAGAAAGATAGCCACTCTAACATTGCAAAACTGAAATTATGGCAGCCAAAATTAAAAAAGGTTCACTAGTCAAAGCTAACGCGGAAAAATTAGCTGACAGTTTAGAAGCCAAAGCTAGTGATAACCGCTTTCCTAACTATATTTTTGAGAGTAAAGGGGAAATTGTCGAGCTTGAAGGAGATTACGCTCTAGTTAAATTTTATGTCCCCACTCCTAGCATTTGGCTCAATATCGAGTTATTAGAACCAGCAGATTAATCATATTGCTGAACTGATGAGGTGATGACTGTTTACTGATGACTGTCCCTCTGGTAGATTAATCCTAACCCCTGATTTTTAATTTAAGCTTTAGATTCGGGGTGGTATTTGACCGCCAGAGATGCTGATTATCGGCAGAGCCAACAAGCGGTGTTAACTCAAATATCGGCTCTCTAATTTTAAAAACTTAGTAATTTTATAAACTGCAATAGGAGGACATTGCTGTGTCAAAAAAAACCATAGCTAGCTTAACCGAAGCCGATCTATCAGGAAAAAGAGTTTTGGTCAGAGCCGACTTTAATGTACCGTTAGATGATAGTGGAAATATTACCGACGATACTCGAATTCGGGCTGCTTTACCGACAATCAAAGACTTAACTGGTAAAGGTGCGAAAGTAATTCTTTGTAGTCATATGGGTCGTCCGAAAGGAGAAGTTAAAGAAGAACTCCGTTTGACTCCTGTGGCAAAGCGTCTTTCGGAACTTTTAGAACAAGAAGTTACTAAGTGCGATGATTGTATTGGTGAAGCGGTGACTAAGACTGTTGAGGGAATGAGCAATGGTCAAGTAGTTTTACTCGAAAATCTTCGCTTTCATAGTGAAGAAGAAAAAAATGACCCTGACTTTGCCAAAGCTCTCGCAGCTAATGCGGATTTATATGTTAATGATGCTTTTGGGACAGCACACCGCGCCCATGCTTCTACCGAAGGAGTTACTAAATATCTTAGCCCCTCTGTCGCTGGTTATTTAATTGAAAAAGAATTAAAGTTCTTACAAAATGCAGTTGATAACCCGCAACGTCCTCTAGCTGCAATTATTGGTGGTTCTAAAGTATCTAGCAAAATTGGCGTTATTGAAACCTTGTTAGAAAAGTGCGATAAGCTGCTAATTGGTGGCGGGATGATCTTTACTTTTTACAAAGCTCGTGGTTTGGGCGTTGGCAAATCTTTAGTCGAAGAAGACAAAATTGAACTAGCAAAAACCCTAGAAGCGAAAGCTAAAGAACTAGGAGTACAACTACTATTACCGACTGATGTAGTGGTAGCAGATAACTTTGCTCCCGATGCTGATTCTCAAACTGTAAGTGTCGATAATATTCCCGATGGTTGGATGGGTTTAGATATTGGACCAGATTCGGTTAAGGTTTTTCAAGAAGCTCTTGCTGACTGCAATGCGGTTATTTGGAATGGTCCGATGGGAGTATTTGAATTTGATAAATTTGCCGTCGGAACAGAGGCGATCGCTAATACCCTAGCAGCAAAATCTGATGCTATTACGATTATCGGTGGTGGTGACTCGGTAGCTGCGGTAGAAAAAGTTGGTGTCGCCGACAAAATGAGCCATATTTCTACTGGTGGTGGTGCAAGTCTAGAACTGCTTGAGGGTAAAAAGTTACCTGGAATTGTGGCTCTTGATGATGCCTAAAAACTACAGCAAGAGAAAGTATATTGAGTAATAATTCGGAAGGTAAAATTAGTTTTGCCTTCTTTTTTTTAATTGAAACTTTGTAATTTGTTAAATCGATAAGCTCCGATTAATGCACCCCAAATTCCTTTTCCTGTCATCGGATCGATTCCCTTGTCGTAAGTTTTTAATTCTGATTTTGTCACTTCTAAGCCCAAAAATACTTGATAGTTATTGTCTTGGTAATTAAAACTGCAAGGAGTTTCAGTGACAGGAGATGTAGTAAATCGATAATTAGCAGGAGAAATAAGCTCTATTGCGACTTTTAGAGTACAATTAGGTAGAAATTCGATATCTGTTGCCGAAATTTGCTCTAATATTGTCGGGTTTCTACCTGCACCTATCACCTGAGCAATATCTTTGAACATATAATATTCGATTTCAATAGCACCTCTATCTCGAAGACGCAAAATTCGCGGACGATAGGGTTGCTCAAGATTAATCACACTAGCTTGCTCGGCAAATAGAGTAATACTATCTTCGGTAAATAGAGGAACTCGACGTTGCCAAAGACGTAAATGCACAAACCAAGCTGGTTGCTCTAAGGCTTGGGCTTGATTGTCAAACTCTCCTACTAAATATTGTGCCAGAGTAGTGATGGGAAGAGAAAAATTCATGCTGCTAAATAATTGACCGCGGAAGGCGGTCAACGCAGGCACCGTCGTTTTACGGGGTTCACAAGCTCTGCCGTTGAACGGCAGAGACGACCCCTTACAAGTCCGCGTTGCCTGAACTTGGTTCAGGCACTCGTGACGGACGTGGCGGTGTAACGTTGACTTATCTTAACTTAGCAGCAATAACTAATCTTAATAATTTACACCTCGATATTTATATATTCCCAGTTGAGAAAGAGAAGCCTGATAAGATCGGCGTAAGAAATAAGTTCTTCCCAAAAATCTCGCTTTAATATTAGATTCAGCGATTTTAAACTGATTATCTGTGTTTGGTTGATAAAAAATCCCCCGATATTTAAGTTCCATAATTGCTTGCTCCTAGTACTTAAATTTGATTCTTAATCTAAAAAGCGATCGGGAAAAACTAGGGAAGTGATAATTAATTGGATTTTAAATAAAAGGCGATCGCCGAAGCGAGGATTCTTACATAAGATAAACAAGGATACAAGCGGAGTGCTTCAGAACGAAAAATACACAACTAAATTCCTTATTTCAAGCCTCTTCCGTGACAGTAGAGGTAATAATGAGCGAATTTATAATTGATAATTTTGAATTGGAGCGAAACGACGTGACTGTTTCTACTTCTAACAGCATAGATACCTTTAATGTAATGTAAGATATGTTCTAGCAATCAAATTTAGATTATGTATTACCTAGCTTCACTCGCAATTAATTTTGCATAGATACTTAATTGATATGAGTTTTAATCCCCGCCGACCTACTAATGAAACCACCGAATTAGCTAGAGAACGCAATCGTGAGGCTGCTGAACGCACTTTAACAAGTTGGATTCAAAATTGTCTGGGACTTATTGGATTTGGTACTGGATTTGAAAGTATTTTTGCTGCATTGCATCAAGCTTTTCCCAACAGAAATCCCGCTTTAAGTCTAAGAATGACTCATATTATCGGACTGACGGCAATTGGTTTAGGTATTTTGTTGTTAGTTTTGATGGTGATTGCTTATTTAGCAGCAATACGCACCTTGGAACAAGAAGACTATTTTTCTCGCCCTCTTAATTTTTCGCTGCTGGGAATTTTAGTGGGTACTATTATTTCTTATGGTCTGATTGCGTTAGTAGCTGTTTTTTTCATTCTGCCTTGGCAGTAGAATAGTTAAATATTGTGAGCGAACCGTACTTAATTAATATTACTATTCAACTCCAAACTTTTAAAATTATTAAAAGCTAAATCTAAGTTTACTACCATGCTTGTGTGCCTAAAGTTTCTCACTTGAGTAGAGCGATCGCCTCAGAACTCTACTCACTAATAAAGCTATTATCTGCGATCTTTTTAAGTTTGTACTGTATCGCTTTTACGGAGTAAAAACACAACACTACCAATCGCCAACAAGCCAATTCCCCACAACAGAGAATCCCCTGGAAGTATTTTAAGTAAAAGCGTTGTTATTCCCGAAGAAATGAGTGACCATCCGATTGTTGTCTGATATTTCATGAGTTTTAATAAAAAAATTTCTGAACCGATCAATTAATCTCCTTGTGTTGTTACTAGCAAGATTAATTAACATTATTTACTTTTAAAACTTAGCTTATAAAAAAAAGCTCAGTTATTAACTCTATCAAAAGTTATAATTCATGGTTTTGATTAGAATAATGTAAAGCTAGGTTGGCTTTTTCCAAAAATTTTTAGTTGGCAAATAAGCTCAAGTTTTCATACTTATAACAGATAAATTTAACAGATAAATTTGAAATAATTAATTATTAGTATATAGACCGCGAAATGCGAAGAGATAAAAACCCGATCGCCTGATTATTCGGAGGATCAGTCACTGTAAGCAATAACTGAATTGAGGAATTAAGCCATGAGTAAACAATCAAACAAATTGAATTTTTTCAACACAAGATTAACTAGAATTTTCTTAGGAAGTTTGTTAGTCGGATTACCAATATTTACAGTATTAGAAGCTAAGGCAGATAACCATTATGAATCTATGCCTAATGAAGAAATGGGTGTAGAGAGAGATGAAACAAAACCTGAATCGGGAGTTTATAACGATATCGATAGTGGTTATGATGGTGAGCCAACAGTTACAATCGTTCCAACAGAGGGAATGACAAATGTGACTCTCAAAAATAATACTAATGCTGCGATCGACTATCAGGCAATTGGCTACACTGAAAATCAAACCTTAGAAGGTGGTGAAGAACATACATTAAGAGAATTGCCTTTACCCGTAGTCATTAGAATGGCACGTCAAGATGATGGTTTTATTAAACTTCTGCCATTAGAGAATAATAGTGAAGCTGGAATGTTAGAGGTTAGTTTAGATGAAGACCCAGATTACTACGATGATAATAATATAGGGGTAATCCGCATTGAAGAAGATGGGGGAGTTTATCTTAATTAAATACCTGTAAGTTCAAAGCTTACTTACTTGGCGATCGCTTTAACTAAAAGGCGATCGCGTTATCATATATATATTTATGGCTGTTACTGCTGCTTATCTTCATCTTCCTTTTTGTCGCCGTCGTTGCTATTACTGTGATTTTGCGATTTCGGTAGTGGGCGATCGCCCTTTGACCGATGATGCTAATATCGTCACAGACTATACTAATTATCTCTGTCAAGAAATTCGCACCACACCTCGAACGGATATCCCTTTACAAACGATCTTTTTTGGTGGTGGTACACCTTCTTTACTACCTGTCAAACAGTTTGCGCAAATTATTCAGACTCTACAACAACAATTTGAGATTGCGCCAGATGCAGAAATATCAATGGAAATCGATCCTAATACTTTTACGCAAGGGCAACTTCAAGGCTATCTCGACTGTGGTGTAAATCGCGTGAGTCTAGGCATTCAAACTTTTGAGGAAAAACTTTTACAACTTTGTGGGAGAACTCATACAGTAAAAGATATTTTTCAAGCAATTGAGTCGATTCATCGACTGTCAATCAAAAATTTTAGCTTAGATTTAATGACGGGCTTACCTCATCAAACTCTAGAACAATGCCACGCCTCTTTAGCAACTGCTGTTGATTTTAAGCCCTCCCACTTATCTTGTTACGATTTGGTGCTAGAACCTGTAACCGTCTTTGGTAAGCAATATCAACCAGGTGAAACGCCTTTACCAACAGATGAAACTACCGCAGCGATGTATCGTCTGACACAACAATTTTTGACTAGTAATGGTTATCAACATTACGAAATATCTAATTACGCCCAGCCAGGCGATCAATGTCGTCACAATCGTGTTTACTGGCAAAATCAGCCTTATTATGGCTTTGGTATGGGTGCAACTAGTTATGTCAATGAGCAAAGATATACTCGTCCTCGTACCAGAAGAGAATACTATAATTGGGTGCAAAAAGGTGCAGTAATTGATGTTCCTCTTACGAGTAAAAGCGATCGCTTATTAGAAACTTTAATGCTAGGATTGCGTCTTGCTGAAGGAGTAAATTTAGCGACAATCTCGCAACAGTTTGGTAGCAAAAATACTACTAAAATTTTAACTTGCTTACAACAATATCAGGAGCGTAATTGGGTAATTGTCGAGCTAGAATCAAGATTAAGGCTAAACGACCCAGAAGGGTTTTTATTTTCTAATCAAATTCTTACGAGTTTGTTTGAAATAGACTTTGATTAGTTTAATGGTTTTTTGCTTAAACTACAATTTTACAAATATACCTAATTTAGATACACTAATAACGGTGTTGACCCGTCAAAAATTTCTCTGCTAAAAAGCGATAAGTAATTATGCCTGAAACTCCTTCTAATTCAAAAGATGACTTTTTAAATCCTATTGGTAAGTATTACGGTGAATTTGCTCCTGGTAAATTAGTATTTAATGCTAATCTTCAAGAATTTGCTAATCGAGTATCTTACATTTGTGGTTTAGAAACCAATGGTAAACTCACTTCTCATGAAGCTTATGAAAGAATTAAAAATTTGTGGCAAGAATTACAAAACTCTAAGCAAGAATTATTAGATGAAACTGATACCCAACCTCCTAATGAGCAATAAAGTTTTGGCTCAAATAATGTAATAACTAAAAATTAATTTATTTTAATTTAAATTAAACTCACGCTCAACTATGGTTAAAATTATTAGTCGCCAATCTTTAGGTAAACAGTCAGTCTATGATATTGGAGTAGCTAAAGATCACAACTTTTTGTTGGCTAGTGGTGCTATTGCTTCTAACTGTTTTAACAAATCTCATTCAACAGCCTACGCTTACGTTACTTATCAAACTGCTTATCTCAAAGCTAACTATCCCACAGAATACATGACGGCTTTGCTAAGTGCTAGCAGTGGGAATCAAGACAAAATTGAGAAATATCGCGAAAACTGTCAAAAAATGGGGATTCAAGTCGAACCTCCTGACATTAATCATTCTTTAGAAGATTTTATTCCACGAGGCAATAATATATTATTTGGTTTATCCGCTGTAAAAAACTTAGGACAAGCTGCAATTGAAAGTATTATCAAAGCTAGAGAAAATGGTCTATTTAAAACTTTAGCAGACTTCTGCGAACGGGTTGATTTAAGAACTGTTAATAGTCGAACTTTAGAAACTTTAGTTTATTGTGGTGCTTTTGATGATTTTGAGAAAAACCGCCGACAACTAATTAACGATCTAGAAGTATTAATTCCTTGGGCGCAAAAAAAGAACAAAGAAAAAGCTACAGGTCAAATGAATTTGTTTGACTTAATGTCTAATAATACTACTAATAATAACGATAGTTTTGAACAAGCACCAACTACCCCGAGAGTCGAAGATTTTCCTTTACAAGAAAAATTGCGACTCGAAAAAGAATATCTGGGTTTTTATGTTAGCGATCATCCTCTGAAAGCAGCTAGTCAAGCAGCAAAAATATTATCTCCTATTAATCTCAATCAACTAGCAGAACACAAAGGCAAAAAAATTGTTAGTGCCGTAGTAATGTTAACCGCAGTTAAAAAAATTATCACGCAAAAAGGCGATCCAATGGCATTTTTGCAGATGGAGGATATTACTACTAGTGATATAGAAGGAACAGTTTTTCCTCGTACTTATGAAAAAATTGACTCGGTTTTACAAGAAAATGCTCGCCTAATTATTTGGGGTAAAGTACAACCAAGAAATGATAAGTATCAATTTATTATAGAAGATGCTAAACCCATAGAAGAAGTTAAAATGATTATGGTAGAAATGAGTGCAGAGCAAGCCTTAGAATCTTTAAAGCAGCAACAGTTAAAACTAGTTTTACAAGAAAATGCAGGAGAAAACAAACTCGGAAAAATTCCTACTGTAATTATTATTTATCAAGGAGCAAAACGCCAGTTTATTCGCCTTGGTAAGCAGTATTGGATCGAAGATGATCTTGCTGCTATTACCGCGTTGGGTAAACTAGGTTTTAATGTTCGTACTGAGCCATTAATTTCTGTTTAATTTAATTTAGTTTCTGTTACCAAAGTGCAACTAGTCCAAGCACCTTTTTCATTGTAATTACGCATAATTCTTTGTCGTTGGTTGGGAGCTAAAAGCCAACCCATCTCTAAAACAAAGTTATGTCCTAATGATATTTTTAAAGGACAATTACAAGATGCACCATCAGGTAAAAGTAGTATTTGGACATTCAAAGAGCTAGGTTCAAATAACAGTTTTGAACCATCAATTTTGGCTTGAGATTTAATCTGGCGATCGCCAAAAGTTAGAGTTTGTGCTAAATAATTAGCACTGATTTGAGTAATTTTAAGCTGGCTGGTAAAAGTATCAGGAGTGCGAAAGTCAGGATAGATTGTAATCCCCTCTCCCTGCCATTCTCCTAACAACTGTTCGACAGTTAAAGGCGGTCTTTCAGGAATCTGACTATCAGGCAATTTTTCTCTAATTAAAACTACCCGTTCCAATTGACTCGCATCATTATACAGTATTACCAGACGTAAACGGCGAGTTTCGGCAATTAAGCCAAATTCTGCCCCAAAAGTTCCATAAGGGGCAAACTGCATACTTCCTTGAGCAAATGCACCATTTTCAAAAAATAAAATTGAACGATTTAAAGAAGTTTTACTGTAGTCCACAACTACATCACGAGAAGGCTGATCGTGAGGCAGATAACGCACCACTTGATGAACTGCTTGATTATTGTCTCTTCCTTCTAGGGTAACTACAGTAGGGATATCTTCCGTCTCTTCTCCTTGAGGTGATAA
>DAXETX010000036.1:0-17014 GCA_051155735.1 Xenococcaceae cyanobacterium
ATTTACTGAATATTTAGCTTTCTTCTCTTCTTGTCTTCTCTCTATCCAATATTTCTGTCTTTGAAAAGGATAAGTTGGTAAACTTACCTTATGATAGTTGCAATCTTGATAGAAGTTATACCAGTTAATCTCTATTCCTCTAATGTATAACTTAGCAAGACTGTCTAAGACTAATTTAGTATCATCATGTTTGGGACTGAGACTAGGAAGTAAGAGATAAGAGGAATTATTCTCTCTGTCTGATGCTTCTATAATGTCATTAACCAAGTTTAAAAGAGTTGGTTTTGCCCCACACTCTATTAATATATTAGTGTCGAGAGTAATTAAAGTTTTAACACTGTTAAAAAATTGTACTGGTTGGAGAATATGATCGCACCAATATTGGGCAGTAGCAATTTCTGAGGTGATAATCTTGCCAGTAAGATTAGAGATTATATTTATTTTGGGAAGATTATAGTTAATAGTTTCAGTAACTTGTTTAAACTCCTTAAGTATCGGTTGCATTAAGGAAGAATGGAAAGCGTATGACACGCCTAGCTGTTTAACAGAAATTCCTGCGGTAGTTAATTGCTTGATTATCTTACTTACAGCTACTTCGTCTCCAGACAAGACAATATTATTGTGACTATTAACTACCGCAACTGTTACAGTTTCTCGGTAGTTTTCTAAAAAGCTGGTTACGGTTTCTAAGGAAGTAAATACAGCATACATTACACTATTTGTCGGTAATTTTGCCATTAGGTTACTTCTAGCAACTACTAGTTTTAACCCAGCTTCTAAACTGAAAACATCCGCAATAGTTGCAGCAACATATTCTCCTAAACTATGACCTAAAACTATACTAGGTGTAATTCCCCAAGATATCCAAAGCTGCGCTAAAGCATATTCTAAGGAAAATAAAATAGGTTGTGTGTTTTGAGTATCATCTAATTTATTAACCCTTATTTTCTGATTATCATTTTTTGTATCATTAAAAATGATGTCTAGTAAATTTTCATCTAAATAGTCTTGTAAAATTTCAGCACAGCGATCTAGACTATTACGAAATGCTTTTTGAGTTTCATACAGCTTCTTACCCATGTTAAGATACTGCGAACCCTGACCAGTAAATAAGAAAGCGATTCGATTATTGTTATCGCTGTTTCGATCTGAAACATCATTTAAAACTCCTGACAACTTATCTTGTAAGTCAGTAATACTGTCAGTAACAACTGCAAAACGATATTGAAAATGACTCCTACCTAAATTAGCAGTAAAACAAATATCTTCTAGAGTCAGATTATCCTGTTTCCCACCTAAGTAACTGCAATACTTTGCTTTTAAAGCGATTAAGGCTTGCTGGTTTTTTGCTGAGATAGTAAACAGATGAGTTGCTACTGTTTTATTTGACCGCTTCTGCAAAACAACTTGCGGAGTTTCCTCTAAAATTACATGAACATTTGTTCCGCCAATACCTAAAGAATTTACCCCAGCACGAAGAGGATAACCAGCAACTTTCCAGTCTATTAAAGAAGTGTTGACATAAAAAGGACTATTACTAAAATCGATTTGAGAATTCGGATGATTATAGTGAAGACTAGGAGGAAGTTGTTTATGATATAGACACAAAACAGTCTTAATCAAACCAACTATTCCCGAAGCAATTTGTAAATGTCCGACATTAGTTTTAACTGAACCGATCGCACAAAATTGGGTTTTACTAGTACTATGACGAAAAGCTTGGGTGAGTCCTGCAATTTCAATCGGATCTCCTAAAATAGTACCTGTACCGTGAGCTTCAAGATAACTAATACTTTCTGGTACAATATCTGAGATGGCGATCGCTTCTGCGACAGCTTTAGCTTGTCCTATGCTATTAGGTGCGAGATAACCGACTTTAGCACCACCATCATTATTAATTGCCGATCCTTTAATTAGCGCATAAATGCGATCGCGATCTTGAATTGCTTTGTCTAAAGGTTTTAATAAGACAATTCCCGCACCACTACCAAATATAGTACCCCCAGCAGCAGCATCAAAAGCCCGACAATGTCCATCGGGAGATAAAATCATCCCTTCTTGATAAAGATAACCCGCTTTTTGCGGTACAGTAATCGAAACTCCCCCAGCTAGTGCCATATCACACTCGCCGTTAATTAAACTCTGACAAGCTAGATGAACAGTAGTTAAAGAAGTCGAGCAAGCAGTTTGCACATTAACTGATGCCCCTGTAAGATTTAGCTTATAAGATACCCTAGTAGTAAGATAGTCTTTATCGTTGGCAATAGTGGTTTGAAACCCTCCCATAGAAGTCAGGGTAAAAGTATCTAAGCTGTCATTGCGATCGAGTTGATGGCGATTGGGATAAATATTGTTAAGTAAGTAAGTGTTGGTAGCTGTTCCTGCGTATAATGCGATCGCGCCAGGATAAGTATTAGGGTCATAGCCTGCATCTTCGAGACATTCCCAAGCACATTCTAATAATAGTCGTTGTTGCGGATCGATTAATTCGGCTTCTTTCGGAGAGTAGCCAAAAAACTTGGCATCAAAATATTCGATGTCTTCTAAAATGGGGCTAGCTTTAACATAATCAGGATGGTTAATTAATTCTCGATCTATTCCCGATGCTGCAATTTCTGCTTCGCTAAAGAAACTAATCGATTCTATTCCTTGGGTAAGATTGTACCAAAACTCGTCAAGGTTTTTTGCTCCAGGAAACCGACAAGCCATTCCGATTACTGCAATATCTGGAGTTTGAGTTTTGCGTCGTGATGTAATTTGTAACTGTGGTGTTTCTTGAGTAAGATATTTTGACAAACTAGCAATAGTTGGCTGCTGAAATAGAGTAACAGGAGATAAAGATTTATCGAGGAAAGCCTGTAACTTACCTAAGACTTCCATTAATAAGATTGAGTTACCACCAAGTTCAAAAAAATTGTTGTCAATTCCTACATCATCTAGTTGTAAAACTTCTTTCCAGACAGTGACTAACTTATTTTCTAGTTCATTACGAGGTAGTTTTTTATTTAAGCTTCTTTCTTGTTCAATTGCAGACTTGAGACGAATTATAATCGAGTCAAATTCTCCTGCGATAAATTTTTGCTTAAGTTGCTGACGTTGTATCTTACCAATAGCAGTTTTGGGAAGATCTTTTGTCTCTAGAGGAATAATATATTCAGGATTAATCCCAATTTTACTAACTACAGTTTTGCGAATAGCATTTACTAGCTTGATGAGAAATTCTTCACTAAAGCTTTGAGGACAGAAAAAAATTGCAATCTTATCTGTATTATCTGCTTGTTTCCTAACTCCGCAAGCAGCAGTATAAGAAACTACTACACCTGAAACCTCTTCAACAACAGATTCAATTTCCTGATTATAATAGTTGACACTATTAATAATAATGACATCTTTCTGACGACCAGTAATGACAAGCTTACCAGCCTGAATGAAACCTAAATCTCCTGTCTTAAACCAACCATCTTGAGTCAAGCTATTGTGAGTAAGTTCAGGTTGTCCATAATAACCAGAAGTTACAGTTTCTCCCTTGACTTGTAGTAAACCAATTTTTTCTTCTTCTAATAAATTATCTTCCCCATCTACAATACGAATAGCTATCCCAGGAATTGGACTTCCTAAAGTAATAAACTGATCTTCATTTGTAGTAGTTGCCAAACTAAAATCTTGGGAATGAACAATACCAGAACAAGTTTCTGACATTCCATAACCAGGGCTAACTGCATTAGAAGCCAAGCCAAAAGGTGCTAATAATTGTAAAAACTTTCTAGTCGTCTTACCGACAACAGCTTCTGCACCATTGCCCATCCATTTAATCCAGGATAAATCCCAATTTTGATCGGAAACTTTGCTAAGTTTGTCACAAACTAAACCATAACCAAAATTAGGCGACCAAGTAACACTAACACGATAGCGATCAATTAAATCTAACCACTTTAAAGGTTGTTGCAAAATAACACGATGATTTACCTGAATTTGTTGACAGCCTAGATAGACTTCTGTGAGATGAAACATCACCAAACTAGCAACATGTTCCATTGGCATCCAATTCAGAGTAATATCATCTGAAGTGAGATGATTAACTTGAGCCATGCCATAAACACTAGCTAACAAGTTTCTTTCGGTTAACATCACTCCTTTTGGCTTTCCTGTACTTCCAGAAGTAAGTAAGATTAAAGCCAACTCATCCAACTTTCTAACATAGTAGTTAGTATCTCTTGCTGCTACTAATAAATCTTCTACTATTACCAGATGAAAATTTAATAAACTATTTTTTTTGCCAAAAACCGTAATCGCTTCTCGTAAACTCTCATCTGTAACTACAATACATTCTCGATCAGTCTCTTTGTCTGTGATTAACTCCCAACCGTAGCGCAAAATATTCGCCTTACTATTATCTGTAGTGTAGTCAGGCGCAACAGCAACAGGAATTGGGATAAAACCGCCTAAAATACAACCCCAAAAAACAACAACAAAATTTTGACTTTGGGATAATTGTAAAAAAACTTTACTTTGAGGTTTCAGCCCCAAATTTCGCAAACCCGATAAAATACTTTCAGCTTGAGTCAACAACTTCTGGTAAGACTGAAAGTAAACTTCTTCCGCTTCGTTAAGATGAACAATACCCTGATCAGAAGTCGCAGCTTCTTGTAAAAGATTAGTCAACGTGATTGAGGTAATATTTTTTGGTATAGACTCACCCTGAGAAATTGCCCATCTTGTTGCGTCACGATCGATCATGCTAACTAACTCCAATTAACCAACTAATCATATGACAGAATCTTTCCTAAATCCTCCCTATATCCAAGATTATCAACACTTTGAACAACATATTGCCAAAATCTTCAGTAAAGCAGGATGGAAAGTAAACACTGCCAATATTAATCAACCAGGATACGATCTTATATTAAGTAATGAACGTTATACCATCGCCGTACAAGTAAAATGGCTCAAAGGAAAAGTTTCTACCCCACAACTACTAAAATTTAGCGACTTTTTGGCTAGTGAAGCGGGAAAAGATTTTGATTATGGCTTTTTTATTACCACCAAAGGTTTTAGTAATCCTGTGTTATCTTTGATCAAATCTTGGGATAAAGCCACTAAAATATATTGTGGTATCGCCATAGAAAGTAAAATTAATTGGATTCAACCCTTTGTTAATACATCGAGCGATCGCAAACTTAATCAAACTAAAAATAAAATATATTTTGGCATTTTTACTTGTAAAGGAGGAGTCGGAAAAACCACAATTTCGGCGCATCTTGCAGGGGCATTTGTGTTACAAGAACTCAATGTTGCTCTCATCGATTTAGACCCCGAACAAAACCTTTCTAAATTAGTAGGAGATGGGGTATATCTTGCTAATAAACCAGGAGGAATTGGTCATAGTATTGAAATATTTAAACCTGAAGAATGGGATGAAAATGCAGCCCCCGATGCGCAACTCGTTATCTGTGATTGTTCTCCTGCTTTTGAACGTAATCCCCAAGAATTAATTACTAAATTTGATTACTGTTTAATTCCTACTACTCTCAACCCTTTGGGAATTAATAAACACGGAAAAGTCATCGAAGATACAGTTAAAGCTATTAGAAAATATAATCAAAAAGCTCATCTTTTTGTAGTAGTAAATAATTATAAAAAAACTTCTAAAAACAAGTTAAAAATTTTACGTAAAACTTATCTAAATGCTTATTACGATATCGAACAACAAGACGATAAATTTCATTGTATCGATCCAGAACAAGCTGCAATTCGCGCTAGCGATCAACTATATTACTGGGGAATTCACTTATTAGAAAATCCCGATGAGCCTCGTAGTGAATTAGCCTTTAATTTAGTAGGAGGACGATGTCATCCTAGAGAAGACTTTATTAATTTAGCCGACTATATCGAAACTATGATTGGTGGCGATCTTTTTCGGACTTGTGATTAGAAAAAAGTTGAGCGATCGCTACTAGATTTATTGCTAAACTTAAATTGTTAAAACTGCTCCTTTTACCAATTATTAAACTGTCACTCCGCGAGTTACGTCATGTTACTTTAGCCCCTAAGATAACTTTAAATTAATTATCAATAGATAAATCTCAAGTCATGCTCAAAAAAGCTGCAATCAATCAAGATCATAGTTCTGCTTGGGTAATTCAAACCTGGTTATCTTTTATAATTTCTCTTAGTGCTACAACTATTGGCATCATTTATCTTCCTGTCGATGGTTGGACAAAAGGTTTTATGGGAATGGGTTTAGCCTTTTCTATCGGTTCGACTATTAGCTTAACCAAAACCCAAAGAGACCTTCACGAATCTAATAAATTAACTCATAAAATCGAAGAAGCTAGAGTCGAGAAAATTCTCACAGAACATGATACTTTCAAGTAAAAATTATTACTAAAAAGTAATTACACTGCGAATTGATTTTCCTTGGTGCATCAACTCAAAAGCATCATTAATTCGGTCAATTCCCATATTATGAGTTACCAGACTATCAATATCGATTTTGCCTTCCATGTACCAATCCACAATTTTGGGTACATCAGTACGCCCTCTAGCCCCACCAAAAGCCGTACCTTGCCAAACTCTTCCCGTAACTAATTGAAAAGGACGAGTGCTAATTTCTTGTCCAGCACCTGCAACCCCAATAATTGTACAAACACCCCAACCTTTGTGACAACATTCTAACGCCTGACGCATTACCCGAACATTCCCAATACATTCAAAACTATAGTCTGCACCACCATCAGTTAATTCCACCAAATAAGCCACTAAGTCCCCATCAATTTCCTGGGGATTGACAAAATGAGTCATTCCATACTGTTTGGCAAGAGTTTGTTTATCAGGGTTAAGATCTACGCCGACAATCTTACTCGCCCCTACCATTTTTGCTCCTTGAATTACGCTTAAACCGATACCCCCTAACCCAAAAACTACTACATTTGCTCCTGGTTCAACTTTGGCTGTATTAACCACCGCACCCAAACCAGTAGTAACACCACAACCAATCAAACATACCTTATCAAACGGTGCATCTTGGCGAATTTTGGCTACAGATATTTCAGGTAAAACCGTATAATTAGCAAAAGTCGATGTACCCATATAGTGATACAGTGGCTCACCATTTAAAGAAAAACGACTTGTCCCATTAGGCATTACTCCTTTGCCTTGAGTCTCGCGAATTGCTTGACACAAATTAGTTTTTAAACTCAGACAATAAGGACACTGACGGCATTCGGGAATATATAAGGGTATAACATGATCTCCTGGTTTAACACTTTTTACCCCTTCTCCCACCTCAACTACAACTCCTGCGCCTTCATGTCCTAAAATCGTCGGAAATAATCCTTCGGGGTCAGCACCAGATAGAGTGTAAGCATCAGTATGACAGACTCCTGTAGCTTTGATTTCCACTAGCACTTCTCCTGATTGAGGCGGTGCTAACTCTACAGTTTCGATACTAAGAGGCTTATTTGCGGCAAAGGCTACTGCTGCTTTGACTTTCATGTTCACTCTCCTTATTAGCGATTAAAAATTGTTCGACAATAGCTAAGATTTTATCTTTAGTAATGGGTTTACGGATAAAGTCGGCTGCGCCACAACCTCTGGCTTTTACCTGAGCGGTGAGTTTTTCTTCTCCTGTTAACATAATGATGGGAATGGTTTTTAGGTGACCAATTTGCTTAATTTGCCGACATAAAGTATAGCCATCCATCTCAGGCATCACAATATCGAGAAAAATCAAATCGGGTGGTGACTGAATTAATAAAGAAAGAGCCTTAATCGAATCTTGAATACCCAAAAAGTCATAGCCTAATTTTTGAGTTACATTTTCCATTAAATTAAATGGTAGTTAAGAGGACTATCATCAATACAACAAATGAGCGGATTTTTAGTAATAGTCTCTGAGGCTAAATTATATTTTGGTTGTGACCTAGGTTTAATAAATAAATCATCC
Organism: Xenococcaceae cyanobacterium; assembly: GCA_051155735.1. Taxonomy (GTDB): domain Bacteria; phylum Cyanobacteriota; class Cyanobacteriia; order Cyanobacteriales; family Xenococcaceae; genus JASJCP01. The sequence continues at coordinate 7,946 of DAXETX010000036.1, forward strand.
ACTTCTACTAATTCAATTAAACCCTTGCGAATATATGGTAATAAAACAAAAGATAATTTAATTGTATCTTGATTAATCTTATAGGCGATATCTCTAATAGTAGATTTTCCTTCAAATAAAGAAATAAAATTATTATACATAGCAGCAGAAACTTTAGACTTTAATTCAGCCGATTTAACAATTTTTGGCGCTAAATTTAGAGAATAACAGCTAACTCCAGTTCGATCTAGTAACTTAATAGTTTCTTGGGCATTAGCGATAAATTCTTTAATATTTGAGATTCTAAAATAAGTTTTCAGTTCTAAATCGAAATTTTTTTGCTCAATCTTAAATTCTTGAACTGGTAAAGCTTTAGTTTGTAAAATATCAAAAAAAATCTCTGCCATTCTGCTATTAACTATTTCGCCGACTTGCGAGCTACTAATCAGATTATTTTCTAAAAAATTACCAAAAAAATTAACAGGACAAAGTTCTAATTGCTCTAAATCTTGATAGCTAAATTGTTTAGACTCTCTGGGAGAAAAATATTTTTTTAAATGTCGTAACCAAGAACGATAGGGATGAAAGCCTCCGTTTAACCAAACAATTTTTTCCTGAAAAAAATATACTTGCCAGGCAAAATTGTTCGATGATTTTAAGATCACTTTGCCTGTATAGTTATGATGATAATAAGTATCGATTAATTGTATGATTTCCGTATTACTATTCATTATATATAAAAAACTTTGTCAGTTTATTCTATTTTATAAGCAAACTCAATATGGCAGTTGGTTATAAATAACATTTTGCTGAATTTCAGTAAATTTACTGTTTTTTAAATAAGTCGATTTTTTCAGGGAACATCTATTAAAAAACTTAAGTCTCTGAAAACTGCTTTAATAGATTCGCATCGGAACAGACTTTTCCGTTTGTCGTCTGATGTCGAAACGTGAAGAAAAAGTTATGTCTATTGCCTAGACAAACTGTTGAATTTACCCTTGAATCGTATAGTCCTCATGGTTAATAAGTATATGAAGCTAAGAAATAAACTCAAACTCGCAGCAATCTCGACAATTATAGTTAGTAGTACTTTGAGTTTTTCTGGAGTTAAAGCTGTTCAAATCGGAGAAACAGCGATAGAGCAAAATCAAGTTGTGGCTGTTGCGATACCTGGTGGTAGATTTTATAACTTAGCTGTGATCGAGCAAATTCCTGGGAAGCAGGATTGTTGGCGCGAAATTGGTTCACAACCGACAGTGATTGACCCTTTGTGGACAACTTTTGATTTTACAGGTAGTTGTCGTCGTGCTACAGATACTAATGGCTACTCGGTACGTCTAGATGGACAAGATACCAGTCAAGATTACAGGTTAGAAGTATTAGAAACCGAGGGAGAAGTACAACTTATTGCTGTCAGTCGTCAAGATCGTTCCCGAACTGTGATCGGCAAAACTTTCGGTCAAGCAGAAGGGGAGTTTTTGAAAATTTATCTTAATCCTGGTTGGGAGTTTACCAAAAAAACCGTTGACGATCAGATGGTAGGTCATTTCTATTTTAGTGGTGATACTGCTGCGATCGCAGCAGCAGGAGATAATCCACCAATACCTGTAGCAGCTAGTTCTTTTGTCGATACTAAAGGCGATATCTATCAAGAAGAGATCGAACAAGCGGTAGCTTTAGGTTTTATTGCTGGTTTTAACGATAGTACTTTTCGTCCTGAAGAATCTTTGACTAGAGAACAAATTGTCTCGATGGTTATTGGTGCAATGGAGACTGTTCCTGATGTCCAAGTGCAAGCTCCTGAAACTACTACGACTCAGCCTTATTTTGATGTGGCTGCTTCTCGCTGGAGTGCTGCTAAAATTCAGTGGGCAAAAGACAATCAAATTGTCAAAGGTTATCCTGATGGTTCTTTTCGACCCGAACAACCCGTTACCAGAGCGGAGTTAATGGCTGTATTAGAAAATGCAGCTAGATATGTTAATGCGCAACGAGGCGCAAGCCCTGAACTCGAACTTTCAGGAACTCCTACAGACTTCGTCGATACTTCGGGTCATTGGGGTCAAAGTTTGATCTCTAAAATGTCGGCATATTGTGATGTCGCATCTGCTTACAATGAACAAGGTCAATCTTTCTTCCCTGATAATCCTTCAAGTCGTAATTATGCTGCTGCTGCCACAGTAAGAATGCAACAGTGTTTAGTTGATTCTAGCCAACAAGCTAATAATTAATTGCGGTTGTCTATTCTTGAGAAGGAGAAGGTGGTTCTGCTAATCTAGTTTCGATTTCGTTTAAAATTGCCGCTAGTTCTGGGCGTTCTGGTTGTAATTTAACTAGTTTGGTTAGAGGATCGACCGCTCCTTCTAAATCTCCCATTTCCAGCTTAATTTGGACTAAATTAGTTAAAATAGTCGTATTTTCTGGCTCTTTTTCGAGAAGTTTTTCATAGCCTACAGCCTGAGCTTCTAACCTAGCGGTTAAACTAGCTTGCGTATTAGCTTCAGGAACTTCTGTCGCTACTGGCGTATCTGCTACAGGCGTAGAAGCTTGTCTTCTTAGTAAACTTCCCGCCAACATAAAAACTGTAGAACCAACAAATGCTGCGCCGAATAATAAAACCAGAACCCGTTGAAGAACTTTTCGATTCACTTGCTAACTCCAATAATTAAAAGCTAAAACACCGCCACTAAAACTAACTAGACACATTAGTGCTAACAACATTTGAGATAACCATTTACTCAAGCCCAAAGTTTGTAAATCTAGTTTGACTAATATAGCACTAGACAATAAGACAAAAAATCGGGCGAAATAACCGAGCCACTGCACAATAATCGCAAAAGCCAAAGCTCCCAAAAATATCGAGAAAACCGCTCTGAGTTCCGATTTTAGCCAACTGTTGATGCTGATTGTCATTAAAGCCACAGGTGCAGTAAAAATAAGTGCGATCAAAACCACTAAGATACCACCCATACCATAAAGAATGATCGAAATCGTGGGTAGTTCTAGCAGTTGTGGGAAGAGTCTTTTTTCGGCAATAATTCTGCCAACTTCCGAACTGTAGAGCCAACCAAATACCCCGTAGGTCATCACCAGAAGCGTTGTTGATATCCAAGGAGTTGTGGTAAAACGGAACATTAAAACTTTTACCTATTCAGCAAAACAATGCCATTAATAATTATAGGCAACCGCTAATGAGTAAGTGACGGAAGTTGCGCCTTCTACCCATTAACAGTCGCCTAAAATTTCTTGGCTGGTTGTCGATCAACTGTCCTTAGTTAAGTATTTAGGACATAGTTTGAATGATGTAATCAAAGTATAAAGCAGCTTCTTGAGCATCTTCTTTAGAAAGGAGTGCTACCGATGCATCTCTAAGACAGCGAATTGCATCCACCATTCCAGGTACGGGAACATTGAGAGAATTGTACATTTCTCTAACACCAATTAACCCAATTTTTTCAATGGGTCCTTTATCTCCTGCTAATACGCCGTAGGTAACGAGACGCAAGTACCAGCCAAAATCTCTAATACATTGATTGTACTGTTTTTGTCCGTAGGCATTGCCTCCTGGAGAACGATATTCAGGATGAATTCGGAATAATTCTTTACCAGCTTTATCAACGATTTTCTTTTCATTGGCTGCTAAAGTCTCAGCAATCCGAACTCTTTGTTCACCAGTGGTTAAGAATTTTTTAATTCCTGCGAGTTCTCCGCTACTGGGGTAGCGCAGTTCATCATCTGCTTTGAGAATAACTTGACTAACTATGGTCATAATATGGTGTTTGATTTAATTAACTTTAATAATTTTAGTATCTCAGTAAACTGTGATTACCTAAAATATCTTGCCATTCCCTGTCGGATAAAGGCTGAGGTATCAAATCGATTTTAAAACAATTGGTTGCAGCTTGAGTTAACGCTTCAATGATAGTAACAATTTGACATTCATCAGAGCCAGTGATTAGTTTTACTAGCTGACTAGAAACAGGTTGTTGAAATACTCGCTCGTATAGCTTGGCATCAGGATTGAGCATCATTGAACCATGTTGCAAAATCGCTCGACGCTTACGTAGTTGCGCACTACCAATCGCTTTTTTCCCTGTTGTCGTTACTAAGTCGGCTGGGGTAGCACTGGCAAAACAATTTTCTGTATTGCAATACTCTGGCATTACACCATAATCTAATACTACACCTAGCGATCGCCATCCTGTAATTAAAAACTGACAAATATATTTATAAGCTGCTAGACGATTGCCTGAATTAAGAGAAGTAATGACACTATAAGTCAAATCTCCCTGATGCAGTACTGCTTTCCCGCCAGTAGCCCGTCGCACCAAATCTAAAGGCTTTCCTTGCCAAGTTAAATTATGCCAATACTGGGGATAATCTTGCTGATGATAGCCCAAGGAAATAGCTGCTGGTTGCCAAGTATAAAATCGTAAAGTAGGAGGGTGTTTTCCTAAACGATGTTGTTCTAGTAACCAACTATCTATTGCCATTTGGATTTCTCCTGAGGCTGACAACCAAGGAATTAAACGCCAAGTAGCCTGATCGCGCGATCGCATTTTTTGAAAAAACCGTAGTTTTTGAACTTTAATAACTAAGCTGTGCCAAACTCTTCTTTAAGCAGTTCATCATTATCGTCGGCGATAGTAGCAACCAGAGTAATCAAACGGGAAATTTCTCCTGGATACATATCTGCCACAGTCCGCTGCGACGACACTAAAACCGTATTATCGTGAATGCTAAAACAAGTTTCAAAAGTACCAGACCAATTCATTTCTAACAGTTTTCGCATCAATCCAGGTTCATCTTTAGCTGGTAATTTGAGTACTGTCGCCCAAACAGTTAACATATCATCATCACTTTCGCCTGTAAGTTGGACAAAAACTTCGACACTGCCATACTGAAATTTCCAAAGACTCCCTTCATCAGTATGATTTACCATAGCAGTATCGTCTTCGTCTAAGCTGTAAATCACAGTTTCAATGACTTCTTGATGGCTAGAAGTAGTTTCAATTAAATTATCAGCTGGTTCTAGCTCGTTACTCGAAATTTGGCTCATCATTTTCTTATTTTGGTATTTGATGGTGAAAATATATCATCTAGTATCGCTATTTACCGAGTTGATTGTCATTCTTTTCTGGCTCAAGGGTGACAAAAAAATAGAGGCGGGATTGATTTCCCGCCCCTTGGCTTGATTATTGGCGTTTTCTTTGAGTTTTTTAATTAGTCGCTTTTGTTGCTTTCTGAGTTGTCTAGCTCTAGCTGAACCGCCTTTTCCTTTGTCGTTGCGTCCTCTTTTGCGAGGAGACTCCCACCGCTTAAGTCTTTCTCCCATTGCTGTTGCCCTTATTTAATTGTTCAGATTATTTTCATTATAGCGAGAAACCTGAGTTGTCAAAACCTGATTTAACTTTCCACTGCGATAACCCTCTAAATCTAGAGTGACAAAGAGAAACCCTAACTCTTGAAACTTACTCACTAACTTTGGTAAATCAGTACTGAGAATAAAATCTTTAATTACTTCAGGCGGTAGTTCAATTTTGGCAGTATCTTCTTGGGATCGCACTCTCAAATTATCATATCCTAGTTGCCGTAGATAGATTTCCGCTCGACCAACGCGGTGCAATTTTTCCAGGGTAATTTCTTCTCCATAGGGAAACCGCGAACTCAAACAAGGTTGGGCGGGTTTATTCCACCAGGGAAGTGCTAGCAAGCGGGATATTTCGCGAACTTCGAGTTTGGTAATGCCTAATTCCGCTAAAGGCGATCGCGCACCCCGTTCTTTAGCTGCTTGAATTCCTGGGCGATAGTCTCTGAGATCGTCGCCATTAACGCCATCGATCACATAAGGATAGCCCCGTTTTACTGCTAGGGGTTTGAGGGTATCGTGGAGTTCACTCTTACAAAAATAACAGCGATTTACGGGGTTAGAAGTATATTGGGGGTTATCCATTTCCTGGGTTACTACCAATTCGTGTTGAATTCCCATGGCTCTTGCTTGTAACTTAGCAGCTTCTAGTTCTTCAGGAAGTAAAGAAGGCGAAACCGCCGTTACCGCCAAAGCGCGATCGCCTAAAACATCGTAAGCAACTTTAGCGACTAAAGTGCTATCTATTCCCCCAGAATAGGCAATTAGAGCCTGTCCCATCTCGCTAAACAAATTTTTGAGTTGTGCTAGTTTTTGTTCGGTGCTAATGACTTCCATATCCTGTAGGAAAATTTCTGAAAACTTTGCGTAATTACATCTTTCCTACTGAAAATATAACAATTTACCGCTATAGTTTTGTCGCGGAGTCAGTTTATTGCTCAAAATCTAATGCACCGATACCTGCGATAAACTATGAGGTTCTTCCGCTAAATCTGAGTGAGCGATTTCCTCGGTTGTGCTTGCTCCTTCGATCAGATTCGGATTGAGACGATAACCCACATTGCGTACAGTCTGAATTAAATGAGGTTGTCGCGGATTCGATTCAATTTTTTTCCGTAGGGAAAGGACATGAGTATCAATAGTACGAGGATTATCAATCGCATCAGGCCAAGCTCGACGCAATAACTCAGAACGGCTTAAGGGTGTTCCTTCCGCTTGTGCTAAAACGTAAAGCAAACTAAATTCTTGGGGTGTAAGTTCGATAAACTCACCTTTAACTTGAATGCGCCGTTGCACCAAGTCGATTTTTAAATCATGATAATCTAAGTATAAAGGAGCGCAGTTAGCTCTCATTCTGCGGAGTAAAGCTGCAACTCGTGCCAAAAATTCTTGCATCCCAAAGGGTTTGGTTAAATAATCATCCGCTCCTGCCTTAAGCCCTGTAACAATATCCCGTTCGGTGTTACGGGCTGATAACATCAAAATTAGCGGGGTTCGTTGATTGTGTAACCATTGGCAAAGTTCCAAGCCATCTCCATCGGGAAGGTCAGAGTCTAAAATTATCAGAATCGGTTGATACTGATAAAAAGCGTTCCGTCCTTGTTGTAAAGTAGCAGACTGTTTAACAGTGTAACCAGCTTGCTGAAGATGCCAACCCAATAAAGAACGTAAATGAGGATTGCCCTCGACTATCGAAATAAGTATCGAACTCACTTGACTCCATAGTTGATCTGTAGCTGTAAGTCTTAGCTCTAAAGGCTAACAGAGCTATTGTCAATATTTTGTAACAGGCGTTACGAAGCTTGAGAAAAAACCGGAGAAAGCCAAATAGCCCTCCCTTGTACCGAGAGTCTTCTTTTTGCCTCTAAGATAATAATGACCATCGTGTAGAATTTAAGCTGGGAAACAAATGCTTCAAGACAGTCAATCAATTCGTCACTATCAAAAACTTACTGACTCTATGGTCGATCTCTGGCGTAGAGGCTACAAGTTTGAAGAAATTAGAATGTATCTAGACGGCTATTTATCTTGCTTGAAACAAACTAATCACATCGAACCCTATCAAGTTTATCGCCTAGAAGCAGAAGCGATGCGCTTTTTGCGTGACCCCTCAAATTTTGAATTATCAATGCCTCAAACCGAAACAGATTATTATTGAGTCCAAAGAACAGCGCGATCAGTATTAAAATAAGAATAAGTGTAAAAATTTGTCACAAATAGCAAATTCCGTTAAGGAGTTAAGAATTAAAATTGTTTGTTCTAAACGGATATGAATATTTCTTGGGATTTCTGCTAATTTGCAGTGCTGTTCCCGCTCTGGCTCTGACTGCTTCTAAGTTACTCAGACCTAAAACGGGAGGACCAGAGCGACGCACTACCTATGAATCTGGCATGGAACCAGTAGGTGGTGCTTGGATTCAATTTAACATTCGCTATTATATGTTTGCCCTGGTGTTTGTGATTTTTGATGTAGAAACCGTGTTTTTATACCCTTGGGCAGTCGCATTCAATCGTCTAGGGCTACTCGCTTTTGTCGAAGCACTAATTTTTATCGCCATTTTAGTAGTGGCTCTAGTCTATGCCTGGAGAAAAGGAGCTTTGGAGTGGTCATGACTTCTAATATTTTTGAACAAGAACAACCAGCTAAAATACTCAATCCGATTAATCCAACACGGGTTACTCAAGACTTATCAGAAAACGTCATTTTAACTACCGTAGATGATCTATACAATTGGGCAAAACTCTCAAGTCTTTGGCCCATGCTTTATGGGACAGCCTGCTGTTTTATCGAATTTGCGGCTTTAATTGGTTCGAGATTTGATTTTGACCGTTTTGGTCTAGTACCTCGTTCTAGCCCCCGCCAAGCGGATTTAATTATCACTGCTGGCACAATTACAATGAAAATGGCACCTGCTTTAGTGCGTTTGTATGAGGAGATGCCAGACCCCAAATATGTAATAGCCATGGGTGCTTGCACGATTACTGGCGGGATGTTTAGCGTCGATTCTCACAGCGCGGTAAGAGGAGTTGATAAACTAATTCCTGTCGATGTTTATATTCCTGGTTGTCCCCCTCGTCCCGAAGCTATTTTTGATGCCATCATCAAACTGAGAAAAAAAGTTTCTAACGAGACTTTGCAAGAACGTTCTGCTATGGTAGAGCAAACCCATCGTTACTACAGCACGACTCATAATATGAAAGTAGTTGAGCCGATTTTAACAGGAAAATATTTGCAGTCGGCAACTAGACAAAGCCCACCAAAAGAGCTAGCTCAGGGGATGGGAATGCCAGTTAAGGAAGCTTTACCAGAAGTAGCATCTGAGGAGGTATAGAGTGGCAGAATCAACAACGCCAGAAACTAGCGAGACTTCCGAGATAGTTCAAGCAGGAGCAGTTTCTACTTGGCTGAGCGAAAATGGTTTTGATAACGAAGCCTTAGAAGCAGATATTAGTGGTGTAGAACTAATCAAAATCGAAGCGGATTTTCTAATTCCTATTGCCAGCGCGCTATACGCTTATGGTTTTAATTATCTGCAATGTCAGGGAGCTTACGATGAAGGAGCAGGTAAAAATTTAGTTAGCTTCTATCATTTGATTAAAGTCAGCGATAATGCTGATGCTCCTGAAGAAGTCAGAATCAAAGTCTTTCTCCCACGGGATAATCCTAAAGTAGCTTCTGTCTATTGGATTTGGAAGTCTGCGGATTGGCAAGAACGAGAAAG
>DAXETX010000037.1:0-2685 GCA_051155735.1 Xenococcaceae cyanobacterium
AGTTTGGGGATCGTAATAGACATCATAAGTATATTCTGAAGGTAATTTAGTACCTCTGATATCTGCGCCACGAAAAGAAGCTTGAAATAAATAAGCATCGGTTAAATCTGCACCTTGTAAGTCAGCATCTTGAAAATTAACTTGTTCTAGATGGGCTTCCCGTAAATTAGTTTGATTTAAACAGGCTCTTTTAAAATTTACTTTTGTCAATACGGCTCTGGTAAGATCGGCTTGAGCTAAATTAACTTGAATCAGACTAGAATTACTCAGATTAGAATTTTTTAAATTAGCTTTGAATAGACTAGAGCCATCTAATTGTATTTTTTTGAGACTAATGCCCATTAAAGGAGCTTTTTTAAGTTCAATTTTTTGAAAATTTAAGATTCCTTCATTATATTGTCTTAAGATTTCATAAATATCAGTAAAAGAACAATTATTCGGATTATAGATATTAAATAAACTAGCTAGAAAAAAATCAACTGTGATTTGTTTAAGATAACCTTGTTCTACCGCTAGACGATGAAACCTAACTTTTTTTTGTTTATGTTGTTGTAATTTAATTAGAGCTTGAATTTGCTCATCATTCAGTAAAGCTGCTTCTCGAAAATAATAAACTAAGGGCTGTTTTGGTTTTTGTTTAAGTAATTCTGCCCATTTTTCCACAAAGAAATCCGCTGTTTCTTGTTTGATCCAGCCATGAAGAGCTAGGATTTTACCAATTTTCATATTGTGATATTGCTGTTCTTGTAAAGCAATTTCTATCTGGCTGGGCGAAACTAATCCTGCTTCCATTAAGACTTCTCCTAATGGTTTTTTGGATTTTGACTTTGAATTAAAATTATTCATAGTTTGATTAAATTTCTTGCCTCGGTTAGTAACTTAAAGTTTTGTAAATTAGTAGGACTTACCTGGTTTTATAATTATATTTTTAGTTAATTTTGTTATATGATAATAGTTTAAACTAAAAAAAGTTAGATAAGTATCCAAGAAAACATGGAAATATCGGAACTAAAGCGAGAAATTGAAGTTGCCTCTTTACGCCTGGGAAAAACCCAGGAGTATCTTTGACTTACCTGCTCTTAAGGCTAAGATTCGAGACTTAGAGCAAATAGCTGCGCAACCTGAATTTTGGCACAATCAAGCACAAGCTCAAACCACTCTTCAAGAGCTTAACGATCTCAAATCTAATTTAGAACAATATCAGCAGTGGCAAAATTCTCTAGAAGATACTAAGGCGATCGCCGAACTTTTAGAATTAGAAACCGATGCAGCCTTAGCCACAGAAGCCCAAAACAACCTCAAGCAACTACAACAAGAATTAGACCGCTGGGAGTTGCAAAGACTCCTTGCTGGTAGCTACGACACCAAAGGTGCAGTCTTAACGATTAATGCTGGTGCAGGTGGCACAGATGCCCAAGACTGGGCGGAAATGCTACTGCGAATGTACACTCGTTGGGGGGAAAAACAAGGTTATAAAGTACGCCTCACCGAAGAATCGCCAGGAGATGAAGCAGGAATTAAATCCGCAACTCTCGAACTAGAAGGACGTTACGCTTATGGATACCTCAAAGGCGAAAAAGGTACGCATCGCCTTGTCAGAATATCTCCGTTTAATGCTAACGGAAAACGCCAAACTAGTTTTGCTGGCGTAGAAGTAATGCCTAACTTGGGCGATGAAAGCATTGATGTAGAAATCCCTGAAAAAGATTTAGAAATTACTACTTCTCGCGCTGGTGGTAAAGGTGGTCAAAATGTCAACAAAGTTGAAACCGCAGTACGGGTAGTGCATCTTCCTACAGGTTTAGCGGTGCGTTGTACCGAAGAGCGATCGCAACTGCAAAACAAAGAAAAAGCGCTCGCCTTACTCAAGGCTAAGTTACTCGTGATTTTAGAAGAACAAAGAGCCAAAGAAATTGCTGAAATTCGAGGCGATATGGTAGAAGCTGCTTGGGGAAATCAAATTCGTAACTATGTCTTTCATCCTTATCAAATGGTTAAAGATTTGCGAACTGAGACAGAAACTACCGATATTAGCGATGTCATGGATGGAAATCTCGATCCTTTTATCGAGGCTTATTTAAGACAAGAAACGCAACTAGTTTAATTTCAATTTATTTATCCTATTTGTTCTTTCATCGAAGCAAGGTAATCTTCAACCGAGAATAACTGCCATTTTGATTGACCTTGAAGCTGTAAAACTTTTTCGTGATACTGTAACAAGCTAGGACGATGACCGACGCTGACAATAGTAGTTTTTGCCTGTTGTAATAATTGATAAAGTCGTTTTTCGTTACCTGAGTCTAAAGCGGAAGTAGCTTCATCTAGAATGGCATACTCAGGCTCAGTTAACAGTAATCTGGCAAAGGCTAAACGCTGCTGTTCTCCTAAAGATAAGATATCTGACCAACTCAATTCCACATCTAACCCTCCTACCTTATCAGCCAAATTTGCTAGATTCACCTGTTGTAAAACTTCCATTAACTTCTCATCAGAAACATGGCTATCTGTGTGAGGATAAAGTAGTTGTTGTCGTAGCGTTCCCAAAATCATATAGGGTTTTTGTGGTAGAAACAGCATTGATTCTGATGAGGGTCTGACAATATTTCCTGCGCCTTGATCCCACAATCCAGCGATCGCTCTTAACAAGGAACTTTTACCCGCACCGCTTTCACCGACAATAGCCAA
>DAXETX010000038.1:0-14752 GCA_051155735.1 Xenococcaceae cyanobacterium
GTACGGCTTTCGAGACTATCAAGTCTGCCACCGAGAGTAGCGAGTTCTGCCTCAAATTCTTGAGTTAGTCGGTTAATTGTATCTAAATCTTCTCTGACGATCGCCTCTGAAGAGGCAATCAGACGTTCGAGTTGATTCAAGCAAGAGTTTAGACCAGCAGCAAATTCATAACGCGTTAAAGCCTGATTACCACGATAGGTTTGATTGGGATAACCAGCAATACAACCGTAACGCTCTACCAAACCTCTTAGTGCTTCGTATGCCCAGTCAGAAGGTGATACGTCCCTAAGTTGATTGACGTTAGTTACCTGAGACATCGGAGCGCTACTATTAGATTCTTCGTAACGATTGATTTGCTCTAAAGTCGCATCTACATTGGGTTCTTCTGCTGCTGGAACAGACTGTGCCAAGGTAGTGCTAGTAGCAACTAGAGAACCTGCAATTACTACAGGTGCTGTTTTGATAGCGCGCCAAAATAATTTAGACATATTAGATTTTCCTCACACCGAAATGGTTGTTTACAGATGTCAATGCGTTCAGTGGAACTATGGAGAAACAAGCCCTGTGATTAAACCTCAGAGTAGCTTCAACTTTAAAATTGAGACTGTAGATTGATTAAGTCTATCCTTCACACTTCACAGTATAGATCAGTCTTGAATAAGAAATAATCCAAGAAAATACTATTTTTTCTGTATCAGTGTTAACCCTACTCTGAGCATATTGTGAAGAATTATTTAGACCGTAATATTGCTTAAATTTTAGTTGGACTTTGTGAATAAGTAGTAAAGTCTCGGTAAGCTTTAGGTTAAGGAAACGATATCAGAAGCAAACTTGGCTATGGAAAGCAGTAAACGACCATCAGTAGGACCTTTTGGTTCTTGGAAATCTCCGATCACCTCAGACCTGATTGTCTCCCAGACTGTCGGATTAGGTAGTGTTAAGTGCGATCACGATCAAATTTATTGGCTAGAATCTAGACCCCAAGAGAAAGGCAGAAGTGTTCTAGTTAAATTAAACCGTGATGGGACAACTACTGATGTTACTCCCGAACCTTTTAGCGTCAAAACGCGGGTACATGAGTATGGTGGCGGGGCTTACTTAGTTCAAGATGATCTGGTTTATTTCAGTAATCAAAGTGATGGTCGAATTTATCGACAAGTAGGAGGAGAAACTCCCCAAGCCCTAACTTTAGAATCAGCAAATCGTTACGCAGATTTGATTCTGGATGCAGCTAGAGATCGCTTGATTGCTGTGTGTGAAGCTCATCGCCTGGGTGATCCTGAACCAGTTAATCGTCTTGTGGCGATCGCCCTAACTACAGGAGAAGTTACAACTCTGGTAGCGGGTAATGATTTTTATACCTCACCCCGTTTAAGTCCCGATGGTCAACAGTTAGCTTTTATTAGTTGGGATCATCCGAATATGCCTTGGGATAGCAGCTATTTATGGGTGATGCAGCTAGAATCTGGAGTCAAAGAGTTAGTCGCAGGCGGTAAAACCGAATCAGTTTGTGAACCAAAATGGTCGCCAACAGGAAAGTTATATTTTGCTAGCGATCGCACTGACTGGTGGAATCTCTACTATCGCGATCTTGATGGCACAATTAAATGTTTGCATCAGATGTCAGCAGAATTTGCTTATCCTCATTGGGTTTTTGGCTTGGCTACCTATAGTTTTGTGGGGGAGAACCAGATAGTTTGTGCTTATTCTCAGGCTGGTTATTGGCATTTGGCAGAGATTAATCTTACTACTAGACAATTTCAGCCCATAGACACTCCTTATACTGATATTGCTTCCCTACAGACTACCTCAGCCCAAGAAGTTTTATTTATTGGCGGATGTCCTACCCAGCCAACAGCAGTAATTAAGCTAGATCTGGGGACAAAAACCTGGACGATTCTTAAACAAGGGACAAATTTAACTTTAGCTGCAGGTTATTTGTCTCAGCCAGAGGCGATCGCTTTTCCCACAGAAAATGGTTTGACCGCTTATGGTTGGTATTATCCCCCGCAAAATTCTGATTATACTGCTCCTAAAGGCGAATTACCGCCATTAATCGTCAAAAGTCATGGCGGACCTACCGCTGCTGCTGCGGTCAATCTCAATCTCAGGATACAGTATTGGACGAGTCGCGGTTTTGGTTATGCTGATATCAACTATGGTGGGAGTATTGGCTATGGTCGTCAGTACCGCCAAAGATTGACAGACAAGTGGGGTATTGTCGATGTTGATGATTGTGTTAATGCTGCTAAATATCTGGTACAGCAGGGAAAAGCGGATGCTAATCGGTTAATAATTTCTGGTAGTAGTGCGGGTGGCTATACGACCTTAGCTGCTTTAACTTTCCGCGATACTTTTAAAGCAGGAGCTAGTTACTATGGCATTAGTGACCTGGAAATTTTAGCCAAAGATACTCACAAGTTTGAATCACGCTATCTAGATCGTCTAGTTGGTAAGTATCCGGAAGCGCAACAAATTTACCAACAGCGATCGCCTATATATTTTACGGAAAAACTATCTTGTCCCGTAATCTTTTTTCAAGGCTTAGAAGATCGGGTTGTCCCGCCAAATCAAGCGGAAATGATGTTTAAAACACTTAAAAATAAGGGATTACCTGTAGCATATGTTGTCTTTGAGGATGAAGGACATGGGTTTCGTCGCGGGGCTAACATCAAAAAAGCTTTAGAGAGTGAACTTTATTTTTATGCTAGAGTGTTTGGCTTTCAACCAGCCGACTCACTAGAACCTGTGCCAATATTTAATCTGAAAAACTAAATCTTTTGTTGTAGGAGTGCAGATTCGATACTTGTCATTAAATCTTGGTAAGCCCAGGGTTTCCGAATACAGCGATACAAATTCGCTCTAGCTTGAACATCGGCGATCGCAGCTTCACTAGCTTGCCCAGTAAGCATAATAGTAGTGATTTGAGGATATTGACGATTAACGTTAATCAAAAATTCGTCACCTTTCATTTCTGGCATCCACCAGTCTGATATTACGACCATTTTGGTTGCTGGTTCTGCTGTCAAAATATCAGTAATAATTTCCATTCCTTCTGCTCCATCATTAGCAAATTCATAAAGATATTTATTACCAAATGATTTTCGTAGTTCGATTTTTAAACTATCGAGTACTAAAGTTTCATCATCAACACAAAGAATTACGGGTTTAGGCATTTTATTGTGACTCCTTTAAATTAATGGGTATATTGACAGTAAAAGTAGTTTTTCCAGGAACAGAATCAACATCAATATTAGCTTGATGTTTGATAATAATTTTTTGAACAATATCTAATCCTAATCCACTACCTTCACCTGGAGGTTTAGTAGTAA
The DNA here is from genome assembly GCA_051155735.1 of Xenococcaceae cyanobacterium. Classification (GTDB taxonomy): domain Bacteria; phylum Cyanobacteriota; class Cyanobacteriia; order Cyanobacteriales; family Xenococcaceae; genus JASJCP01. The sequence goes on from DAXETX010000038.1 coordinate 3,333, forward strand.
AAAAAGGCTCAAAAATTCTCGGCAGTATTTCTGGAGTAATACCTTGTCCTGTGTCAGTTATTTTAACTTGAATCCAAGTTGCTTTTTCGCTAATATCAATAGTAAGTTTTCCTTGATAGTTCATCGCTTGCAAAGCATTATGAATTAAATTTGTCCACACCTGATTTAAAGCATCAGGATAACAATAAATCATCGGTATTTTGTGATAATTTCTAATTATTTTAATTCCGCGCTTTAATTGATTTTGATATAAAGTTAAAACTGTCTCTATCCCTCTAGTAATATCAGCTTTAATTTTAATTTCATTAGAATCATAACGCGCATAAGTTTTCAGGGCAAAAATGATCTTTGCTGCTTTTTGAGTCGCTATATCAATAGTTTTGGCACTGCGTTGTAAAGTAGAAAGTTGATAAACTCGATCAAGAATTTTTAAGCCCCTCTCATCATTAAGAAAAGAGCTAATTAGTTCTAATTTCTCTTCAATATTCAAATCAATCAGAAGATCGGCGATATTATACGCATCGACAATATTCTTCGCTTGTAGTTCTGTCACCAATTTCTTTTTGATTTTTCTTAGTTCTCTACTTGATACATTACTATTTTTGCGATTAGATGAATTCAAAATCTCAAAAACTTCATTTATTTCTTTAAAAGTTAAGCTACTAAAAAAATCAGGTAATTTTTGAAAGCTATTTGTAAAAAAATCTTCGATATTGCCAATAGAAGAGCTAATTGCTCCCAAAGGAGTATTAATTTCATGAGCAATCCCAGCAACTAATTGTCCTAAAGCTGCCATTTTTTCTGATTGTACTAATTGCTCTTGAGTAGTTTTTAATTTTTTTAGAGTTTGTTGCAGATTAGTATTTTTTTCTTGGAGAGTTTTTTGGAGAAACCGAATTGCCAGATGATTTTGCACTCTTGCTAACACCTCTTCAATTTGAAAAGGCTTGGGAATATAGTCAACTCCACCAACTTCAAAAGCTTTAACTTTATCGATCGCGTTATTATAAGCACTGATAAAAATTATCGGAATATCTGCTGTTTGAGGCTTATTTTTGAGTTTTTGACATACTTCATAACCATCCATCTGAGGCATACTAATATCTAACAAAATTAAATCAGGTGGTGCAGCTTGGGAAGTTGCGATGGCTAATTGTCCATTAGGCACAGGTCTAACTTTATAACCTTTAGAGGTTAAGATTTGGGCTAGTAAGCGTAAATTGATCGGATTATCATCCACAACTAAGATATCTGCTTTTTGTCCCTTGAGCTTTTGTTCATCCATTAAATACTTAAATCTTGCAAATTTAAGCAAGAGTTGCCAAATTAGGCTAAATAAACCAAGTATGTATCTATAATTCCCCATGGCAATCAAAAAATAACTATCGATCTCATAAAATCGGGAATTAAGGTTAATCTTAGAACTGTGAACTATAGGAGTTACTTTAGATGTTTGCTAATCCTTCTCCTCTGGAAATTCTGACTAATTTATTACCTCACCTGCGGGTAGCTGCTGGCTATGCTAATCAAATTCAAGCAAAAATTAATACCTTACCTGATAAAGAAGTAGGAAATAATTTTTTTGCTGCTGCATTAACTGATGCTGATTTATCAATTCAAACCTTAATAGAAGTAGCGTTACTCGGTACTTATCCTCACTTACGATTTCATGGAGAAGAATACGAACAATCTCGTAATACTAAATACTTTCGTGAGACAAAACTAGATAATTCGGGAGAATATTTAGTTACTCTCGACCCGATTGATGGTACTAGATATTATCTTGATGGACATGATAATTATCAGATAATTTTGAGTATTCTTGGTTCAGACGATTTTGAAGCGGTAATCGCGATTTCTCCAGCGCAAAATTGTTACTATTACGCTATACGAGGTGAAGGAGCTTATCAAGGTAGTTTAGAGACAGATTTAGAGGCTTGTACTCCTTTAAAATTAACCAATCCCAAACCAGCAATTTTATTGGGTTGGGCAATGAGTAAATATAAAGCAGCACTAGTTGATCGCTATCAAGTTTATGACTTAGAAAATGACTATTCTGCCGAAATTAAAGTGCCTAATGTTAACGGGTTATTTACTGAAGAAATGACAGGAGTAATTATTAGAAGAGGTAAATTTATTGATGGTGGAGCTTTAGCTTTTTTGGCTAGAGAAGCAGGCTGTATTATTACTACTTTCGATGGGAGTAATTTACCTCCTTTATCGCAGTGCCAAGATTATAGTTTACCTGGATTAGTAATAGCTACTTCTAAAAAAGTACATCAAGATTTGTTAGTAGCTTGTCAAACTTGTGATTAATTTAGCGTCGATGATTCAGCGTGAAGCAAAATTTGAATTTGCATCTGAGAAGTCGGTAATTGAGATTGTTTTGTCATAGATGTTACAGGGCTAATAGTTCCTGCAACTGCACTCGCATAACGAGGATTGGCAGCAGCAGCGACAGGAATGTGGCGATCGCTTACTGCTAATCCCAAAGTCGGATCGTAGCCTCGCCAGCCAGCACCAGGTAAATAAACCTCTACCCAGGCGTGTAAATCTCTGGCTGTTTGATCGCGATCGCCTTCTTGATAACCGCTAACAAATCGCGTGGCAATTCCGATAGCGCGACATACCTCCATAAACAAAACTGTAAAATCACGACAAGAACCTTGTTTATTTCTCCAGGTTATTCCTGCTTGCCAAGGTTCACCTGTTTCTCGAATAATATACTCACATTTTTCATAGATGTATTGGTTCAAAGTTGCCAAAAAGCTAATAGTATTACCTTGAGTTTTATGGAGAATTTCTTGAGCTAGTTCTAAGGCTACTGCATCAGGAACAAAGCTATATTGTTGTAAATAAGCTTGAAGTTGTTGCCACAAAGAATAAGGATAATCAAAAGGTAACTGAATTGCCCAAGGTTCGAGAAGATAATTAAATGGATTGTCAATTAGAGTTTCTACTGTTGCTAATGTTTGTAAACTTAATTGATTAGTCGGCTCAGTAAACCAAAGTTTCGTAAGATTATTATCATCTAAATCAACCAATTCTGTGATGCCTTGAGGTTGAGGACTTACTAATAAAGAAAAATTGTGTAGCTTTTGCCAATTATTATCACGGGGGCGTAATCTAACAATATGAGGCTTGAGTAATACAGGTTGATTGTAAGTATAGATAGTTTGATGGCTTATTTGATATAACATCAATTAGAGATATAGCGGTATTTAATTTAGTGAGATAAACTTCTATCCTCTTCCCCAAAACCATTAACTTTATCCGCGATCAATCCCAGAACCACTATAGGCAAAAAAAGTCTTGTAAACCTCATTTCCTACTTGATTAATTGAGCTTTGCAAACTGTCAAGAAATTCGTGTAAGCCAGATTCAATAACATCATCCATTGTTAGATATCCCAATTGAGAACACAATTTGCCTAAAGCTCTTTCTGCACCATTACACCAAGTTCCTACAGGAGTATTCGTAATCTCGTGCAAACATTGTTCCGCTTGCCACAAGCAGAAGTAAATTGAACGAGGAAATTGACGATTTAAAATTAAAAACTCAACAGCATTACTCGGAGTAATCCGATGTTGATACTTACGATACATTTCGTAAGCACTAGCGGATTTAAGGAGAGATATCCATTGAATTTGGTCTAAAGGTGTCCCTACCCATTCCGCTGAGGGTAATAAGACAAAATATTTGACATCTAAGAGACGAGTGGTTTTATCCGCTCTTTCAAGCAGTCTGCCCATTTGTCCAAAGTGCCAACCTTCGTTATGGGTCATGGTAGCATCCATTACTCCAGCAAAACGATGACTTGCCATTTTTACTTGGTTAAAAAACTTGGGCAACCCATCAGATTCTACTGGAGAGGCTTCTTGAAGCAGCAAATAAAAAGAATTTACTTCTTCCCACATCTCAGAAGAAATAATCTCTCGAATCGAACGGGCGTTTTCTCTGGCTCTTTGCAAACAAGAAATAATTGAATTAGGATAGCGAGCGTTAAAAGTAAGAAAATTAATCACATTTTCTGCTGTTGCTACCCCATAAAGACTGTTAAATAACTCTACATCTCCTGTAATTGAGACTAGAGGTTGCCACTGTTGGGTAATTGCTGCGGGTAAATCCAACATCAAATTGAGATTTACATCAACAAATCGTGCCACATTTTCCGCTCGTTCGATATAGCGGTTTAACCAATAAATTGAATCAGCAACTCTACTTAACATAATTAATTCTACTTTCGCCCTCAAATATCTCAATTATCCTGAAGTTAAAACCCAGGTATCCTTGCTACCGCCCCCTTGAGAAGAATTAACTACCAATGAACCTTTTTTGAGAGCGACACGAGTTAATCCTCCTGGGTGAACGTAAATTTCATCACCCCGATGTAAGATATAGGGTCGTAAATCGACGTGTCTGCCTTCAATTTGGCGATCAATTAGGGTGGGAACTCGCGATAAATTGAGGGTAGGCTGAGCAATATAATTGCGGGGTTGAGCCATAATTTTTTGGGCAAACTCCGCTCTAGCTGCTGCGGTAGATGCAGTGCCAATGAGCATTCCATAGCCTCCAGCTTCGTTAGCAGATTTAACTACTAGTTGGTTTAGATGCTGTAACACATACTCTCGGTCTGTTTCTCGCCAACATAAATAGGTAGGGACATTAGATAATATTGGTTCTTCTCCTAAGTAGTAGCGAATCATCTCAGGCACATAAGCATAAACCACTTTATCATCAGCAACTCCTGTTCCTGGAGCATTAGCCAGGGCAACTTTCCCTTGCCGATAAATTTCCATTAAACCTGGTATGCCTAGCAGTGAGTCAGAACGAAAGACTTGAGGGTCTAAAAATTCATCATCAACTCGGCGATAGATGACATCAACTCGCCGTAATCCTTTGGTCGTGATCATTTGCAGATAACCATCCACTACGACTAAATCTCGACCTTCTACCAACTCTACTCCCATTTGTTGGGCTAAAAAAGCGTGTTCGTAATAAGCGGAGTTATAAATACCAGGAGTCAGAACTACTACTGTGGGGTCTGGTAAATGAGGTGGTGCTAGATTGAGTAGAGTTTCTAGTAAATGACTGGGATAATCATCTACTGGTTGAACTGCCATGGTTTGGAAAATATTGGGAAAAGTACTTTTCATCACGCGCCGATTTTCCAAAACATAGGAAATTCCTGAAGGAACTCGCAGATTATCTTCTAAAACATACCATTGACCATTTCGATCTCTAACTAAATCTGTTCCTGTAATGTGACACCAGACATTATGAGGCGGTTTGATCTCAAGACAGGGTTTAAGAAAGCCAGAAGCAGTGTTAATTACTTCTGCCGGAATTTTGCCATCTTTAATTATGTGTTGTGAACCGTACACATCACCTAAAAACAGATTCAGAGCTTGAATGCGTTGTTTGAGTCCTCTTTCTAGATATTGCCAATCTTGAGCGGAAACCAACCGAGGAATAATATCAAAGGGAAAGATTTTCTCTACACCACGGCGATCGCTATAGACATTAAAAGTGACTCCTAATTTAAATAAAGCAATCGCAGCAGTTTGACGGTGTTGCTCTAATTGCGCAATTCCTAATTGTTCGATCCATTGAATCAAGGACGCTGCTTGCGATCGCGCTTTGCCCTGAGCCAGAAACAATTCATCATAAAAATCTTCGGGGTCGTAATTTTCTAAAAGCACCATCTCTCCTAGATTTAAGCAATTCAAGCTGAGAAAGCCCAAAACTTTAAAGGTAATTACTTAACCTAATCGATCAAAATCGATCAATTCAGTTTAATTTGACACAATTTTGGCTCACAGTTTCGGGTAACACCGCCGAGATGTACTGAAAAAAACTGTAATTTTCGGGGTTTCGGTTTGCCGTTTTTTGTCTTAAGCAACTTATATCCGTCTTAGGGAGCGGAAAGCACCACCATACTAGGCTTAACTGAGTTCGGCAATCCGCCTTAAGCCACTCAGTACAAACTCAGGCTTTTAGTCCAATATTAAATTAGGATGACAACAAATTAACATTTGTGATCTAAGTTCATAGGGGTTAAAGCTAATGTGCCGATGACAGGTCAAACTTGTTACGACTTCGTAAAAATTGAACTTTTTACCTTTAGCTAACGTCTATAAACCATGCAGTTAAATAAAGTCCTAAGTTTTTGATCGAGAGCTTTTTATGGGCTGAGATCAATGAGGTTATAGAGTTTAACCGATTTTAATTTTACTTTATTTAATTGCTGAAGTTCGCGGAGATTTTGTCGCTAATCGACAAATGATCTTGAACCGCTTTTTGCTCAAGTCTAGCTCCCGTCTTTTGCCAGTAGGGAATAGAAAGGCAAAATCATTATCATAAGTCCGCAAAATGCGACAGAGTGCTGCTATTTATCTAACCTTTATTTTGGGTGATAGCCTTCCGCTCATCGCAGGCTCTGTCATTGCTCGGTAGAGTACCGCTGACTTGCTACAACAACCAAGGAGTCATAACTGTAACAGATGCCCACAGCCAAAATCGCCAAACAAACCAAAAACACAAATTACTCCGCAGATATGGTTCGAGCCTATCTGCACGAAATTGGTAGGGTACCATTGTTAACCCATGAACAAGAAATTATTTATGGGAAACAAGTGCAGACTATGATGACCCTGTTGGAACAAAAAGAACAACTAGAACAAAAGCTGAATCGACAGCTAAGTCTGAAGGAATGGGCTGATCAAGTTCAATTGAGTGAAGCAGAACTAAACAGGGTGATCAAGAAAGGACAATGGGCGAAGAAAAAAATGATCGAAGCCAATTTGCGTCTGGTAGTAGCGATCGCTAAAAAATACCAGAAACGCAATATGGAATTTCTCGATCTGATTCAAGAAGGTAGTCTGGGTTTAGAACGAGGTGTCGAAAAATTCGATCCGACTAAAGGTTATAAATTCTCTACCTATGCTTACTGGTGGATTCGCCAAGCAATTACCAGAGCGATCGCTCAACAAGCCCGAACAATCCGTCTGCCAATTCACATTACGGAGAAATTGAATAAAATTAAAAAAACGCAACGAGAACTCTCGCAAAAACTGGGCAGAAATGCGACACCAGCCGAAATTGCTGCCGAGTTAGAGTTAGAAACCTCACAAATTCGCGAATATCTCAGTGTTGCTAGACAGCCGATCTCTTTAGATGTTCGAGTCGGTGACAATCAAGATACGGAATTGTCGGAGTTACTCGAAGATGATGGGATCTCTCCTGACAAATATGCGACTCAAGAATTATTAAGACAAGATTTATTTAGTCTGATGGCTGATTTGACGCCTCAACAAAGAGAAGTTATTTCGCTGCGTTTCGGCTTGGAAGATGGCAAAGAACTATCTCTGGCTAAAATCGGGCAAAGAATGAATCTCAGTCGCGAAAGAGTTCGGCAACTAGAACATCAAGCTTTAACTCAGTTGCGAAGAAGAAGAGCTTATATTCGTGAATATGTAGCTAGTTAAAGTTTTTTGGCATTAGTTACAAAATAACGGAATTAGTCTTTAAATTAGACTAAAAATAACTAAAATACGATCGCCCCTGCTAAATGTTCTGGTCTTTTAGCAGGGGTTCGTGGCAAAATAACCATCATATCTAACAAAATGGTCTGGAAAGGTGTCAGCTAGACCTAAGATTATTTGAACAGTGGTGTAGGAGTGAGTTAATGACACTATTAAATGAAACCTGGAATGGAACTAACAATACAGGTAATTCTGTGAGCCAAGGCAAGAGACTAGAACTTTCTAATTCTTACCCGACAAGGGAATCTTTAGAGGGCTGGTTAATTGACAAGGTAGCAGAATTACTGGCAATAAAACCTCATGAAATAAATGTTGAACAAGATTTTAGTGAATATGGTTTGGATTCTGCAGAAGCGGTTAATCTCTCAGGAGAGCTAGAAAGTTATTTAAACTGCCGTTTATCTCCGACTCTGTTATGGGATTATCCGAGTATTGAAACTTTGGCAGAATACCTAGCAACCAATCCTCACGAGCCAAATCATGCTAATGCTCAAAGCAATGGTCTAGATATTGTCTCACCTTTTAATCAGGTAGAGTTACATAACTTAACACCAGAAACTCGGAACGGCGATCGCCTTACGGAAATCCCCGAAGCCTATTATAATTTTGCTCAACTACCAGAATATCAAAAACTGCAACTGAAAATCCAACAAGTTGAAAGTTTGGGCAATGGTAATCCCTTTTTTGTTCCTCAAGAAAAGGTAGTTAATGACACCACTACTGTTAAGGGACGAGAACTAATTAATTTTGCCACTTACAACTATATTGGGATGTGTGGCGATCCGATAGTGGATCGGGCTGCGACTGAAGCGATCGCTCGTTATGGGACTTCTGCTTGTGCTAGTCGCCTAATTTCAGGAGAAAAACCCTTACATAGCAAGTTAGAAGCAGCTATTGCGGATTTTATCGGCACAGAAGCCAGTTTAGTTATGGTCGGAGGTCACGCCACAAATGTCACTACTATAGGGCATTTATTTGGCAAAAACGACTTGGTACTTTATGATGCTTTGAGTCATAACAGTATTTTGCAGGGCTGCTTTCTCTCAGGAGCAAGTTTAGTCGCATTTCCTCACAATGATTTTCAAGCTTTAGAGCAAATATTACGCGATCGTCGTTACCGCTATCAAAAAGTTTTAATTGTAATCGAGGGGGTCTATAGCACTGATGGAGATCTTGCGGATTTACCCTCATTTATTACCCTAAAACAAAAGTATAAAACTTTTCTCATGGTAGATGAGGCACACTCGATGGGAACTATTGGTGCAACAGGACGAGGGATTGGCGAATATTTTGGCATTAACCCCAAAGATATCGATATTTGGATGGGAACTCTCAGTAAATCTTTTGCCAGTTGTGGTGGTTATATTGCTGGTTCTCAGGCTTTAATCGAATATCTTAAATATACTGCTCCTGGATTCGTCTTTAGTGTGGGAATGTCGCCCCCCAACACAGGAGCGACTCTAGCTGCAATTGAAGTTTTAAAAGCAGAACCACAAAGAGTCACTCAGTTACAAGCTAGAGCAAAATTATTTTTGCAATTAGCCCAAGAAAAGGGATTAAATACGGGTATGAGCCAAGATTCTCCTGTAATTCCGATTATTGTCGGAGATTCTCTCAAATCAATCCAGCTATCGCAAAATCTCTTTAAGCGAGGCATCAATGTTCCTTTTATGATTTATCCTTCTGTTCCCCAAAACGCAGCACGGTTGCGATTTTTTGTAACTTGCAATCACACAGAAGCGCAAATTCGCTTCACTGTAGATACACTAGCTGAAGAGTTAGCCAAGCTTAAGGATTAATCTTCATTATCTGGGTTTAGTTAATTACAGCAGTTTTCGCCCCCCTAGCCCCCCAAATTGGGGGAAACCAATCGTTTCCCTCCTCAAAATTGGGGAGGGGTAGGGAGGGGCGGGAGAAACACGGGGGCTTCTAGAGCTATCTGATGGGATCAACTCATCTGAAAACTGCTGTAAATGATTTGGTAGTCCTGTAGAAGTAATGACAGACAATAAAACTTTGTCTTTAATGCTAATTAAAAAGCTGGCTGTGGGCAGCAGTCAGGATAAAAAGCTTCCTTCTCTCAAGTATCCCAACAGGATTTAGGATCAACACCTTGTTCTATGGTACTGGATGAAAATATGTACCATATTGTAATCCAGGAAACAAGTAATTTAGTTCGATAAAAATAACTGCCACAATAATCAGAGTCAGAGTGGCAACAACAGGCGCACTAGATAAATATTTGAGCAAATATTGCATGGTTATTTCTGGGTATGAGATAAAGGTTTAACTAGTAAGAAATTAAAATTAGAAGCTTTATCGAGGTGAAACGGAAATTTCGCTATTTTTAGCTGTTAAGTCCCCACTTAGTAGCTCCTGCACTGCTAGTAGAGGCCAAAGCAGACCTTTAGCTAAAGATTGGATTGCCACAGGTAAATCGATAAATATTTCCGATTGTTCGGGAGATTTTTGGGTACTAATAGTTCGTAAATAAGAACGTCCTGACCAACCGATAAAACCTGTAATGTAAAAAAACATACTAAAAGCGATCGCAATATCAATGGCATTGCGCCAGCTAATCACTAAATGAGGTAGTCCGTCAGCACCACAAGTTAAGTATTCTGCATAAGCGCGATCGGGTTGCTTAAAGTAATAATTATCAGGAAAACTCTCCGCTCGCTGTAAGTAAGCTGCTGATTCTTTACAGGGAACTAAAAAACTCTCATTGGCTGAGGCAGTAGGACTAAAATTCAACCAGACTGTTAAAATTAAGATTAAAGCAAATATTTGGCGCATCATCAAGTAATTCCTCTCTAATAAACTCAAAATCGGTTGATTGGACGCAATAATTTCAGTTTTTCAACGGAGGGCTGAGGTTGAAGCAGCTATCACGTCCTGGCTTGGTCTTAAAACGTCAGTGTAGTACTGACTCAAGATGATTCTCTAGGTGTTTCTCGTTCAATCCAGAGAAACAATAAAGCAAAGATCGGAAAGGGAAGGATATAAGTAATTAAAGGAATCAGAATCCAGGGCAACCAAGAAACGGCATAAGCACCTGTTAATTGGGTAACATCAGTAGTCATTGAGTTATTCTCCTATTAACTAATCAAAAGTTTTGAGATTCATCTCTACAGCTGTTTTTAAAAATTAGTATTATCCCCAAATCCCAGGGGCTAATTGTTGACTGACATTAACCGCACCGCGCAAAATGGCATCAAGATCGTCAAAATTTTCTAAGAGAGCATAGGCAAATACAGCCCCTCCCATAGAACCCACAAAAATACCACCTCCGAGTTGAAACCAGTCTTCTTTATTTCTCAGAGGTCTAAGATCGTCTTGAGAGTTAGAATTATATGCACCCCTCGGATCTCCTTGAAAAGTAGCTAGGGCAAAAATAGAAATACCTAAAACCGCAGAAGCAGTAATATAAATAGCAGTGATCACTCCGCTTAAATTAGCTCCGTGAGAAGTTTCTCTTAGTGGTCCAAAGACAATTTCAGGTCCAACTAAAAAATAGCCATGAGCCATGCCAATTTCTAAGCCTCGCATAAAAGGACTTAATCCTTCACGATAGGCTGGCAAATTACGAATATAGGTTTTCACTAGTTCAGAGTCATTAATCGGAGTTGAAAGATTGCCCCACCAAGGATCGTTTTTGTAAGGTTTAATCAACTCAGTTTCAGAATAGGCTTGAGCCAAATCAGGGGTTGTCGTTTGGGTCATTTTTTTGATTGTGAGAAATTGGTAGTTAATAGTTAGTGATTATGAGAAGAAAACCCGATCCGACGCTCAGTTAAGATCGGGTGTTGTCGAGTTTGGGAGAGGAGAATCCCCCAAGATTGTCAATTCAGAATAGAAATCAAAAAATGTAGGGTT
>DAXETX010000039.1:0-26569 GCA_051155735.1 Xenococcaceae cyanobacterium
GCATACAATTGAATACTTACTGCCATACTAATAACTAAAGCTGCAATCAACCAAGTAGTTAGATCTAGAGGCAAATTATTTTTGAATACAGCAAGCAAGACAATAACTACTAATAAAACAGTAGGAGCTTCGTTTAAAGCGCGAAATTGCTGTCCTGTCCATTGACATTCACCTTTAGCTAACTGCTTCATCAGTCTTTTGCAGTAGTGATGATAACCAATTAATAACAGCACCATGGCAAGTTTGATATGTAACCAACCAGATTTGAGAATTTCTGGCTCAGTAGAAATTAAGCCAATTGCCATCACTACAGTTACAATCATTCCAGGGGTGGTAATGATATTGTAGAGGCGCAACTCCATCAATTCATATTGTTTTTTTAAAATTGACTGGGCTGGTTCGGGTTCTTGATTGGCTTCGGCATGATAGACAAAAAGACGCACTAAGTAAAACAAGCCTGCAAACCAAACAACGACACCAATTAGGTGAAATGCTTTAAACCAATAATAAGCCATAGATTAAATTGAATTTTTTAACTTTTGTGTCTGCTGGAAGTGAGTTTATATTCTTATGGGAAAGCTAGAACTAATACGCAACAAAATGTTAAATCGTGAACTACCCGCTCCAGAGAAGCGGGCTTCCTACCCAACAGACTGCCCAACAGTAGCTTTCTTACGTCCACTACTTTTGGGGCTTACATCTGGGCGATAGGCTGTAGCTCCAGTTCCTGAAGCCAATATACGTAGTCCTTCATCTCTTATGTTTCTAGCTGCATTTACATCTCTATCATGCTTTGTGTTACAGCTAGCACAAGTCCAGTTTCTTACATCAAGTGGAAGGCTGCTTACTTGATTCAAACACACGTTGCAAGTTTTGCTTGAAGGAAAGAAGCGGTCTCCCTCTTGATAAACCTTACCCTCTCGCTCCGCCTTGTACTTAAGCATGGTACAGAATTGTCCCCAACCTACCTGACTAATAGCTTTAGATAGGCTACGGTTTCTTACCATGTTACGTATTGCTAGATTCTCAACTACTATGACTTGGTTCTCGTCAACTATCCTACGTGATAGCTTGTGCTGAAAATCTTCTCTACAACGAGTGATTTTGTTATGTACTTTTGCTACTTTCTTTCTGGCTTTGTGGCGATTACTAGAACCCTTTTGTTTACGAGAAAGCTGTTGTTGTTTAATCTTTAAGTTTCTTTCGTGTCTAGGTAACCATCTAGGGTTATCAAACTTACTACCTTCACTAGTGATAGCAAAATGAGCAAGACCCAAATCAATTCCAATGGCGTTTCCTTCTGTTGATGGTTCAGGTTTTTTAATACCATCTTCAAACAAAATAGAAGCAAAGTATTGGTCGCAACAGTTCTTAGTGATAGTTACAGTTTTAAGCGGTGCTTTGATTTCCCTATGGATTTTGGCATGGATAATGCCTAATTTAGGAAACTTTAGATTGTCACCAACTATTTTTACGTTCTGCGGGTAAGTTAGGGATTGCTTACCGTGTTTTGATTTGAATCTAGGATAGCTAGCACGTCTTTCAAAAAAATTGATAAAAGCATTTGATAAGTTCAATGCAACTACTTGTAGACATTGAGAGTAAGTTTCAGACAACCAAACTGTTTCTTCCTGCTTTTTGAGTTTAGGAAGTAAGCTTTGGAGTTGTCCTCTATTTAATCCTTTACCTGTCTCCTTATAGGTTTTATTAGTCAAGTCAAGAAAATAATTCCAAGTCCATCTAACACTACCCATTGCTTTAGCTAGTGATTCTTGTTGTGATTTCGTTGGATATAATCTGACTTTGACTGTTTTAAGCATTGAATTCGACCTTATCAATAATTACTTTCATGATAACATTTAGGCGTATAAAGTGTCAATACCCTAGTGTCAAGTTCGCTATCATCCCTTCACCAGAGGAGAGGGATTTCTCGCTCACATTAGTTAATCTTGGTCTTTTGTCGCTTCTGTTTCTTGCTGTACTTGGAATTCTTGCCACAATTGAGTAGCTAATTTTTTGATCTCTTGATGTCTGGCAACTCCTTCATAAGCATAGCGGTTGAGATTATTCGAGATGATCATTTTTTCTAGATAACTAATTCTTTCTTGGGTATCTGGGTGAGTCGAAAGCCAAGCAGGAGGATTAGGATTTTCTGCCTCATCGTATTGTCGATCTAGCTTTACCATCAAATTTCTCACTCCATCGGCAGCATAATCTGCTGCTGCTAAAACTCTTGTGCCATAGACATCCGCTTGCCTTTCCATGTCTCGGCTATAATTAAGCACAATTAGACTACCTGCGGTACTACCAACATAGGGAATGTATTGGACAACATTAGAAGTAAGATTGGCTCTGGTAGCTAGCTGAAATCCGTGAGATAAATCTGCGTGGGCTACTTCATGGGCGATTAATCCTGCCAACTCCGCTTCTGAATCAGTATTCATGATTGCTCCAGCATTAATAAATATTTTACCGCCAGGCAAAGCAAAAGCATTAAGGCGATCGTCCATAATGACATGAAATTCGTACTCAAATTCATTTCTACCAGATACTTGAGTAATCTTGTTACCAATATCCCGTACATAAGTTAACACTGTTTCATCTTCCAGCATCGGAATATTTTCTTGAATGCGTTGACTAAATCTTGCTCCTAAATCGGATTCGCCCTGCAACAGCATAATCGTAGTATCTAGAGCCGAAATTGGACCAAACAAATTACCAGTAAGAGCAAAACCCACTGTCCCAACGATCGCATTACCTACCGCATTCCAAGTGAGTTCGGAACGGACAGTATCTTGATATTTTTCTAAGTATTCATCTGCTAATTTGGTAAATTCTGCTGCTTCTGAACTATCAGGGTTGAATAAGGCAAATTGACGCGCAGAAATAGACGCATCAAGCCATCTTGCTGCTGCGATGTCTGTCGCAATTTTCGCCCGTAATAATTCGACTTCTTCTGGATAAAGCCCAATGGCATTCTCTAAAACAGCGATCGCCTTTTCAGGACGCTCATCGGCGGTTAAAGCTTCAGCATAGGCGATATGACCAGGAATAAATTCAGGATTTCTCGTGACTAATAGCTCTAAGGGGGCAAAGATTTTGCTTTCTAAGTTCTGCTTTTTACCTTGTTGATAGGTACGCCAATAAACCGCAGCCCCAGGGCTGAGATGATCGGTTTGATAAATTGGTGGCGGTAGGCGGTTAAGTTCTCTTGCTATTTGTTCCCAAGATTCTTTAGCAGATTGATATAAAACAGTAGCAGCGATTTTATCTCCTTTTAAGTAAAGGCGATCTGCTGCTGCTAGTTTTTGGTGACGGATGATTTCTGTCAGTGTCGGACATTGAATTGCGACGGCTGAGGCTGCTGTGTCAGATTCTTCAGTGGTAGTTTCTGATGCTGGCGTTTCTAGTTGGATTTCCTGACACTCTAATTCCGCTGCTGGGGAGGCTGGAGGTTCGCTCTCTATTTCAGCAGGATTATTTGGCGTGTCTTCTGATTCTACTGCTGTGGTTTTTTCTGGTTTTATTTCGGGCGGAATTTGCGCAACTGTTAAATTAGTTGTGCATAAAGTCCCAAAAATGACTATTGGTAACAAACTTATATACAATTTCATATAATTACTTTCTGTCTGCAGACTTTAAGCTTTTAATTCTTATTTTAAATGCTCTGTCTCTGACCAATAAATTAACCACTGTTTTGTAACTATCTCAAACTAAAAAAAACCATGACTACTCACTTCATTACCGCTGAAATAAATTTATCCGCAAATCCCGCGCAACTACACCAAGAGATTACAACCGAATTAGCCAAACGCGGTGCGCCTTTACGCTGGGCGATCGCCGAAATTGATCGAGAACAAGCCAAAGTTAAAGTTGAGGCAATTGTTACCCAAGAAGCATCTGATCCTGAATGTTAAATCAGTCCCTTAAGCCTTTTACGGCAGTCCTTATCGTTCCTACAGGTATTGGTGCAGCCATTGGTGGCTATGCAGGAGACGCCTTACCCGTAGCTAGAGCGATGGCGCAAATATGCGATCGCCTAATTACTCATCCTAATGTACTTAATGGGGCGCAACTCTACTGGCATTTAACTAATACCTATTATGTCGAAGGATATGCTTTAGACCAGTTTGCTGCTGGTGTTTGGGGCTTACAACCAGTCAGACAAAATAAAATTGGCTTACTTCTAGATCAAGGTATCGAACCAGAGTTACAACTACGTCAACTACAAGCTGCTGATGCGACGAGAGCGACTTTGGGCTTAAATCTAACTGATTATGTTATTACCGATGCGCCTTTAAACGTAGAATTACGTACTGCTGCTTCTGGTGCTAGTTGGGGAACTATTAGTAATACCGCCAGCCTTCTTAGAGGTGCGGAAAAATTAATTACCCAAGCAGGGGCTACGGCGATCGCTGTGGTAGCACGGTTTCCTGATGACATTGACAGTGTAGCTTTTAATAATTACCGTCGTGGTGCAGGAGTCGATCCCATAGCAGGAGTCGAAGCGGTAATTTCCCATCTAATTATACGACAGTTTCAAATTCCCGCAGCCCATGCCCCAGCCTTAGCACCTTTAGCTGTTGCTCCTAATGTTGCGCCTAAAGCAGCAGCAGAAGAACTAGGATACACTTTTTTACCTTGTATTCTAGTCGGGTTAGCTCATGCGCCTCAGTTTGTTACGAAATACAAAGCTTCTGACCAGATAATTTGGTCAGAAGCAGTAGATGCTCTAATCGTACCTGCTAGTGCCTGTGGTGGCAGTGCTACTCTCAGTTTTAGTAACTCTCAAACAACGCTCATTACCGTTGCTGAAAATACTACTGTTTTGAACGTACCGCCAGAACCTTTGGGTATCAAAAATATTAGAGTAAACTCTTACTTAGAAGCTTTAGGTGTACTGGTAGCTCGTCGTGCAGGAATTAATCTTGAAGCTTTAAGTTCTTCTATCGCATCTCTACATCATTTATCTTGAAAGTCCGTGGCAAATCCCAAAAAACCCGAAATTGAACCCCTAAGTCGTCCCCAAATACTCATCGTAATGGGTGTTACCGCCATCATTTTACTAGTTATTTCTAAACTGTGGCAAAAATTCGGTTCGGTTCAACTACTAGCAACCGCTATTACTACAGAAGCTTTTCTTTGGGGCATTAGTATGTCCGTTGCTATTACCATCGCTAGTAGTATTATTTATCGTTTGTGGCCTGCTTACCGTCAAAGTGCGGATATCTACCTAGAATTAGTAATTAAACCCTTAATTTGGCCAGATTTAATTTGGTTGGGATTGTTACCAGGCTTAAGTGAAGAGCTACTGTTTCGAGGTGTTATGTTACCTGCGCTAGGATTAAATATGGTGGCGGTAGTAATTTCGAGTCTTCTTTTCGGGATACTACATCTTAGTGGAGTAGGACAGTGGCCCTATGTCGTCTGGGCTACTATTGTCGGCTTTGCTTTAGGTTATATCGCTCTGATTACGGGTAACCTATTTGTGCCGATTGTGGCTCATATTACTACCAATTTAGTTTCAAGTTGCCTGTGGAAACTAACTCACAAAAATCTCGAAACTAACAGTCCCAGTAATAATTAAACAATCATAAATTTAAAATGCAACAGGGCGATTTAATCGAACTAGAAATTACCGATCTCAATGCCAAAGGTGAAGGGGTTGGCAGAGTAGAAGGCAAAGTAGTGTTTGTTCCTGATACTGTCACAGGCGATCGCCTAAAAACCAGAATTACCCAAGTTAAATCCCAATATGTCGCAGGAAAGCGACAACAACTATTAATTCCTTCAGATTATCGGATTCGCCCTAGATGCATCGTAGCCGATAAATGCGGCGGTTGTCAGTGGCAACATATTGACTGGAAGTATCAAAGAGAAGTTAAAAGAGAACAAGTTATTCAAGCTTTACAACGTATCGGTGGCTTCCCTAACCTTGAAGTAGCTTCGACTTTACATAGTTCTAACCCACTCAACTATCGCAATAAATCAACCTATCCTCTAGGTGTCAGCGTCACAGGAGATATCCAAGCAGGTTATTATCGTCGTGGCAGTCACAAAATAGTTAATCTCAATCAATGTCCAGTACAAGATGTCCGTTTACATCCTCTTCTCAGAGAAATCAAACAAGATATTCAGCAGCAAGGATGGTCAATATACGATGAAAAATCCCATCAAGGTCAGCTAAGACATCTCTCGTTAAGAATTGGTAGTCGTACTGGTGAAATTTTACTCACCTTAGTCACAACTGACTCTAAAATCTCGAATTTAGAACAGCAAGCCCAAGTTTGGCTAGCCAGATATCCCTCATTAGTAGGAGTCTGTCTTAATATCAATCAACAATCTACCAATGTGATCTTTAGTGAACAAACTCTGACTGTTGCAGGAAAACCTTTCCTCACAGAAATTTTTGCAGGAGTTGAGCTACAAATTCGCTCCGATACCTTCTTTCAAATTAATACCGACACCGCAGAACTGTTACTCGATAGCATTCGGCAAAACTTAAATTTATTAGGAACTGAAACTCTAGTAGATGCTTATTGTGGCATTGGTACTTTTACGCTGCCTTTAGCACGTCAAGTTAAGCAAGTGATTGGTATTGAATCTCATGCTGCTTCTCTGGCGCAAGCTAAAAACAACGCCCAAATCAACAGTATTAAAAATGTTGATTTTTATGAAGCAAAAGTCGAACATTGCCTAGCACAAATAGGTGAACTTAAACCAAATGTTGTTTTTCTCGATCCGCCTCGTAAGGGCTGTAATGCCAGTGTCTTAAATACTCTGCTAGAGTTACAACCCGACTCGATAGTTTATATCAGTTGTAAACCAGCAACTCTGGCTAGAGACTTGAAGTTGCTTTGTGCGACCAAAGTCTATCAACCGCAGTGGGTTCAACCTGCGGATTTTTTCCCTCAAACCAGTCACGTTGAATGCGCTGTAATCTTGAAAAAAATCGGATAATTGCTTAAGTAGTTTCCGCTAAGCGCATATTAGTTAGTATAATAGATGTGACAAGTTGGCACTAACTTCAAGAGGGAAATTATGATTTTAATAGTCGAATTAATAGTTCAACGAGTCACCAGCTTTTGATCGTTGCTGTCCTCATAATCAACAGCTACGGCAAATTAAACCTGAGACTTATGGCAAACACTCAACATAGTCAAAAAATGAATTCGATTCCTTCATAACCGCAATAACACAGATAAAGACATTTACTTGTCTTATAGATTTCAGCTTTAGACGATCGCTTTTTATTTCACACTCCTAAAATAAAGGTTAGAGGTACTATCTGTGTTTGCGATACCCATTCCTAGAAACAAAAGTAAGTGGAATACTATTAGTTTTGTTTCAACCCTTTATCTTTGTCCCATTCTTGACTTACTTCTAGCTCCGATTCCTTCTCAATGGCAAGCCGAAATTCGGCTAGGTTTGCAAGAAGCCTTAGTAAATGCAGCTAAACATGGGAATCAACTCGATCCAAATAAAACAATTATTGTCAAATTTACCATTACACAGACAGAATACTGTTGGATAATTATTGATGAAGGCAAAGGCTTTATCCCTCAATGCTCTTACCCCTCTCTTAGCGATTCTTACCTCCCTCCAGAAGAATCGGAAAATGGCAGAGGAATGTGTATTTTACAAGAAGTATTCGACCGAGTCAATTGGAATAAAGAAGGGACAGAACTAACCTTATCCAAAAATATGCATCACAAAGAGCATTAAAAGTAGTTACTCAAAAAAATTATCAAATTTATTTAACCAAGTAAGTTTTGCGGTAAAATAATAATCTGCAACCTGGTGGCATAGCCAAGTGGTAAGGCCGTGGACTGCAAATCCATTATCCCCCAGTTCGAATCTGGGTGCCACCTTATTAATAAATCATCAAACAGCAAAATAGATAGACTATAGTAATTCTCATATTGGTGAGATCCAAAGTGATTTGATGCTAAAAACTAATTGTCAAAACCCCTATATTATTCACTTTTGACTTGTGACTTAAAATTAAAGTCTCCAATTACTTTTGAGAAACAGTATTACTTACTCACCAGAGTCGAATTGCCTGCTAGCTCTTTAATAATTTCATCTATGTCAGATAATATTTGACTGTGATTTATAAGCAGATCATTAGCTGTTAGCGATTCTATCTCTTCCGAATTTTGTCTAATTGTGTTTAGGCTATTTTGTAAATTTTGTAAATTCTCTTCATAAAACGCGATTTGAGCTTGTAAATTAGCGATCAATACTTTAGTTTTTTGACTAGCTTCTTGCTTTTCATTAAATTTTTGATTGATGTTGTCATATTTAATCGTTTGTTGCTGCATGTCTTGTGACAATTTTTCTAAAACTTGTTTAATTTGTTCTACTTCTTCTTTAGTTTGTTTTTCTTGTGCTTGTAACTTTTCTTGCTGCTGAAGGAAGTTAACTTTAATTGGTTCTAAATTGATCGATTCTAATTCTGCTTCTAGATCCACTATTCCTTGACGACGTTTTAAAATACGTGTATGCTGCAATAAAATTTCGTGCCTTTCTCGGAGAGAACGACGCTGTCCGACTAGGGTTTCATGTAACATATTTTGAGCTTCTTTTTCTTCGGCTAACTCTTGTTCGAGAGATAACCGCTCAAACTCACTAGCTTGTTGAATTTTAGTTGCCAACTCTTTTACAGTTTTACATTGCCAGCTTAGTTCTTCTTCTTGTTCATTGACAAATCGTGCCACTTTGTCTAAATCTTTTTGAAGATTATTAATAATTGCTTCCAACTCTGGTAATGGCATATTTTCTAAATTATCTAGATTTACTTTTTGGGATAAATCTACATCTGATGATTCAATGCCTAAACGCGTAAAAGATTCTTGAACTTCATCATAAAACTGCTGCTGTTTTGAAAAAAAATTGAGGAGTTGTAGCTTATTACTTAATGACTCTTGAGAAATTAACTGTTTCTGTTGACTTGCTTCTAATGAATTAATAGCTGCATCTAATTCTTTTCTCAAATCTCCTAATTCTGTTTCATACTTATTACTAGCATTTTGATGTTGTTGAAGCTCTTTTTTATACTGCTCTAATTTTTGCCAATATTTGTCTAAATATTCTTGCTGTTGGTTGATACCATTAAATACCAAACATAATTTTTCTTTGAGTGAATTTGGAGAATTTGTATCTAAAGATAAAGAATTAACTAAATCGTATAGTTGATTAACTTGAGCTTCATCAATTACTCTGTTCTCTCTAATTTGTTGCTCTAATGAATTTTGCTCTCCTTTGAGTTGCTCCCAAGCTTTTTCTAAGTCTTGACTTTTGGCTAAAAATTCTGCCCGAATTTTTTCGGACTCCTCCTTGATTTTTTGAATTTTATCCCGTTCTTCCTCCATTTTTTCTAGCTGTTCTAAACGAGTTTCTATATCGATTTCTCGTTTACTTAGCTCTTCACTTTGAATAGTTAAAGATTCCTTCCAAACTTCAATTTCTTCTTCTTGGTTTTGAGTTTTCTCTAACAGTCGCGAAAAACTCTGTAATACACCAATAATTTCTTTAGAAGCAGATTCCAGCTTCCCCTGAACCTGACGATTGACTACATTGACGATGACTAAAGCACCATCACCTAAATTACTAATGTCTTCAATCTCAATAAATTCGTTACCAGATATCGCACTCCAACTACGGTCATTACGCTGACCTGCCAAAAGCTTGAGTTTGGTCTCAAACCCGCCCATGAAACCTTTACTTTGTCTTTGTACCTCTGCCAAATATCGCACTCTTACAACCCTCTTGTGTTTTATTAGACTCTGATTAGAACTAACTCAATTCTGAATTTTTTTGATAGCTTATAGACATTTAGCACTGTCTGTTGCTAGCGATCGCTTCTAGGCTGATGAAGGCTAGATCCCCAAGTAGCCTTACTTTGTGATTAAAAATTTTAATCATTATTTCAACAGTTTAACTAAAGCTCAGATATTTTATACAACTAGCATAACCAGCATCAGAATTCGTTGCCAAGGGGTGCAAAAAATTAGGTTAAGAAGTTATTTTCTAGTAATTTAGATCATTTTAGTTTGACTTGAGAGATTTAACGCCGATCTTAAATACATCTCAAATCAAGATATACCCTAAATAACTAGCTAAAATCTCAATCTCTTCTAAATTATCTAAGTTAGAATGTGGCAATTGAGTAAAATGTAGAGTATATTCTGAATCAGAGAGCTAATAAAACATAGATTTTTGTGGCTTAATTACTCTCAATTAACTGGTTGAAGCAGATTTACTTAGCTAATTCTCAGGTTTATTCCTTATAGGAGTTATTAGAAATAAATCTAGTAAAATTACTGAGAAAAACGCTAGGAAAGTCCCTAAGACTTAAACAACAAAATCAAGGGTTAACCTTGAAATTCATGATTGTCAAAAAAATAGACTAATTTAAAATAAATGATTATAAAAGCTTAGGGGAAAATTAAATTTTCCTCATTTAGATTAAACAAGTCATATTGACAACAAAGTAAACTTTAGATAAGCAAGTATGAATTTTTGCAGTATAGCGTGTTATGAGCAAAGTTCTAATCGTGGAAGATAGTTTGGCACAAAGACAGATGATTTCAGATTTACTCAAAGGAAGTGGGCTAAAAGTTGCCGTAGCTTGCGATGGAGTAGAAGCTTTAGAACATCTAGAAAAGTTTAACCCCGACATTGTAGTTATGGATATTGTCATGCCACGAATGAACGGTTATGAACTGTGTCGTCGTCTGAAATCCGACCCTAAAACTCAAAATGTACCTGTGGTTATGTGTTCTTCTAAGGGAGAAGAATTTGATCGATACTGGGGTATGAAACAGGGTGCTGATGCTTATATCGCAAAACCTTTTCAACCAGTAGAATTAATTGGAACTGTTAAACAGTTATTAAGAGCTTAGCTTGATTTGCTATTGAGATAAATAATTTAGCTTCAATAGCAATGATCATTCATTTACCAATTCAACGACGAAACAGCCAATGGTTACTAATCCAGATTTTTTTATTGGAAATGAACCAGAATTATCTCTAGAGATTCAAACTTTAGAGAATCCAGAAGGAGAACTTCATTTAAGTTTTTATTTGGCTTCTGGTCAAGAATTTGCTTTGCCAGCAACCAGCATCGCAGAAGTACTCTACCCAACTAATGATGATATCGCACCAATTCCCAATGCTTCCTCTTTGCTGTTAGGAACGATAAATTTAAGAGGTAAAATTGTTTGGGTGGCAGATTTAGGACAATTTTTAGGAGAATCTAAGCTCCTTAATCCCGACCGCTCCACAATACCTGTAATTGCTATTGAAAATCAAGAACAAGTACTAGGTTTGGCAATTGACAAAATTGGCGATATGGATTGGTTAGATGTTGAAAGCTTAGTAGCTGCTCATGATTTGCCTGATAGTATGGCTCCTTTCATTTTGGGACAATGGTCTGGAAAAAAGCTCGAAAACAGAATTTTACATCTTTTAGATTCTGTCAAAATTTTGCGTTCTGCAAGATGGGCTGCCTAAGAATTAACATTTAAAGCGTATCTGTTAAAAATTATACAGAATCATTATATAAATCTATATACATCATGTTAAACAAAATTACTAATTTGAGCGCCATTAAGAGTCAAAGCTGACTCCAAAAATTAAGTTTTAGAGCGAGAAAACTCTGTCAACTGCGACACTCACTTATGACTTCTTAAAATAACTTTAACTAACTTGACAAAAAAATGGCATCACGAACTAATTATCCTCAAGAATACGGACTGGCAGAAAAAGAATATTTAAAGGGAAACTTTACACAAGCTGCTGAAATTATCGAACACTTAGTTGCAGAATTTCCTGACGATCCAAGAATACTACTGCTAAGAGGTCATATTTATTACGGATTTCAAAATTACGAGACGGCACAAGAACAGTATGAAGCAGTTTTAAGGTTAAGTGAAGCGCAAGATTTGCGAGACTTAGCAACTCAAGGAATTAGTCAGATAGAAGAATTGCAGCAACAACTTGCAGCCTCAGTATCAGATTATGAACAATCAGAAAGAGAATGGGACGATTTTGATTTTGAGCGTGATGGAGAGTTTTTGCTTGATGAAGAAGATTCAAACAGTGATTTGAATTCAGTAGCTGAAGCAGAATTTAACGATCCTTTTGATTTGAACGAGGCTGATAATTTAGCAGCGATAGATGAATATGATATTCATCATACTAATCAAGAAGCTGCCTTTGCTGAATTTGAAACTGCCGATGAAGCTATTGCTGATGAATTTAGTGACAGTGAAGCGAGAGAAAATAATATCGAGTCTAATGCTGGCTATAGCGAACCTACCTTTATGGTAGAGCCAGAAGATGAAGCTTTACTCTCAGAATCTTTAGAAAACAATATTGAGGCAAATGACGCTGATTTTGCTTTAGAAGAGAATGCAGAACTCTATGCTTCGGAATTTGAGGCAAATTCTGATTTAGAGATTGATACAGTTTTAACTGAACCTTATGGAATAGGCAACTCTGCTGGTTTTAATCACAACGAAACTCCAGAGCAAGATGGACTAGACTATCAAGACGAATTAGAATTTGATGAAATTGATAGTAGCTTTTTTGATTTAGAAGAACTAGAACAAGGATTACCAGATACTGGTTTATTTAATGTTGTCGAAGACTTCAGCGAGGCTAGTTCTGGGTTATCCGATGCTGAATCAGTACCAGAATCAGAGCTACTTGAGGTAGAAGATATTGAGGCTAATAATCCTAGTAGCGTAGAGACAATTTTAGAATCGGAATTACTCGAACCTACCATAGAAGTTAAACAAGGATTGTTAGGAGGATTTATTAATTCTCCGATGCGCCAAAAACAATTTACTAATGCTTGCGCTACAGGTATTATATCAGCGATCGCCGTTTTAGGTTTGGGCATAACTGGGATTAGTTTGCTCACTAGAGATTCGGAAGAGGATAACTGGCTCTTAGCAATTCAAGCTGGGGTTTTAACCTCTGTAGTAGCTGGAGTAAGTAGTTGGGGAACGTCGCTATTTTTAGGAAGAGTGATTTCTAAGCAGGTAGAGCAATCTACCAGAAATTTGCAAAGTCAGTTTGAAGATGTTTATCAGGGTAATTTGAACGCGAAGGCGACAGTGTATTCTCAAGATGAATTGGGTCGTTTAGCTACTGGCTTTAATCGGATGACTAGAGTGATTCTAACTACTACTCAAGAAGCGCAAAGAAGGGCAGAAGAGACAGAACAAGCCAAAGAAGACTTACAACGCCAAGTTATTCGTTTACTAGATGATGTAGAAGGAGCAGCCAGAGGAGACTTAACCGTACAAGCAACGGTAACTGCTGACGTATTGGGGGCGGTTGCTGATGCTTTTAACTTAACGATTCAAAGTCTGCGAGAAATTGTTCGTCAAGTAAAACAGGCAGCCGAACAAGTTAATAAAAGTTCTACCGATAGCGAGTTATTCGCCCGTAACCAATCTAGTGAGGCATTACGGATGGCAGAAGAATTAGCAGTTACCTTAAACTCAGTCCAGATGATGACCGAATCGATTGAGCGGGTAGCAGAAAACGCGCGTGAAGCTGAAGAAGTTGCTCGTTCTTCCTCAGTAACAGCCCTCAAAGGTGGTAAAGCGGTAGAAAGTACGGTAGCAGGAATTTTCCAAATTCGAGAAACAGTATCGGAAACGGCTCGGAAAGTAAAAAGACTAGCAGAAGCCTCCCAAGAAATCTCTAAAATCGTCTTGTTAATTTCTCAGATTGCCGAAAGAACTAACCAATTAGCACTAAATGCTTCAATCCAAGCAGCCAAAGCAGGTGAAGCAGGTCGGGGTTTTGCCGTAGTTGCAGATGAAGTACGTCAGTTAGCAGATAGGTCTGGTAAATCTTTGAAAGAAATCGAGCAGATTGTGTTACAGATTCAAAGTGAAACTGGGTCAGTAATGACCGCTATGGAAGAGGGAATTCAGGAGGTTATCGACGTAACCGATCGGGCAGAACAAGCGAAAACGGCACTAGAAGATATTATTCAAGTATCGAATCGAATTGACACTCTGGTGCGTTCGATTACTGCTGATACCGTAGAACAAAGAGAAAATTCTCGTGCCGTGGCTCAGGTAATGCAATCAGTAGAATTAACCGCTCAAGCAACTTCTCAAGAATCGCAACGGGTAGCTGGTTCACTCCAAAATTTAGTTAGTATTGCTCGTGACTTGTTATCTTCTGTAGAGCGTTTCCGTATTGATAAAAGTGAACAGTAAGTAATTGTTACAAGATTGTGGGGTTAATTATTTGTTGTTAGGATACAACCAATAAAACAGAAAACCACAACTAATGGCTAGGACAGCAAAATTAAATAGTGCCTTGAGAGTCTGGCTGCAACGGATGATCGCAGCTATCTTCTTAGCTGGACAGACGATAGTCCATTTACTGAAAGCTAAGATTAATCGTCGTAATACTCTCGAACAAATGGCAGCAGTAGGACCTGATTCTTTAGGAATTGCGATCGTTACGGCTGCTTTTGTCGGTATGGTGTTTACCATTCAAGTAGCAAGAGAATTTCTTTATTTTGGTGCTGGTCAAGCAGTAGGAGGAGTGCTGACTTTAGCTTTAACCAGGGAGTTAGCTCCTGTGTTGACTGCGGTTGTAATAGCCGGAAGAGTGGGGTCGGCTTTTGCTGCCGAGATTGGGACAATGAAAGTGACAGAGCAAATTGATGCGCTTTATATTCTGAAAACCGACCCGATTGATTATTTAGTATTGCCCCGTGTTGTAGCCTGCTGCATCATGTTACCAGTTTTGACAATTATTTCTTTGATCATTGGCGTGTTAGGAGGCTTGATCGTTTCTCGAAGTTTGTATGGTATTTCTGAAGTTGTATTTCTCGATTCGGTACAAAATTTTCTGCAAGTTTGGGATTTATGGACTGCGATACTCAAGGCAGTGGTATTTGGGGCATTAGTATCAATTATTGGTTGTAGCTGGGGGCTAACTACTACAGGTGGCGCAAAAGGAGTAGGGCAATCTACAACTACAGCAGTAGTAACCGCGTTGTTGGCAATTTTTATTGCTAATTTTTTCTTATCTTGGTTAATGTTCCAAGGTACAGGAAGTGCTTTAGTCGGATAAAAAGCCTGAAAGTAATAGATGATGACTTCAGCAAAAGTATCTATGGCTACTTATTTTATTTTTAGAGAGAAGTAAATTAGAAATGTGGGGAAGTTTTAGTCCTGTTTTTTTCTAAATAAAAACCTCTAGCTTTTAATGAAGAAGCGAGACACTTTTCCAGTTGTTTATTCAACTCTTGCGCCTCAAGCATTAGTGAGTGAAGTACTGTCACAGTATAATTTGGCTACAGTGACTGACTGTATATTGTGGCATCGTGGACTCAGTGATGTATATCTCGTAGAAACCGCTGATAAGCCTTATATTTTAAGAGTTTCTCATCATCATTGGCGTTCTCGCTCGGATGTTCAATTTGAACTAGAATTGCTAGATTTTTTACATCGTAATTGTCTGCCTGTGGCTTATCCCCTTTATACTAAAGAAGGCGAGCTTTCAGTCACTATTCCTGCCTTAGAAGGCGATCGCTATGCAGCTTTATTTCCCTTTGCTTCTGGCAGCATCCCTTTAGGGGATTTAAATCTTAGACAAAGTCAAACTCTTGGTGAAACTCTAGGTAAACTGCACCAAATTGGAAGTAAATTTCATACTGAAGTGCAACGTCAGTCATTGACGACAGAATACCTATTAGATGAATCTTTTAAGGTGATCGCGCCTTTTTTGCAGCAGCAGCGAGAAGATCTGATTTACTTACAAAATGCGATCGCCAAAATTAAACAACAAGTAGCAGACATCCCGCAACAAGCTCCTTTTTGGGGGATTTGTTGGGGAGATCCTCACAGTGGGAATGTCCACTTTACTACCGATACTCAAATTACTCTCTTTGATTTCGACCAGTGCGGTTACGGTTGGCGAGCTTTTGATCTAGCCAAGTTTCTCCACGTATCTTTAAATGGGGGAATTAGTCGTAAAACTCGTGATGCTTTTTTTGAAGGCTATAGTAATGTCCAAAATTTAATCCCTCAAGAATGGAATTCTTTACAAGCTTGGACTCAAGCTGCTCATCTTTGGTCTTGGTCGATTAATATTAACGCAGCAGTAATTCACAGTTGGTCGAGATTAGACCAGAGTTATTTTACCAAACGCTTAGAGCGACTCAAAAGATTAAGTTCCCGTGATTGGCAATTATTTTAAGTTCTCAAATCCTGCATAATCGGTACGATGAGGTTGAGCTTTAATCGGATATTCAAACTACGGATGATCACTCAAAATTGTAAAATAGTTTTAACTTTAGATAGTTAATTAATCAATAATTATGGCGATCGCAGAAACTCAATTAATTGCTTTATTGTACCTGGTATTAAGCGGTGCTTATCTTGTGGTGTTACCAGGCATACTTTACTTTTATCTTAAAAATCGTTGGTATGTAGCCAGTTCTGTAGAGCGTCTGTTTATGTATCTTTTGGTATTTCTCTTTTTCCCAGGGATGCTTTTGTTAAGTCCTTTTTTAAATTTTCGTCCCCAAGGTCGTAAGTTAAGTTAAGTTCCTAGTAGCCATACTTTAAGTGAGCAAGTCACTGACGGAATAATAATGGCATTTCTTTGCTTCTACAGCATGATCAGACTTAATGCTTTTTTTTCCGATCAGTGACCTAACTTTTACCTAACTTTAAATGGATTTAAGCGGTTAGTTAACGAGTTGAGACCGTAGATTTAATTATTTAGAGAGAACTGAGAAAAATTCGGCGTTCGTTGTCACTGATAGTTTCAGTTTCAACAATTTTGGCAGTAATTTGAGTTCCATCTTCGAGGTTAATTGCTAAATTTTGTCCCTGAATCATCACCGGGCATTCTCCCTGCACTTCTTCCCATCTGAGAAAGACTCCATCTAAATAATAGTCAAAAATACAGAAATATCTATTTTTAGTGGTAGTTTTACTAGCCATAATGTTGACTCCTTGGTTAATGTCACTAAATTGTGTTCTGACTAAGTTGGCTCAACTCGGCTTAATCGGGATTTAAGTCGCGATCGCCAGATGTTTAGTTTGGTTCTAAACTATCTACACTTATGAATTTAGATAAAGACTTTGAGGAATCTGTGAAGAGAATTAAAATATCTAGGGAAAATATAAATTACAGGCTCGCGATTTTAAAAGCTTCAAGCGAATAATTTTTAATGATTAATTATGGAACAATCACCTATACAATTCCTCTCTGCCGAAGAATCTGCTGATATTGATGCAGCTTTGCTTGATTCTTCCGAAAAATTTCTCACTCGTCTGACGATTTCTTCTTGGCGACTCTTGCAAATAATTGCTCAAGAGACTCAAACTCCCATAGCTGAGTTAACCCATAAACAAATTATTGCTTGGTTTGAACAAGATGGTAAAATTCGCCGCGAACAAGGCAAAGATGCAGCAACTTTGAAGTGGTAAGTCAGGAGATAGGGGATAGGTAATAGAGGACAGAGAATTATCAGTTCTCATTACTGTGAGAAACACGATAAGTAGCAAGACAAGCCAGGAATTAGTAAAAATAGATTAGTGACTAACTATCAACTTGAATAACAATGGCTGATGATAAACCAGAAACTATTGCTCATGTTTCGATTACTCAACAATGTTGGCAATTGGGTAACATTAAAGGAGAAGTAAGAGCTTCCAACTATACTTGGCAATTTCAGTGGCGGTTTCGTTATAAACAGTTATTAATCAAACCAACTTTAGGAAAAGCTTTGATTCAAGAGCCTTTGGGACGTTTCTTAGAAAGTTGTGATTATAAACTAGAGTCGGGTAGTAACTATACTTTTACGATCCGAGCCAAAATTTAAGGATTTTTTGAGATTAGGAATTGGAAAATAGTGATTGGGGACTAGCAACTAATTGCAGCAGTTTTTCAATGAATGAGTTGTAGAATGTTGTGTTTAGGGATTAGGGATTGGAGATAAGGTTTGGTAATGGTGAATCAGTCTAGTTTTAGAGAGCATTTTTGGTCTTATTGGTTTGTTGTCCCGATTTATCCCTACGCTCAAAGACGAACTATCCGTAGGGAAATAATCCAAGACTCAGTCTGGACTTTTGAGCAACTTCAAGGGATTTTTTACGTTGTTGTTCCGATTCGGATGACTGTCGTGAGATTGGAACAAGGAGGCTTGTTGGTTTATGCTCCTGTTGCTCCTACTGGTGAGTGCTTGAATTTATTACAAGAATTGGTAGTAGAACATGGAGCAGTTAAATATATTATTTTGCCGACAATCTCTGGAGTAGAACATAAAGTATTTGTCGCGCCTTTTGCCAGAAAGTTTCCTCAAGCTCAAGTATTCGTCGCCCCAGATCAATGGAGTTTCCCGATCACTCTGCCTTTAAGCTGGTTGGGATTACCAAAAAATCGCACTCATATTTTACCTCCAGATAGCAGTAAAACTCCTTTTGCCGATCAGTTTGATTATGCAATTCTCGATACGATTGACTTAAATTTGGGTTACTTTTCAGAAGTTGCTTTTTATGATAAGCGATCGCGCACCTTGTTAGTAACAGATTCTATTGTGGCGATTCCTGAAAATCCGCCTGAGATTAATCAAGTCGATCCTTATCCTCTATTGTTTCACGCTAGAGATCGAGCTAGTGAGCCGATAATTGATCGCTACGAGTCGCGTCGTAAAGGATGGCAGCGCATTGCGCTGTTTGCGATGTATTTTCAGCCTAGTGTTTTAGAAATTCCTCAATGGTCCCAAGTATTGCGTCAAGCTTTTAGTGCTAGCGATCGCTCTTTACGAGGCTATTTTGGTTTATACCCTTTTCAGTGGCAAGATAATTGGCAGCAGTGTTTTCAATCTTTACAAGGTAATGGTCGGTTATTTGTCGCGCCAATTCTTCAAACCCTAATTCTCAACCGCGCCCCTAAATCTACTTTAATTTGGGCAGATCGAATTGCTCAGTGGGAGTTTCAAAGCATTATTCCCTGTCATTTTGCTGCGCCGATCAAAGCGCAACCGCAACAATTTCGCCAAGCTTTTGCTTTTTTAGATCATGATTCTAGTAAGACTTATCCTTTACCATCAGTAGAATTTCAAACTCTTAAAACGATTGACCGTTTGATCTGTCGCTTGCAGCTTGTTCCACCACCTGTCAAGCATTAGTCAACGGTTTAAATTAAGTAGCGAATAATCACTGTAGTAACAATTTTCCCATCTTCTATGAGTAAAAAGAATCTAAACCTGTAGATAGATTAATCGGACAATTAGAATTTATATCTTTTTGGTAAAGCAAAATTAAATATAAATTAGTTGAATACAATGGACACCGAAAAGAAGGTTTGGTTTATTACTGGTAGTAATAGTGGTTTCGGTCGTTCGTTGACTGAAGCTGTCTTAGCAAAAGGGGATAAGGTAGTCGCAACTACACGTCACCCCGAAGAAATCGCCGACTTGGTTAAACAATATTCTGAAACTGTTAAAGCAGTGCATTTAGATATTACTAAATCCAATGAAATTAGTGCTGCTATTGATACCGCACTCTCTACTTTTGGTCATGTAGATGTACTGGTGAATAATGCAGGTTTTGGGACTATGGGTGCAGTCGAAGAAGTGAGCGAAGACAAGATTCGCTATCAATTTGAAGTCAACTGTTTCGGTACTTTAAACCTAACTAGAGCAATGCTACCTCACTTTCGGCAAAGAAAAAGTGGTCATATTCTCAATGTATCTTCCGTTGGTGGTTTTACTTCCTTTCCTGGTGCGGGTATTTACTCTGCTACCAAGTTTGCCATTGAAGGTTATTCCGAAGCTTTAGCCAAAGAAATTGCACCTTTAGGAATCAAATTAACTTTAGTTGAACCTGGCGCATTTAGAACCGACTTTGCTGGTGATTCTCTGGCAACACCCGGTAATCTTATCGCTGATTATGAATCAACGGCGCACAAGTTTTTTAAACAACAAGAACAAATGAACGGTCAGCAGCCAGGCGATCCCGATAAAGCAGCGCAGGCGATGATTAAAGCTGTCGAGTCAGATAATCCTCCTCTGCATTTGGTGTTGGGAGAAGACGCATTACAGGGAGTTCGCAAAAAGATCGAATCTTATCAAAAAGAACTCGAAGCATGGGAAGACGTTACGCTGAGTACCTCGTTTGAAGATTCAAAGACAGGTAGTTTGAGTTAAAGAATTTGGCGATCGCACCTTAAAAAAGCGATCGCTTTTTTAAGAGCTAATTAAGTGGCAAGTTTTTGAGAAATCGCACCGAACAACCTTATTAAAAATAGCAAGTAGCAAATTAGTTTTCTCCTCAAGAAATGAATAGTTAAATAAGATAGATAGTTATAGATTATTTGGGAGAATGGCTAAGGGTGAATTTTGGTACTTGGATTGGTATTGTTAGCTTTTTTATCTCTGTTTATGTACTGTGGCAAATTCGGCAATTATTATTACTGATATTTACTGCTGTGGTAATTGCGACTTCTTTAAATGCTTTGGTACAAAGATTGTGTCAGCGAGGAATACCGCGAGGTTATGCTGTTTTTAGCTCAATTGTGGTATTGATTGGGATTCTAACTGGCTTTTTTTTAATTATTGTTCCCCCTTTCATTACTCAATTTCAAGAATTAGCGCGGTTGTTTCCCCAGGGAATTGAGGTTTTAGAGGCTTGGCTCGATCTATTATTGAGTCGTCTCGATCCTGAATTGATTAGTTATTTGCCAGATACTGAACAACTTACCGAACAGCTACAACCAATAATCAATCAACTCCTAGAAGGTGGGTTGAATTTTTTTTATGGCTCATTTGGGTTATTACTGAGTCTGCTCTTACTTTTAGTTTTAACGCTGATGTTACTTGCCGATCCAATACCTTACCGTAAAGGATTTATTCGCTTGTTTCCAGCATTTTACCGTCAACGGGTTGACCAAATTTTGTTACTTTGTAATGAAGCTCTACAAGGATGGCTGGTAGGAATTCTCTTTAATATGTGTGTTATTGCTATTCTGAGTTTTATCAGCTTATTAATTTTGGGCATTCCTTTAGCACTAGCTCAAGCCGTCTTAGCAGGAATTTTAACCTTTATCCCCAATTTAGGTCCAACTTTGAGTGTGATTCCGCCTATGGCGATCGCTCTTATTGAAAGTCCTTTCAAGTCTTTAGCTGTCTTAGTTGCTTATGCTATTATCCAGCAAATCGAAAGTAATCTCCTAACACCTTTAGTTATGGCGCAACAAGTTTCCTTACTCCCAGCAGTTACGCTTCTGGCGCAAATCTTTTTTGCGACTTTTTTTGGCTTCTTGGGCTTGTTTTTGGCTTTACCACTCACAGTAGTCGGACAAATCTGGTTTAAAGAAGTAGTAATCAAAGATATTTTAGATCGTTGGGATGAACCTTCCGAGGAAGTAGCAAGTAGCAAGTAAGAGCCACACTAGAAAACAGTAGCGAGTTAAATTCAAAGCTTGGTAGATTGTTGCTGCTGTAATCGGGCGATCGCTATTACCTAATAAAGGTTTTTTCTTGACTACTCCTTGATAAGTGTTAACTCCTCCCAATTGCACTCCTAAAATAGCAGCATAAACACATTCACTCCAACCAGAATTAGGACTAGGATCGACAATGGCATCGCGACGACAGATAGCTAAAACTTGTCGCGGTTTTCTTGAAAAGAAAGCTAAAGTTAATACGGTTAGACGACAAGGAATCCAGGTTAAACAATCTTCTAATTGGGCGCTAAACCATCCGAGATCGGTATAAGGTTCGTGTCGATAACCAATCATCGAATCTAGAGTACTAGCAGCTTTATAACCTAAAGCTAGAGGCACACTCCCAATGCTAGGGAGCAACAAGCCGATAATCGCGTAAAATAAAGGTGCAGTGACCCCATCGACAGCATTTTCGGCAACTGTTTCTAAAATAGCCCGTAAGATTTCGCTTTCTGATAAATTTGTGGTATCTCTTCCCACATAATAACTAAGTTGACCGCGAGCTTGAACCATATCTGCGGTTTTTAAACTGTCTAACACGGTTTCTGCTGCAACTCGCAAACTTTTTCCCGCAAAACAACTGGCTAACAACACAGTTTCAACTCCTATGGCAAACCAAGGATCAATGATCTTGGCTGCTGCAACTATCAACCAACCAACTACGCCACTACCCAAAATTACAGCTAAACCCAAAATTATGCCAGCAAGGCGACGCAACCATTTTTGAGCAGTAATTTCAATTAGCCATTGGCTACTAAATTGAATAATCCCACCCATTAACTGCACTGGATGAATCCAAGAAACAGGATCGCCAATTAAATAATCTACAATTGCAGCCAACCATAAAGCAATTATCATAAGTTGCAAAATCGCTCTCAATTTAACTCTTAGTGATCAATTAGTCGTGCTTAACTAAAGTTGATTTGTCCTAATTAAAAATTGGTAGCAAGTTACGAAATTAAGTTTCATTCTGAATTTTAGGAACATTCTCTTCCCAGTTTGCTCCATCAAAAAATTCAATCTCGAAATAAGAGAGTATATCTCGATCTAAACAGCGAATATTAACATCTATCTTTTCAGGATGAGAGCGGGGATAGTAAAAAGAGTGAATACCACAAACAGCACAAAAAGTGTGTTTAGCAATCCCAGTATTAAAAGTATATGTAGTTAGAGTATCTTGACCTTTGAGCAATGTGAAGTTTGCTTGTGGCAAAATTAAATGCAAGAATCCTTTTTTGCGACAAATCGAACAGTTACACTCTAAGACCTTCCAGCGATCGACTAATACTTGAAATCTGATCGCACCACAATGACAACCACCCTGAAAATTTTGGGGTTTTCTGCCTCGACTCACGCTAAATCCTCATCTTAAACAATAAAATTACTTTCTTCTCCTTGAGCAGCTTGCCAACTACGAGCATCATAGTAAAGGTCTGCTAAAGTGATGCTATATAGTGCTTCTTTTAATTTATTTCGTAATCTTTGCCAAAGACAAAATGTTACCCAATCTTCTGCCACATTAGCATCAGGACTGTAATTAGGTAATGGCTCAATAGTTTCTCCCACCGCTTCTAAAATTTTCCCTAAAGAAATGCTCTCTGGTTTAGCTGCTAATTGATAACCTCCTTGCGCTCCTCTTACCGATTTTACAATGCCAGCACGACGCATTTCGATCAGTAACTTTTCTAGATAAGGTGCTGGTAAATCTTGTCTGTATGCGATCGCTTTGACTGATGTAGGTCGATACTCTGGCTGCAAACTGAGGTCTAAGAGAGCTTTTACACTATAATGACTACGAGTTGTTAACTTCATTTGATCGATCCGAAGTTATAAAATATTTGTAAACTATTTTGAATATTTCTACTTAATGATCTCAATAATATTAATTTGATATTTTTGCTATTTGATTTAAATTTAAATATCTCTAATCTTACTAGATAAGTGTAATATAATTTTAGATAGATATAGCAAAAGTGCTGTATTATTATCCTTACATTAAGTTTAGCTTGATCGCAAACTTGTAAATCTAAACAATTATTAGTTTTAGTTTAAGTTGATGACCAAATCAAACCAACCAGAACCTTTAACAGGACAAGCATTACTAGAGAAAGTCAAAGACCTAGGAAATCTCTCGAAAGAAGAAAAAGCTAAAGAATGCGGTTACTACACCAAGACCAAAAATGGAGTAGAAAGAGTCAATATGATGAAGTTCCTTAATGCCTTAATAGATGCAGAAGGAATTGAATTAGATAGCACATCTAATGGTCAAGGTCGTGGCGGACGTTCTGCTAGTTATCGTATTAGCGTTCAGTCTAACCATAACTTGCTAATTGGTTCAGCATACACCAAAAAAATGGGACTCAAACCAGGAGATGAATTTGAAATAACTTTGGGTCGTAAACATATTCATCTCAAACAATTAGGTGCAGATGAAGAGGAATAAATTATCAGAACTATTATTGGTGTCTTCTTAATTGTCGTTATGTCAACGCCAAAACAAATTTTGCACTCTAATTGATGGGCTAAAATTCTGATTAATCCCTAACTTTTTAAAAAATTTGGCTTAAGTTTAACTTATGAGTAACTAACTACTAAAGCTATCTCGATCTGGCAAGCGTTGTTTAGCAAAAATCAACTAGACAGCGCTTTTTATTATTTAATTCCCGATTTAGTTGCTCAAAGATGTTAGGGGCAAATAATCATTATTGACTACCAGCAATTGCTGATTTTATCAAGTTTCAGCCCTGAACCCAGACTAAAGTTCAGATGTTAGAATACGCGGAATAGGATTTGGTTTATAACCTTCTAAATATCATAAACTCATGGAAGGATCTTTTGAAATTACCCTGCAAATAGTTATTGCTGTTCTTGCAGGTATTAGCGCACAAGTGGTGGGAGAATATTTTCGAGTACCCAGCATCGTCTTTTTATTGCTATTTGGGATTCTTCTCGGTGCTGACTGTTTCGATCTACTGCATCCTCATGACCTTGGTGTCGGTCTAGAAGTACTAGTCGCCCTATCTGTAGCGATTATCCTGTTTGAAGGAGGCTTAAATTTAGAATTAAAGGAACTGGGTAAAGTTTCTGATAGTCTGCGTAACCTAGTCACTATCGGCACTTTAATCACTCTAATTGGTGGCGGAATGGCTGCTCATTGGTTAGCCGAGTTCCCTTGGTCAATCGCTTTTTTATATGCTTCTTTGGTAGTAGTTACTGGTCCTACGGTGATTGGACCACTACTCAAACAAGTCAGAGTAGATCGACAAGTAGCCACTTTATTAGAAGGAGAAGGCGTTTTAATCGATCCTGTGGGAGCAATTTTAGCAGTAGTCGTATTAAACGCGATTATCAATAGTAATTCTGCTCCAATTGATGTAATTAGTGGTTTATTATTGCGTTTGGGAATTGGCGCGATAGTCGGAACATTAGGCGGTTGGTTACTCGGTTTATTACTCAAAAAAGCGGATTATCTAGCTGAAGACTTAAAAAATTTGGTGGTACTAGCTGGAGTTTGGGGGTTATTTGTCTTATCGCAGCAACTATATAGTGAATCGGGCTTAATGGCAACTGTGGCAGCAGGGATCGTCGTGAAAGCTTCTTCTCTTCCTGAAGAAAGATTACTCAAAAGATTTAAGGGTCAATTGACGGTACTTTGTGTCTCAGTTTTGTTTATTCTGTTGGCTGCTGATTTATCACTTGCCAGTATGTTTGCTCTAGGATGGGGCAGTATTTTAGCTGTATTAGCTTTAATGCTAGTGGTACGACCGATTAGTGTGGCAGCTTGTACCTGGAGTAGTAACTTAAACTGGCGACAAAAAACCTTTTTAGCTTGGGTTGCTCCTAAAGGGATCGTTTCTGCTTCTGTGGCTTCTTTATTTGGCATTCTTTTAACTCAACGGGGAATTAACGGGGGAGATGCCATTAAAGCTTTAGTATTTTTGACTATTTTAATGACAGTTTTTTTCCAAGGCTTGACCGCTCGCTGGTTGGCTCGTTGGTTACAAATTACCTCTAGCGAGGCTCAAGGTGCAGTAATTGTGGGCGGAAACAATTTAGGCAGGTTAATCGCGCGTTTGTTTCAGGATGCAGGAGAGTCGGTTGTGTTGATTGATGCTGATGCTGAAGTTTGTCAAAAAGCAGCAGCGGAGAACATCCCCGTTTTTCATAGTAGTGGACTTGATCCAGAGGTTCTAGAAGAGGCTGGTATTGAATCAATGGGAACTTTTATTGCTCTTACTAGTAAAGGAGAGGTAAATTTTGTTTTAGCGCAAAGAGCGATGGAGGAGTTTCAACCCCCCAAAGTTTTGGCAGCATTGCCCCAAAATGATTCTGCTTCTAATAATGGGAAAACCAAGATTAATCAAGCCTTTATGCCCCAATTTCAGCTTAAAACCTGGGATACTTATCTTAATGATGGTGAAGTTAAACTGGTAAAAATGGTTTTAACTCAATCGAAACTCGTCCGCGATGATACCCTTGATTCAGCTACAGTTACCTCAGAGTTATCTTTTCTCGAAGCATTAACTAGCTTAGGAGATTTATTACCTTTGTTAGTCAAACGAGATGGTAGTTTGCAAATTGTCAAAGCTAAAGAAACCTGGCAATCAGGAGATGAAATTTATTGTTTGCTTCACGATCCTAGACCGAAGTTGCTCAAAAGGCTCTCTGGCGCACATCAGTCCTCGCGTTTGGCCTTAGAAAAATTACCGAAAGTAGAAGAACTAAAAATATCTTCTCTCAAAACTAATAATAGTAATTTTTGACGCTCTGCCCGATGAATCAGAGCAGATTCCTACTTCACAGATAAAGCTTACCCTGCCGAGCTTACGCTCGACAACATAGAGGCTTTGTCTCCATAGGCTTGGAATTCCCTGCGCCCCAGGGTATTTAGACCACGATTTAGGATGTTTCGACCAGCTAAAGTATCTCTATCTAGAACCAATCCACAAGCACAAGCATGAGTGCGAGTAGAAAGAGATTTTTTGATTCTCGCGCCACACTGATAGCAATCTTGAGAAGTAAAATGCGGTGGTACGGCAATAGTCTCAACATCAAAAACCTT
>DAXETX010000040.1:0-3298 GCA_051155735.1 Xenococcaceae cyanobacterium
GCAAAAGTTAATCATTGCTCCCTTTCCAGACAAACAGCGAGGTTGTGACCAGTTTTTCTTTCAATCTTCTCCTAAAACCTCTTTGACAGCTAGCTTGTAAGCTTAACTTGTGACCAATGTCTCAAATACAGACTGCTCGGACATCCGTGTATGTCGGAGGAGTTTTTTGAGCCGAGGCGTAAAATGCTCAAATTTTGGTTGCTGAAAATCATACCTGGGATTTTCCAAAGGATGAATATATTGGGGAGTATAATTTCCCAGTAAAGATATTCTAGGGCGATCGCTCTTGTTTTCAGAAGTATCGTGCCAACATAGTCCATGAGAAATAATCGCCGTACCTGCTTTTCCTGTAATTTTTTGGGCAGTTCGTTCAAACTGGTTCGGGTCTGGTTTAACAGCTAATTTTTGCGTATCCGCAGCGAACAAAGGTGCGCCGTTATCTACGGTAAAATCATCGATCAGCCAAATAACCTGCACTTCCAAAATAGGATATTGAGGATAAGGAGAAGCCATTGCCCAGTAGGGATAATCTACGTGAATGCCCATTCGTTGTGCTTGAGGGTAGAGGATATGCGCCGAAAATCCACCGAAAATCATCTCTTCTCCTAGTATGGCTTCGATAATTTCAATAATTAGCTGTTCTTGAACTAATTTACTAAAAATATCCCCTTTATAAATTAAGCCATGTAGTCTTTCTGTTTTGCCTCGAACGATTAATTTGCCCTGTTGTCTCTCTTTTCGAGCCAGTTGCAAAACCAATTCTCTTGCTTCCCTGGCTTCTGCAGAACTCAGCAAGTCAGGTAGCACTACATAACCCTTACCTCGAACTATTTGTTTAGTTAATTTAGTAATGTTCACTTCTGGGTTGCCGATCATTAGTCAAGTCGTTATATGATAAGTTTCAGATTTGGGGTATTAAATTTGAGATTTTAAATTTTGCGGTTCTATATAGCAGTTCTCATATTGATGAGGTACAAAGTTTTGGTGGTGAGGTAAGAGAGATAGAAATATCATAATTCAATAGCTATTAGCTGTTAGCTAACAGCTTAAAGCTAATAGCTTAAAAGATAAACTCCCCTACTTCACTAAAGAAGGTAGTCAACTGTATCTCATGAGTCCGAGAAACGCTATATATGATGCCCTGCCCCTAATTGTATTATCAGTAAGCTGGCTAAGATGAACCGTCATGGAAGTTGATCTCAGATTATGAAAAGAAAATTATCATTTTTGCTATCGTTAACTCTTGTTGCTGTAGTCGGCAATTTAACCACTCGTTCCGCTTTAGCAGAATGGGAATATACCAAATGGGGAATGAGTGTCGAGGAAGTTCGCCAAGCTTCTGAGGGAGCAGCAATCCCTTTGGAAACTCCGCAAACCACAGACGACGGACAACAAACTCTCTTAAAAACTAATTGGAATCCAGGTCAATATGAGTTTGAAGTTTTATTTAATTTTGTTGGCAGTGAACCAAAGTTATCGGAATTAGTTTTAATCTCTCAAGGCAAGACTATAGGACTGGTTGACGAACTCAAACAACGGTTTGGACTGCCAACTCGTACCATAGGAGAATTACGGCAGACTAGCGATTCTCCTAGATTTAGCTTAGTCGATCAAGAAACCTTAGCTCGTCCAGCAAATCCTCCAGCCAATGAACCCACACCGATGTCTGTATTGGTAGAATGGGAAACCCCAAATAATTTTATTCAACTGATTCGCCAGAGTCCAACAGATGTCACAATTCGGCTGCAACCATTAGAGTAAAATTCACGAAGTCAGAGTCAGCGGTGTCGTCTCACGGGGTTCACAAGCTCTGTCGTTCAACGACAGAGACGACCCCTTACAAGTCCGCGTTGCCTGAACTTGGTTCAGGCACTCGTGACGGACGTGGCAGTGTAACGTTGACCCCAAATCTCGATAAAATCTTTTGACTTTTCCAGATATAAGTTAATCTGGGATTTGTGACATTTTGTAAATCCTTGAGGAGATTTATTGTGGAGCGCACTTTTATTATGATCAAACCCGACGGAGTCCAAAGGGGTTTGGTAGGGGAAATTATCAAACGCTTTGAAACCAAAGGTTTTACTCTTGTAGGACTCAAGCAATTACAAGTATCCCGTGAACTAGCAGAAAAGCATTATGCAGTTCATCAAGAAAGACCCTTTTTTGGTAGTTTAGTCGAATTCATTTCTTCTGCGCCTGTAGTAGCCATGGTTTGGGAAGGTGATGGTGTAGTTGCTAGTGCTAGAAAACTGATCGGTGCGACTAATCCTTTATCCGCTGAACCTGGAACAATTCGCGGTGATTTTGGCGTTAGTATTGGTCGTAATCTTATTCATGGGTCAGATGCGATTGAAACGGCTCAAACTGAAATTGCTCTATGGTTTGGTGACAAGGAGTTGGTTAGTTGGCAACCTAGCCTCACATCTTGGTTATACGAGTAAAGCTAGCTAAAAAGCCGAAGTTCTAAGCTTTAAGCTTTCTTACAGCTTAAAGCTTTTTGAGCAAAAAGTGCTTCAGGGCATTACAATTCAGCACCGCCTTTTGTTTCCCATTTAATTGAGCTAATTTGGTTATGTATTTAGCTAGGATAGGATAATGGGTAGCGGGTGAAAAATAGCGATCGCCTACAAAGAAAGTCACAGATTACTCCGCCACGTCCGTCAACACCGTGATCTCGCTGTGGAAGCCCGTCGAGGTTTCCGAACCATGGGCAAGTCTTGCTTGGATATGCTCTCAATCCCTTGAGCATCCCTCACGGTCATAAACGCAAGGGGCTGTGTTCTGAGGTCGCCTCAGAACCTTGTAAGCCCCGCCTGGGGAAGACCCCAGGCGACGCGGACTTGTAAGACGACGGAGACGGCACGTGACCGTTGGTCAGTTTTCAAGCTACGCTGCTTTTCCCCACAAATTGAATACTAGCTGCGCCTATTACCAAAATCGAGATTAAGCCGATACACAAACCCGTAAACCCAATCGAGCGAGTTGACTCAACTACTAAAGGTGCAAAACTCGCACCTGTAAACAAAACAAAGCTATGAATCGCTTGCCCAGAACCCTTAGCGTCTGTGGCAAAAGTAGATACAAGAGAAAGTAAAGCAGGTGCAGTAATCGCCACTCCCGTGACAAAGATGACAGTCCCCAGTACCAACAGTGGTAATGGGCGGGTACTAATTTCAAGAAATAATCCCAATATTGCTAATATTAGTCCACCAATCGCCACTTTCTTACTTCCCCATTTTTGAGCCAGCTTGCCAGAAATAGGAGAGATGATTATTCCTGGCGCACCTGCTGCCCGAAT
>DAXETX010000041.1:0-19643 GCA_051155735.1 Xenococcaceae cyanobacterium
GGGACGGCGTGTAACATGGCGAGGAAACCTCGCTGTTTCCGCCTCATGAATGCCAGTCAGGATCTTGATTATAGATGTTTTTATCGTGACTCATGTTGCGTGCTAAAATATATGAGTGCTAACCATGAACTACACCTATCGAATTTACCCAACCACTGACCAGCAAGCGTTGATGCTTGAATGGTTGGAAACTTGCCGACGGCTTTATAATCGTTGTCTGCGAGATTTGAAGGATTGGCTTGCTTCGAGAAAATGTAGTTGGTACTCTTGCTCGTTGAATCGGGAATACATTATGTCTCCCGATATCCCTTTCCCTAGCTACTTGGAACAGAAAAGACAGCTTACTCAATGGAAAAAAACTAATCCACACTATAAAGCTGTTCATTCTCAAGTAACTCAAGATTGCGTTAAGCGACTGCATAATACTTGGGAAGCATTCAAAACAAAGAAGTTTGGTTTTCCCCGCTTCAAAAAGTTTGGTAGATATCAATCTTTTCTGTTTCCGCAGTTCGCTAAAAATCCCATCCAAGGGAATGTAATTAACCTGCCT
Organism: Xenococcaceae cyanobacterium; assembly: GCA_051155735.1. Taxonomy (GTDB): domain Bacteria; phylum Cyanobacteriota; class Cyanobacteriia; order Cyanobacteriales; family Xenococcaceae; genus JASJCP01. The sequence goes on from DAXETX010000041.1 coordinate 551, forward strand.
AAGATTGGGTTCGTTGAAATCAATCAACATCGACCAATCCCAGAAGGGTTTAACGTTAAAGGAGTTCGGATTGTATCGAGAGCAAGAGGAACTGTATGGTATGCAGTAGTTACGATTCAGTGCGATGTCAAAGTTCCCGATCCATTGCCTTTTGGGCGTGGAATTGGCATTGATATTGGACTGGAATCTTTTTTGGTGACTAGCGACAATCTCAGAATCGAACCAGCTAGGTTTTTTCGAGATCTGCAAAGTAGGCTTAAAGTGCTGCAACGCAGGGCATCTCGTAAAAAGAAGGGCGGTAAGAACTGGGAATTGGCACAGCTTAAAGTTGCAAGACTTCATCATCAGATAACCAACACTCGTAAGGATTTTCACTTTCAAACTAGCCATCAACTCTGTGACCAAGCAGATATGATTTTTGTTGAAGATATCAACTTCAAAATGACTGCTAGAGGGTTTTTGGGTAAACAGATGCTTGATGGTGGTTTTGGTCAATTTCGAGATTTGTTGTCGTGGGTATGCTGGAAGCGTGGGAAATATTTTGCTCAAGTTGACCATAAATACACCTCGCAAATTTGCCCAGAATGTGACGCTCACACAGGTAAAAAGGAACTCAAAGAAAGAGTTCATCATTGTCCTGAATGTGGATATAAAACAAGTCGCGACCATGCTAGTGGAAGAGTAATTTTAAATCGGGGATTGGAATCAGTAGTACCGATGGACTGTCGGGAAAGGAAACCGTCTGCTGAGTGCGTACTGCCAGGGATAGCAATATCTAGGTAAGTGCAACGCAGAAATTTCTACTTGCGAGGGTAGAAGCCCGCGCTGTACCCGATAGGGTCAGCGTCGGGAGAAGTCACGTTTTTTTCGGTTCAATATTGCTTAATGCCTCAGAATTAATCTGTAGTTCGATCTTTCTGGTTGGAATTTAAGCAAGTGCAGATTAATTAAGATCGATCAACTATGACAACTCAAGCCAATTTGTCTCATCAAATAGTCATTATCGGCGGTGGTGCAGCAGGAATTACTGTCGCAGCCCAACTTTTAGCCACAAAGCGCAATTTAGACATTGCTATTGTCGAACCTTCAGATCAACATTATTATCAACCAGCTTGGACTTTAGTTGGTGGTGGTGTTTACCAAGCAGCAGCAACAGTCAAAAATGAACGAGAAGTAATCCCTGATGGTGTTACTTGGATTCAAGATTATGGCGATCGCTTTGAGCCAGAAAGTAATCGAGTTATCACCAAAAATCAAACTCAGATTACTTATGATTATTTGGTAGTTTGTCCTGGAATTCAGCTAGATTGGCATTTAATTTCAGGATTATCCGAAACTTTAGGCAAAAATGGGGTTTGTAGTAATTATGCCTATGAGCAAGCCCCAAAAACCTGGGAAATAATTAAAAACTTTTCAGGTGGTACAGCAATTTTTACCTATCCCAATACCCCAATTAAATGCGCTGGCGCACCGCAAAAGATTATGTATCTGGCGGATGAGGCTTTTCGTCAGCAAGGAGTCAGAGACAAAGCTCAAATTTTATATTGCACTGCGGGAGAGGGAATTTTTGGTGTTCCTGCTTATGCCAAACCCTTGATGAACATTGCCCAAAGTAAAGCGATTCAGCTTAAAACCCGACATAATCTTAAAGCGATTCAAGCGGATACTAAAGAGGCAATTTTTGAGGTTACGACAGATGATGGCGTAGCAGAAGTTGCGATTAAATACGAGATGATTCACGTCACGCCACCGATGAGTGCGCCTGAGTTTATTAAAAATAGTCCTTTAGCTAATAGTGCTGGTTGGATCGATGTGGATAAATATACTTTGCAACACAATGTTTATCCCAATATTTTTGCTTTAGGCGATGCTTCTGCTTTACCTACTTCTAAAACTGCTGCTGCGGTAAGGGCAGAAGCCCCTATTTTAGTACAGAATTTGCTATCTTTGATGACTTCTCAAGCCTTGACTCAACAATATGATGGTTATGCTTGTTGTCCTCTAGTTACAGGTTATGGCAAAGTAATTTTAGCCGAATTTGATTATGATAAAAATCCTAGCCCTTCTTTTCCTCTCGATCCAACTCAAGAAAGATATAGTATGTGGCTGTTGAAAAAATATGGTTTACCCTATTTATATTGGAATCGTATGCTTAAAGGCAAAGCTTTTGAGCGCAATCTCCTAAAAAGGTATTAACAGTGATGGTTATTGATCGCTTTCACTGGGGATACGATTAACTGATTACTGATCGCTGATCGAAGATGGATATTAAAAACGGCTTTGTTGGTACAGTTGGCAATACTCCTTTAATTCGTCTCAATAGCTTTAGTGAAGAGACAGGATGTGAGATTTTAGGTAAAGCGGAATTTCTCAACCCAGGTGGTTCGGTAAAAGATCGGGCTGCACTTTATATTATTGAAGATGCGGAAAAAAAAGGACTTCTTAAGCCTGGAGGTACTGTAGTAGAAGGTACTGCTGGAAATACAGGAATTGGGTTGGCACATATTTGTAACGCTAAAGGTTATAAATGTTTGATTATTATTCCTGAAACCCAATCTCAAGAAAAAATCGACACTTTAAGAACTCTGGGGGCAGAAGTACGTACTGTTCCTGCTGTACCGTACAAAAATCCGAATAACTATGTTAAAGTTTCGGGGCGTTTAGCAGCAGAAATGGAAAATACCATTTGGGCAAACCAATTTGATAACTTAGCCAACCGTCAAGCCCATTATGAAACTACAGGAAAAGAGATTTGGCAACAAACCGCAGGAAAAATTGATGCTTGGGTAGCTGCTACAGGTACAGGCGGAACTTATGCAGGAGTCGCTTTATATCTCAAAGAGCAAAACCCTGATGTTAAATGTATTGTTGCCGATCCGATGGGTAGCGGTTTATATAGCTATATTAAAACTGGAGAGATTAATTCTGAAGGGCGTTCGATTACTGAAGGGATCGGCAATAGTCGAATTACCGCTAATATGCAAGGCGTACCGATTGATGATGCCATTCAAATAGACGATACTGAATGTGTCAGAGTAATTTATCAATTACTCCGTCAAGATGGCTTATTTATGGGAGGTTCAGTAGGGATTAATGTTGGTGCAGCCTACGCCTTAGCCAAGCAAATGGGTTCTGGTCATACTATTGTGACAGTTCTTTGTGATGGTGGCGGACGCTACCAATCTAGGCTCTATAATCCTCAGTGGTTGGCAGAAAAAGGATTAAAAGTAGATTAAGGTTGCTTATGTTACTACTTACTGGCGATATTGGTGGCACAAAAACTATTTTACGTTTAGTAAAAGTTGCTTCTAACCGCAAAACTTATCAGACAGTTGCCGAAAATAAATATTCTAGTCAGAATTTTCCCGATCTCGTGCCGATGGTACAACAGTTTTTGGCATCATTATCTCAAACTGAAACAATTACTGCTGCCTGTTTTGCGATCGCTGGACCTGTAGTTGATCATGCCTCAAATTTAACCAACTTAGATTGGGAATTAGATAGTCGCAGATTAGAACAAGAATTAAATATCGCCCAAGTGAGTTTGATTAATGACTTTGCTGCTAATAGTTACGGCATATTAGGATTAGACGCTTCAGAAATCTATACCTTGCAAACAGGAATCAAGCAAAATGATGCACCTATTGCTGTTATTGGTGCAGGAACAGGTTTAGGACAAGGTTTTTTAATTCCCCAGGGTAATAAATATTTAGTGTTCCCCTCAGAAGGAGGACATACAGATTTTGCCCCCCGTAATGAGTTAGAAATTCAATTATTGCGATACTTACAAACTAAAATCAGTAGCGAACATATTTCGGTAGAAAGAGTAGTTTCAGGACAAGGAATTGTCTCGATTTATCAGTTTCTGCGAGATACTAATTTTAGCGACGAATCCGCTGCAATCGGACAAAAAATTAAAAATTGGGAAAATGAAACTGTAACTAATATCGATCCAGGAGCGGTTATTGCGCAAGGTGCGCTAGAACAAGGCGATCCGATTTGTGTCAAAACTATGTCGATGTTTATGGAATTGTATGGCGCAGAAACAGGAAATTTAGCCTTAAAATTATTACCCTATGGGGGAATTTATATAGCTGGGGGAATTGCTGCGAAAAATTTATCGCTGATTAAACAAAAAGAATTTATCACTAGCTTTCAAGAAAAAGGGAGAATGAGTCAGCTATTAGCTGATATCCCGATTCATGTAGTATTAAATTCTGAATTAGGTGTAAAAGGCTCAGTTTTGTATGGGGTGAGAGATTGTAGTTGATGGTACTCTTTACCTTAATATTTTGAGAAACAGGATTAAATCTCAAGGATTCCCAATAAATCCAAATAGCTTAGCAGCACCACCAGCGATCGCCAAAATCAAGCCAATTAAAACACCGCGACTAACAAATTCTTGATTATCAATTCTTTTAGATAAACCTTCAACTTTTTCTTCTAATTTGGCTTGCCCAACTTTGAGATCGTTAACATCTTTTTGTAGATTGTCAAACTTGCCATTAACATCTTTTTGTAGATTGTCAGACTTGCCATTAACATCTTTTTGCAGATTATCGATTTTATCTTCGATTCTTTCTAAGATTTTGCTCAAATCGGTGCTGATTTTAATCGGTGTATCGGACATTTGTCATGCTCCTGGTGGTTTTTAAACTATGGCTTTACTTTCTCTAAAGATAATAGTTTTTGGGCTTAAAGCGATCGCTTATCTCCGTAGCCTCAGTCAGACTCTTTTGAGTTTCTCTGATTTTAGAACGTAGCAGTTAGAGAGACCCCGCCTTGAGAAGACTCCGCTGCCTCTGACTTCGTGAATCAATACGAGCAATTCTTATATTGTCTAACTTATAGAAAGCGGATTTAGTATAATACTGCTGTTTTAAAAATTAATAGTTCTTGATAACTATTTATGGTTACTTGGTATGAGTCAATTGTCTAATGCCTTTACTTTGTTTTTAAGTCTCCTAGTAGAAGCAATGCCTTTTTTATTGCTAGGAGTAATAGTTTCTAGTTCTATCTTGCTTTTGATTGATGAACGTCAACTGATTGCCAAAATACCAAGGAATCCTTTTTTGGGTGCTTTAGTGGGGAGTTGTGTCGGTTTTTTATTTCCTGTATGTGAATGTGGTAATGTTCCTGTAGCACGAAGATTATTATTAAAAGGAGTATCTCCAGGAGTGGCGACAGCTTTTCTTTTAGCAGCACCAACAATTAATCCTGTGGTTATTTGGTCAACTTGGGTAGCTTTTGGCGATCAACCCGAAATTGTGATTTTGAGAGTAGTTTTTTCTTTAGTAATTGCAACGACTGTGGGCTATATTTTTAGTTGGCAAAAAGACCCGATACCACTGCTACAACCTAATTTAGCGTCCCAATTTAATTTTTTAGTAGCTAATGAACCACAACAATCGACAGCGAGGGAAACACCTATATTATTGCAGTCGGGAACTTTTTTACTCGGAACTTCAGGACAACCTCAAAGAATGGAACAGTTATTTGCAGAAACTTTATCCCCTGTGGTAGCGATTAGCAATAATTCCAAATTACTGAGTTTTTTGCATAATGTAGTCTTAGAACTGAGAGAATTGGGAGGAATGTTAGTGATTGGTAGTGCGATCGCAGCAATGATTCAAGTTTTTGTCCCTCGTGAATTCGTTTTGAGTTTGAGCCACGATAATCTAACTTCAATTATTGCCATGATGCTGTTAGCAGCAATTGTTTCAATTTGTTCGACGGTAGATGCTTTTTTCGCGCTTTCTTTTGCTGCAACTTTCACTAGCAGTTCTTTGCTAGCTTTTTTGGTTTTTGGTCCGACTATCGATATTAAAGCCATTGGATTGATGGCATCGATCTTTCAACCTAAGATTATTATTTACATTTTTGCAATTGTGGCTCAATTGACTTTTTTATTAACTCTGATTCATAGTTATTTAGCTTAAATGACTCAACAACAGTCTATAACTAGTAAAACCTCTCGGTCTAAGTCTGCCAACCCCAAACGAATTAGACAGTATTATTGGAGTTTTTGGTTAGATAACTCGGTGTTTCTGGCTTGGGGAATTCTTTTACTAAAATATGCTGTTACTAAAGAATATAAATTATTAATTCATCCCAATTACTTTTTGCTGATGGTGGCTACGGGAATTTTATTGCTAACAATAGCGATAGTTCGAGGCAGCTTATTTTTAAGATCGCCTAATTCTTCTTTTGATAATCCCCAACATATAACGCTTTTTCCCGCTAGATTTAGTAGAACTCTGTTGTTGGGAGTCGCGATCGCAGGAATTATAATTTCACCCCAGGTTCTAACTAGTGAAATAGCGTTGCAAAGGGGAGTTACCGAAAGTCTGCCGATGACTCGTTCTCAACCTCAGTCTTTTGTGACGAAGACGCAACCCGAAGAGCGATCGCTGATTGATTGGGTACGAACTCTCAATGCTTATCCCGAACCCGATGCTTATCAAGGACAATCGGCAAAAGTCACGGGATTTGTCGTCCATCTCCCAGAACTTCCAGCCAATTATATTTTAATCTCGCGCTTTATTGTGACTTGTTGTGCGATCGATGCTTATCCAATTGGAATTCCTGTCCAGTTACCAGGCGATCGCAGTACTTATTCCCCCGATACGTGGTTAGAAATTACGGGAACTATGGCAACAGCTAATTTACCGAGGGAAGATTATCAAAACCAACGCAAATTAGTCTTAATCCCCAGCGAAATCAAACAGATTCCTACTCCCAGAGATCCTTATATTACAGATTAAGCAGTAGCGATGAACAAGCCACAAAAATTACAACCGATCGACTCTATTGCGATCGCCCTAATCACTTTTTTAAGTCTCATTATGGGGTTACTAATCTGGAATAGCCATAGCTGTAGCGATCGCTGTTGGTTTGAGGTACAACCCCAAGTTGAAGAATTTAGTTGGCAGAATCTACTGATTGGTGCGGAAGATAAAGCCTTTCTGATGACGTTTAATCGTCCGATGGATCGCCAAAGTGTCGAACAAAATCTCGCCATTGAACCACCATTACCAGGAAAATTTAGTTGGGCTGGTAATAAACTCGCTTATACTCTGAGAGTACCCGCCCCCTATGGGGAAACTTATCGCGTCTTTCTCCAAAAAGCCCGACAAAGGTTTGCGCAAGAAACCGAATTAGGGCAAGAAATCACCCCTTTTTTCAGCCAATTTCAGACACGCGATCGCGCTTTTGCTTATCTTGGTAGTGAAGCTGAAGAAAGAGGCAGATTAATTCTCTACAATTGGACTCAGCAACAAAAAACTATCCTGACTCCAGAAAATCTGACTGTATTTGATTTTGAGCCTTATCCTCAAGGCGATCGCATTTTATTCTCCGCAGCCGACAAAAGTAGTGGCATTGATGGCATTAGAATGTTGCAGCTTTATACTGTAACGACAGGATTAAATGATAGCGAGCCGAACTCGCAACTAAAACTAGTATTAGATAATCAAGAGTATCAAAATAATAAATTTGACTTGTCCCAAGATGGTAAAACTATTGTCTTGCAACGACTAAACCGTAATAATCCCCAAGATTTTGGACTTTGGGTGCTTCAAGAAGACAATTCGCTGCAACCCCTAAAAAACTCGACAGGAGGCGATTTTCTAGTCACTCCTGATAGTAAAACCCTGGCTGTGGCTCAAGGAGAAGGAATTGCTTTATTCCCTTTACAGCCAGAAGCCGAACCCTTAGATTTTCTGCCCAAATTTGGACGAGTAGTCAGTTTTTCCGCTGATGGCATGGCTGCTGCCATGATCAATTACAATACCGACAATCAAGACCTGAAATATACGCGATCGCTGTTTTATGTAAATAATCAAGGAGTCCAAAAAGAGCTACTCAATTTAGCAGGTTCGATTATTGATTGTCAATTTAACCCCACTGCTACCCAGCTTTACTGTTTGTTGTCAGAACTAAAACCAGGAGACGAATATCGCGAACAACCCTATCTCGCAGCAATCGATCTTAAAACTAGTGAGACTACTCCCCTACTAGCTTTACCAGAATATCAAGATAGTCGCATTAGTATTGCACCTGATGGTTTAGGAGTCTTATTCGATCAAGTACTAACTACTGATACTTTGTCTAGTAATGATATTACTACTACTGATTCAGGCGAAACCATTGTTACTAGCCGTTTATGGCTATTAATCCCTCCTTCTGAAACAGCCCCGCAGCATCAGGTAGAACAATTACCTTTTATTGGTTTTAATCCTCAATGGATACCTTAATTAGTTTCTCCAAAAGTAGAATCCGGCAATCTCAGAAAAGATGGCTAAACATCTTCTTCTACTTCTAATTGAGCCACAGTAACCGCATCAAAAGCAAAAGCTAAAACAATCGGCATGGGATTACCGAGAAAATAACCTAAAAGCACCGCTGTGATACTCAAAACAGCAGCCATAGTTAACCAAAATTGCTCATCTACAGTAAAGCCTTTTTCCGCTTTGATAATTCGCAAAACTTTCTGCGGGATCGGCTCTGGCATAACTGCATTGGGAGGAAAAGCCCAGTAATGGTTGTAGCGTTCTCTAAACAAATCAGTCCAGCCATTTTTATCGCACCATTCTTGAACCCAAACGTCGTGAAAATGCCTCATAAGAACTTAAACTTGATAACTTGAAATTTTGATAAAGATTATAAATAGCGATCTTTTTCAACAGTTGTGTGATCAAGTTAGCAAAATCACTGGCTTTTTTAAATAGATCTTGAAAGTTGCTTAATAAAGCTTAAATGAAATAAACGATTCGCTAAATACATTTGAGCAAATATACTCAAAAATTCCTAAATTTGCTTAACTTATCTTTACTCTACATTAAAAACAGTTAACATTTTTGCAGTAATGATTCAGTACCAATATAGTTTAGCTTGATATCCCAAGATTCTATTGGTAATTGAGGTACATAAGCCAAATCAAAAACAATACCTAATTTAGGAATATGTTGCCATTTAGGAGAGCTTAAAAGCCGATCATAATAACCTCCGCCATAACCTAAACGATAGCCGAAAGTATCACAAGCCACGCTAGGAACAATAATTAAATCTACAGTTTGAGGTAATATTTGAGGTGCATTATTTAAAGGTTCTAAAATTCCATATTTACCTTGTTTTAAAGGTTCTCCAAATTGCCAAAAATGCCATGATAAAGTAGATTTGACACATCGCGGAAAGCCCCAATTTTTATTAGTATTAAATACACAACTAAGATCTGGTTCTCGACGAAAACTAAAATAAGCTAAAATCGTAGTTGCTTGTTGAAATAAAGGAAAAGCTAAAAGGCGATCGCATATTTGGTGATTTTTTTCTTGCCATTCTTTGACAGATAGAGCTTTTCTCCGAGCTAAAATTTCTTGACGTAATTGAATTTTTGCAGTTTTTAACACCAAGATTCGCTCAAAAAAAGATGGTAGTTTAATTTTCTCTAGAACTGATTATCAACTAAGTTTAAGCAAGTGAACTACTGACTCTTGAATCATAGATTACAAGAGCAGCTTCCTACCCAGAAACCAGCGTAGTAGTAGATTTCTTTCGTCCTCTATTACTACGTCTTACAGTTTGGCGATCGGCTTTATCCCCTGTCCCAGAGGTCAAAGATTTTAGAATTCGCAGACCTTCATCTCTGATACAGATGGAGGCGTTGATGTCTCTGTCATGTTTGGTGTTACAATTACTGCACGTCCAAGTTCTTATCTCTAGAGATAAACTATCAACTTGATTTAGACAAACATTACAAGTTTTACTACTAGCAAAAAATCGATCTACCTCAACATAGGTTTTACCTTCTTGTTCAGCTTTGTACTTAAGCATGGTACAGAATTGCCCCCAACCTACTTGAGAAATTGCTTTTGATAGTTTACGATTTTTAACCAGATTTGCTACTGCCAAACTTTCAACACAAATAACTTTGCTTTCGTTTACTATCCTGCGCGATAGCTTGTGATGAAAATCCGAACGGCAGTTAGCTATTTTTAAGTGGACTTTTGCTACTTTTTTCCTAGATTTGTTTTTGTTATTACTACCTTTTTGTTTTCTTGATAATTGTTGCTGTTTAATTTTTAGGTTTTTCTCATGCTTATTTATCCATCTAGGATTATCAAATTTGCTTCCCTCGCTGGTGATCGCAAAGTGAGTTAATCCAAGGTCAATTCCTATAGCTTTGCCCTTGTTGGTTACTTTTGGTTTATTTACTCCATCATTAAATAAAATTGCAGCAAAGTATTGACCAGCTTGGTTTTTAGATACAGTTACAGTTTTAAACTTGCCCTCTATTGAACGATGAAAAACAGCTTTAACATCACCAATTTTAGGCAATCTTAAACAGCTATCTATTTTTTCAACATTTTGAGGATAATGAATCGATTGTTTGCCATGTTTGGATTTAAAGCGAGGGTATTTAGCTCTACGTTCAAAGAAATTGTTGAATGCTACTCCCAAGTTTAAACAGACCTGCTGTAAACATTGTGAGTAAGTTAACTTTAACCATTCATGCTCTTTTTTTAATTGTGGTATTTGCTTCTTAACTGCATATCCCGACAAGCCTTTTCCCGTATCTTTATACGTTTGATTCATCAAATTAAGACAGTAGTTCCAAAGCCATCGGCAATTCCCAAAAGCTTGACTTAAGGCTTGTTGTTGCTGAATGTTCGGATAAAGTCTTATCTTGACTACTTTGTACATTTAGAGTAAATTTAATTTTCTATAAACTATTGTAGCATAGTTACTGGAAAACGATTCATCTACCCTTGAATTAAAATTACAAACGTAGGATTCTCGTTTTAATTAAGCTAAAAAACTTGTCTAATAGCAATTTTTATCAGCTTTAATTAATGGCTGTAGGAATAATCGCAGCGATTCTCTCGGTAGAAATTTCTCGAAACTTATTAAAAGCTAAATCAATGATTTTTTGCGGTTGCAATTCGTCTTTGATTAAACTCCAAAGTCTTTGAACTTCTGCTGTATGTAGTTTTTCATCTTCGGTTAGAGCCAGTAATAGTTGATGACGCAGGTATTGACCTTCTTCTGACAAAAGATATTGTAACCCTAGCTGGGCTGTGGGCAATAAATCAAAGGCGCGGTCAGATCGAGCGATCGCAATCATATTTTCTAACCTTTCCCACTGGAATTTACCATCTCTTATTAAGACTTCTAGAAGGCGTTTGCGCAGTTGCGGTGATTCCCCTGTCAACAGTCGGCGAGAAACGTAAGGATAAGATACCTCGACAATCTTAAACTTGTCGTTGAGACTCAAAGCCAAACCTTCTTGGGTAATTAAAGAACGAATAATTAGGGCAAATTTAGCAGGAACTCGGAAAGGATACTCATACATTAATTCGGAAAATTCATCGGTGATGGTTTTGAAGTTGAAATCGATGACACTTTCACCCATCGCTTTGCCTAAAACTTGTTCTAAAGCTGGAATAATGGGCTGAATATCAATATCTGGGGTCAAAAACCCTAAAGTGACAAAATCTTTAGCTAAGGCTATGTAATCTCGATTGATTAGTTGCACTACCGCACTAGTGAGAGTTTCTTTGGTTGCTTCTTCTAGTTGATCCATCATGCCAAAGTCGATGTATGCCATACGACCATCGAGAGTGGCAAATAAGTTTCCTGGATGAGGGTCGGCGTGAAAAAAGCCATGTTCTAATAGCTGACGCAAACCAGAAGTCACACCGATTCGGATTAGTTCATCAGCATCTAAACCCGCAGCTTTGAGTTGTGGTATATCTGTAAGTTTAATCCCGTTGATCCATTCTAAAGTTAAAACGCTAGTTCTAGTGTATTGCCAGTAAATCCCAGGAACTTTTACTTCAGGATCACCTTGAAAATTAGCAGCAAATTTCTCCGCGTTTTTCGCTTCATTAATATAATCTATTTCTTCATACAATTTGCTACCAAATTCATCCACAATCAAAGTCAGGTCATGACCTAAATTTAAGGGAAGCCAGGGAGCAAGCCAACCAGCAGCCCAACGCATTAAATAGAGATCGAGATTGAGAATTGGACGTAAATTAGGGCGTTGTACTTTAACCGCTACTTCTTCTCCTGTGTGCAATACAGCCTGATAAACTTGTCCTAAACTGGCTGCTGCTACTGGATGAGGTGAGATTTCTCTGTAGGCTTCTCTAACAGAACAACCTAATTGAGTTTCAATAATGTTAAAAGCTGTTTGATTATCAAAGGGAGGTAGTTGATCTTGCAACTTAATCAACTCATCTAAAAAGTCACGTTTAATCAGATCGGGTCTAGTCGATAACGCCTGTCCCACCTTGATAAAAGTTGGACCTAATCTAGTCAAAACTTGCCGTAATTCTCTAGCTCGTTTGAGCTTGTTCGCTTCTTGCTGGTTTGTCCAATTATCCCATTGCAAATTTAAGTAAAAATTACCAAACAGCCAAACTAATTGCATGGTGCGCCAGAGAGCAAGCCAGGGTCGGCGACGATAATATTTGGCGATCGCTGATGCGTTATAACCTGATGGCTGTTGTTCCTCTAGCTGTTGGTTTGAAGTAACCCTTCGATGTGGATTCACTAGCCTATTGATTACCCCTCTTTGATAAAGATGATCTTGATTATCTTAATTTTAGTATATGAAAATACAAATTACTTAATCTAATATTATGTCTTAATTGGGGGGGCAAAGCAAGTTTGTCAAAGTAATTATTTATTTGGCAACAGCCACATCTAACATTTCTGCGGGAGTGAGATGAGAATAAATCACTTTACCATCGCGAAACCAAACAATTCTCTCGGTTAGGCGTGCTACCTCTGGTTCATGAGTTACCATAACTACAGTAATTCCGCTACGACGTAACTCGTCAAAAATCTGCATCACTTCTTGAGTTGTGTGAGAGTCTAAAGCACCTGTCGGTTCATCGGCGAGTAATAATAAAGGTTGATTGACAATGGCACGAGCGATCGCAACTCGTTGTTGTTGTCCTCCTGAGAGTTGATTCGGTTTGTTATAAAGTCTGTTAGCCAAGCCAACTCTAACTAAAGCTGCCTTAGCCCGTTCTACTCTTTCTGAATAGGGAACTCCGCCATAAACCATCGGAAGCATCACATTTTCTAAAGCACTCATTTGCGGTAACAAATGAAACTGCTGAAAGACAAAACCAATCTGACGATTCCGAATTGTCGCTAATTGTTCGTCATCCAAACCCGAAACATCAGCCCGATCTAGATAATAGTGTCCCGCAGTAGGACGATCCAAACAACCAATAATATTCATCGCTGTAGATTTTCCCGAACCAGATGCCCCCATAATGGCGCAGTATTCTCCTTGATGAATAATTAAATCAACTCCATCTAAAGCATGAACTGCGGTATTGCCCTCACCATAGACTTTTTCGATTCCTTCGAGACGAATTAATACCTGTTTATTGGGGTGGGGCGGTTGAATAGTATTTGTCATGTTGGCGATCGCGGTCAATATTGCTATCCTTATTGTGGCAATTTTCCGAAAGAAATATAGGAGCAATTTTGCGGATCTAGGTAATTTGATTGGCTATTTATCCGAATAAAACTAACTGCATCACTGCCAATCATCGCTCAAACTACGATAGTCAAATTGTGCAGCTTTGGGATGACACAAATTACAACTTTGGTGCGTTGTCGGTTTTGGTAAGTCAACTTGAGGATGAAGTGCTTGAAGATAGCGCGAGTTAGTAAGATATTCGGGAGTTCTTTCTCCTTCTAAATAAGGGCGAGAAGAAAATCGCAGATAATTCCAGATCAATCGCGTAGTTAAATTATTGGTTTGAGGCAAAGTTTCACCGTAGTGATTTTCTAAATTGTTGAGAATGTTGCGCCAACTATCAGTAGGGAGAATTTGAGGGGGAAGGGGAATATGGCAACCTTGACAATTTTCTAGATATAGTTGTTTACCTAGATTAAGATTATCAGGACTGATCTGGGCAAGAGGAGATGGGACTGCTGTAACAGGTTTGATGGGAGAAATTCCGCCCAACCAACTGCCTAATCCGATCAGTAATATAACCAAAATTCGGAACAATTTATTTTTGCCAAACATAGTGATTCTCTTGAGAGAAAGTATGAGAGAATTTACGAGCTTAAAAAGCATTATTTTAGCGACTATACTGGGAAGCCAGCTAGCTCAGAAGTCTAGTAATTAGTCGAATCAGTTAAACAGAAAATATACTAGAAAAAAATTGATTATTTTCAATGCGTATTTTATTTTTACATCCTAACTTTCCTGCCCAATTTCGCCATCTAGCAGCCACTTTAGGAGAAAATCCTCAAAATCAAGTAGTTTTTGGCACTAATCGTCAAGAAGGGCAAATTGCAGGGGTAACTAAAGTCCTTTATGAAAAATCTCGTACCGCTCGACCAGAGACTCATCACTATGTTAGAACTCTAGAAAATGCAGTGTTAGAAGGTCAAGCAGTATATCGTTTAACTCAAACACTCAAAGATAATAACTTTATTCCTGATATAGTATATGGTCATTCGGGTTGGGGTCCGACGCTTTTTATTAAAGATATTTTTCCCAAGGCTAAATTATTGTGTTATTTTGAGTGGTTTTATCAGGCTCATGGCTCAGATGCGGATTTCGATCCCAGCGATCCTCTCAGTGCGGATGATGAAGCGAGAATTCGCATCAAAAACGCGCCAATTTTAATTGACTTGTATAGTTGCGATCGCGGTCTTTCGCCGACTCATTGGCAACGGCAACAGTTTCCCCCTGAGTTTCACTCAAAAATTAAAGTCCATCATGATGGTGTAGATACTAACTATTTTCAACCTCAGCCAGAAGCCAAATTAGTTTTACCACGGATTAATTTAAACCTGGCAGAAGTCTCCGAAATTGTTACTTATGTTGCTAGGGGGATGGAGCCTTATCGAGGATTTCCGCAATTAATTGAAACCATCTCAATTTTGCAACAGCAACGACCCCAATGTCATTTTGTGATTGTCGGCAAAAATCGTGTTGCTTACGGTAAATCGCTTCCTGATGGCAAAACTTATAAAGAGGCGATGCTAGAAAAATTTCCCCTAGATTTAAGCCGAGTTCATTTTACCGACTTATTGCCCTATGGCGAATATCTTCAAGTCTTACAAGCTTCTTCAGTGCATCTTTATCTAACTCGTCCCTTTGTTTTATCTTGGTCAATGTTAGAGGCTTTAGCCACAGGATGTTTAATCGTCGGTTCGGCAACACCACCAGTGCAAGAAGTGATTGAAGACGGAGTTAATGGTCTATTAGTGGACTTTTTCTCACCTCAAAAAATAGCAGCTAAAATTGTCGAGGCTTTGGACAATCGCGATCAAATGGCAAAAATCCGCACTAGAGCCAGGGAAACCATCCTCGAACGTTACGATTTGGCTAAACTATTGCCCCAACATCTAGAATGGATTAAGCAATAACTTAGTTCAGAGTTATGACCGCGGAATGCGGTGACTGGAGGCTCTGTCGTTTTACGGCAGAGTATCAGTCACCGATTCAATCTTTACTAACATGGTGTAGGCTAAATCAGAATTATTGAATGGGGAAGTTATTGGAGGTAATTTACGACTGTGACTCTAGAAGAAATTATTGTCAAGGGTGGAGTAACAATCTGGCCTCTACTGTTTCTTTCGATTCTGGCTCTAGCGATTATCTTAGAACGTATTTGGTTTTGGTCAACAGTTTTATTAAGGGAAAAAAAACTGCTCAAGCGAATTTTAGATGCAGCGGATCTCAGTTGGGATTTGGTTGCTAAAGTTGCCCAAGAAGCGAAAGATCATCCTCTAGGCAATTTTGTTTATTCTCCCTTGCAACTCTCTAACCCCGATCCAGAGGTATTTCATCTAGCTTTAGAAGCTGCTGCGGATGACGAGTTGGCTAAAATGCGTCAAGGGGAAAAAATTTTAGAAACAATTATTACTCTTTCGCCACTATTAGGATTATTTGGTACAGTTTGGGGTTTAATTCAAGCTTTAAGTTCGATTAGAATTAGCGATTTAGGAACAGCTTCTACTTCTGGAGTAACCTTGGGCATTGGCGAATCTTTAATTTCTACTGCTATGGGACTTTTAGTCGCCATTGTGAGTTTATCTTTTTATCGTTTATTTCAAAGTTTTTGGGCGAGTCGAGTTCGGGTTTTTCGGAAAACTGGTAGTCAGCTAGAAGTTCTTTACCGTCAAAAATGGTTTGAAGCTGAAGCGAGAAACTTGGAGTCAAACGAATCTAACCTCAATCTCGATTTGGATAGCGATCGCTCCGCGCCACTTCGCGATCGCCAGAAGTTTCGCTTTAATCCTAAAATAGCTTCTAATCCTGATTCTGAATCAGAAAGATAAATTGCCTTTTTTTAGTTAATTTTTGCTGGTAATAATCGTTGTTATGAGTCCCAAAAATCGCCAAAATTTTTCAGAACACAATGCTGCGCCAATTCGTCGGTTTCGCCTGTGGCAAGATGAAACTAGTAAAAACGAAGTTAGAATCGAACTTTTGCCGTTAATTGACGTAATTTTTTGTATTCTGACCTTTTTTCTGCTAGCAGCAGTTAACCTTTCCCGTCAACAAGCAATTAACTTAGACTTACCTCAAGCTAAAACTGGTACACCTCAAATGCGCGACTTATTAATCGTGACGATCAACGATATTGGTCAACTCTATGTAGAACAGCAACCAGTCACTAGAAGTTTATTATCCGCTCGTCTCGAAGATTACAATGAAACTAATCCTAATGGACGCATGGTATTATACGCCTCAAAAAATGCTACCTATCGTGAAGTCGTAGAAGTTTTAGATATCTTGAGAGAGGTAGGAGGCGATCGCGTGGCGTTAGCTACTGTTCCTGATGGTTTTGAGCCTTCAGAGTCTAGTCCTTTGCCCACTGTTCCGCAAATTCCCAGTATCCCCAACCCTAATCAATTTCCTGACCCTCCTGCACCACCTTCACAGAATTAAATAACATAATTGGTCGAGCCAAATCCAGCTAATATCTATCTTGAATTGGTTGACTAGAAGCTAAGAAGATTGGGAGACTGAGAAAAATTCAAAATCATCAAGTTTCATGTCCGATATTGCTACTTTAATCACTCAGGTACAAACAGAAGCCAAAAGAGAAGAATTCCCCATCGATATTCCTGTTTATCAATCGGCTAAACTCGATCCGACTTATCCTGTGTTGTATGCTGGAAATTTACAAAGTCCCTTGTGTTTTTTTGGTAGAGATTTAGGCAAAGATGAAGTTCACGCTAGACAACCCCTAATCGGTGCTGCTGGAACTCTCGTGCGTCAGGGATTTTATCAAGTAATTCATCAGCAAAAAACGACCAATCCTAAAGAGTTACAAACTATATGCGATCGCGCTCTGTTAGCTAATACTGTACCCTACAAACCCCCTGGTAACAAAGCTTATCCAGTCAAAGTCAAAAAACGCTTTCGTCCTTATATCGAACGTCTATTAGCCATTCATTGGCAAGGAACTCAAATTATCACTCTCGGCACAGAAGCTTTTAAATGGTATGCTCCCTACGGTGCTAAAGGGGAATTAGATAGTTTTTATCGCAGAAGCGATCGCTTTGAAGCCAAATTAACTGTTTCTCTAACGGCGACTGATACAGCAGGGCATACTTTTAGTAAATCTGTGATCTTGCTACCGTTACCTCATCCTTCTCCTCTCAATCAAAAATACTACGATGCCTTTCCGCGAATGCTACAACAGAGACTAACTCAAGTAGAATTCTAAAAATTAAAATAGCATGACATAAAGTGATGATTAATTGCCCCAGATTGGGTTTTACCAGTACTGCTGCCCAGAAAGAATGTGGTAAGGTAAACGGGAGAAGCTAAAATTATTGTTAAGATCGATACAAAAGTAGGACGTATAGAAGAGGCAGCATTATGACTGATAAAAAAGTAGTTATATCTCCATCAATATTATCAGCGGATTTTAGTCGCTTAGGTGAAGAAATTCAAGCGGTAGATCGTGCTGGTGCTGATTGGATTCATGTTGATGTGATGGATGGAAGATTTGTCCCTAATATCACTATTGGTCCGTTAATTGTCAAAGCAATTCGTCCTCATACCAAAAAACCCCTAGACGTTCATTTAATGATTGTCGAACCAGAGAAGTATGTCGAAGACTTTGCTAAGGCAGGGGCAGATCTTATCTCGGTTCATGCAGAACACAATGCATCACCCCATTTACATCGCACTCTTAGCCAAATCCGCGATTTAGGTAAGCAAGCTGGTGTGGTACTTAACCCTGCTACGCCTTTAGAACTAATTGACTATGTTTTACCAGTTTGCGATCTCGTGTTAATTATGAGCGTTAATCCTGGTTTTGGTGGTCAAAGCTTTATTCCTGAGATGGTTGATAAAGTACGCAAGTTACGTCAAATTTGTGATGCTAGAGGTCTAGACCCCTGGATTGAAGTAGATGGTGGACTCAAGCCTAACAATACTTGGCAAGTTCTTGAAGCTGGTGCTAACGCTATTGTTGCTGGCTCTGCTGTATTTAAAGCTGCTGATTATGCTACAGCTATTGAAGGGATTCGTAACAGCAAACGTTCTGAACCTGAGTTGGTTAATGCCTAGAAATTATGACAATTTAATATTTAATTTTAGAAGTTGAGGTAGGTATTTATATATCTGCCTTATTTTTTTATGTTTGCAGCTGATTAAACTCGTATTAATCGAGTTGTCTTAATAACCAATTGAAGAAGCGATCGCACTTGCCACTTACCATATTATTTCACCGCAATTAGTAGCAAAGTTTTCCAACTTTACCAAAAATTTACAATTCATGTCAGCAAAAACACACAATATCTAAAATTCATCAACTATTATAAGCTTGCAATTTGTTTTAAAACTTAAAACAATTCTTGTACACAACCTAAACTAGTATCGGAGGACTGTTT
This sequence comes from Xenococcaceae cyanobacterium, assembly GCA_051155735.1. Classification (GTDB taxonomy): domain Bacteria; phylum Cyanobacteriota; class Cyanobacteriia; order Cyanobacteriales; family Xenococcaceae; genus JASJCP01. The sequence goes on from DAXETX010000041.1 coordinate 19,448, forward strand.
TAAATGTTTGATGATTTTAACTTCAGTTTTGAAACAGGTGATTTTCAGGATTTTGAAACTATTGGCTTTGCACGTATCCGAAGAGCAGGAATTGGGATAACTCCTACTGATGGCGAATTCCAAGCTTTACTTACTAATCGAAATGGTTCAGTAAGTGATGCTGAATTAGAGACTTTTTTAGAGCTAGATTCAGGAG
>DAXETX010000042.1:0-21722 GCA_051155735.1 Xenococcaceae cyanobacterium
CTTGTGGTTTGCTTATGCCTTGGGAGAAAAAGCAGCAACGGCTAAGGATGTTTTTCCCGTAGAAAGAAGAGAAGTAGAAGTATTAGCCACCCAAAGCGATCGCGTTTTGGTGCGGGGAACAATTCGAGAAGGCGATCGCATTATCAGCAACGGCACTCATCGGATTGTTAACGGACAGTTAGTAATCAGTAATCAGTAATCAGTAATCAGTTATTAGTAATCAGTAATCAGTAATCAGTTATCAGTAATCAGTTATTAGTTATTAGTTATTAGTTATTAGTTATTAGTCATCATTCACCATTCACTATGAAAAAAGATTTCATGTTCACCTCAGAATCAGTGACTCAGGGACATCCTGATAAACTGTGCGATCGCATTAGTGATGCGATTGTTGATCGTCTGTTGCAACAAGACCCCTGTTCTCGTATTATTACTGAGTGCGCGGTTTCTACGGGAATTGTCTTTCTCTCAGCCCGCTTTGAACCCAATGCCAACGTTGACTTTACCAATGTGGCACGACGGGTTATTGAAGAAGTAGGTTATCATCAACCTTCATTTAATAGTAAAACTTGTAGTATTCTAACTAGTCTAGAAGAGCTACCAGCAAGTAAACAGGGTTTTTTTGACGAAAAACAGCTATCAGATGCGGAAATCGAGCAAATACCCGTCAAAAATCAAGTTACAGTCTTTGGTTTTGCCTGTAATCAAACTGAAGCTTTAATTCCTTTACCAATTTGGTTGGCACATAAGTTGGCACGGCGACTCGATACAGTCAGAAAAGAAAACATCCTACCCTACCTAATTCCTGATGGGAAAACTCAGGTAGGGGTTGAATATCGCGATCGCCAACCGCAACGGATTCACAGTATTACGATTGTCGCTAGTCAAGATGACCCTGCTTATCCCGATCTCCAACAGCTACAAAAAGAAATTTACGAGACTGTCATTGAGCCAGCTTTTGCCGAAGTAGCAATTAAACCCGACTCAGAAACCCACATTTTTATCAACCCCGATGGATTAGTATTTCCAGGAGGTCCTGCACTTCATTCGGGTTTAACTGGCAGAAAAAATGCGATCGATACCTATGGCGAGTATGCTAAACACAGTGGTGCAGCACTTAGCGGTAAAGACCCGATTCGGATCGACCGTATTGGTGCTTATGCTGCGCGTTATGCAGCGAAAAATGTCGTGGCAGCTAATTTAGCTGATGAATGTGAAATCCAACTCAGCTATACTATTGGGCAAGCTCGTCCTGTAAGCATTGAAGTGGAAACTTTTGGTACGGGTAAAGTCGATGAACAAGAGATTATTCAACAACTGCACCAGCATTTCGAGTTTCGTCTCGCAGGAATTATCCAGCAGTTTAATCTGCGATTTTTACCCTCTCTGCATCAGGGCAAATTTTATCAACAGCTAGCTGCCTACGGACATATGGGCAGAACTGATTTAGAACTACCTTGGGAAAAAACCGATAAAGTCGCTGTTTTTTGATGAACTAAACTATAGCGATCGCTATTTTGCAACTTTTTTGAGATCCGATTGCCAGAAATCTCTATGGTAAAAGTTTTAGGATAGAGCAATATAAGTTATGAATGGGTCATGACCAAATTCTTATTGTTATTGGCATTAGGTTTGTTTGTTACAGGATTGGTAGTAGGAGCGATTACTGATAACTGGCTGATTTTACCTACAGCACTAATTTTAGTTGGCATCATTATAGGGATTGGTTCTTTAATTATTGGCAAAAAAGAGAGTACTAAATTTTGGCAAACTAGAGCAACAGAAGCAGGAATCAATCTTTTAACTAAATCTGTCGCGATTTTAATCATTTTAGCTCTGATTAACTTTCTGGCAATCCGTTATAGTGTTCGCTTTGATTTGACAGAAAATAAATTGTTTACTTTAGCGCCTCAATCCCAAGAAATTGTTGCTAATTTGACGCAACCGTTGAAAGTCTGGGTATTTGACCGCAACATTGCTCCAGAACTCAAAACTTTACTGGAAAATTATGGACGCTATAATGACAACTTTCAATTTGAATTTGTCGATCCAGAAATTCAAATTGGACTGGCGGAACAGTTTAATGTCCAGTCTTTTGGCGAAGTTTATCTTGAATATGGTGCTAAAAGCCAAAAACTCGAACCGATCAGTAATGATTTGGGTGCTAATATTGCGGAAATTCAACTGACAAATGCTCTGGTCAAAATCCAAAGCGATCGCATTTTTACGATAGATTTTTTACAGGGACACGGAGAGCCAGAATTAGATGCGGTAGAAGGAGGCTTTTCTCAAGCTATTGCTCAATTACAAGACCGAGGCTATGTGGTTCGGGGGCTAAATTTGATTACTCAGGGAAAGATTCCTGATGATACTGATGTAATTGTTATTGCCAAACCTTTAAGAAATTTATTAGCTCAAGAAGTAACATTACTCCAAGCCTATCTTGACCAGGGAGGAAGACTGATGATGATGTTGATGCCTGATGTCGATCCTGGTCTCACTCCGATTTTGCAAAATTGGGGAATTAGCTTAGATCGGCGTTTTGTCATTGATTTTTCTGGTGTCGGTAGTACCTGGGGTTTCGGTCCTGGAGTAATTTTTGTGACTAATTATGGCGATCACCCAATTACTGACAGTTTTGGTAGTGGTGTGACCATTTTTCCCGAATCTCGACCCCTAAATCTGACTGAAAAACCAGAAGTTACTACGACACCTTTGGCAATTACTGATGAGAATACCTGGGCAGAAAGTAATCTAGCTCCTGAAGAGATTACGTTTAATCCTGAAGAAGATGCCCCAGGTCCTTTGACTTTAGCATTTGCCCTCAACCGCGAGTCTAATTCTAATCTTCCCGCAACGCGAATGGTGGTTTTTGGCAATGGGATGTTTGCCACCGATGGCTGGTTTCAACAGCAACTTAATGGAGATATTTTTCTCAACACAGTTAATTGGTTAATTGGAGAACAAAATCTTCCTCTTTCGATTCGTCCTCAAGAAGCAACTAATCGCAGAATTAATCTGTCTCCAACAGAAGCAGGGTTAATTAGTTGGATGGCGTTAAGAATTATGCCTTTGTTAAGCTTTGTTTTGGCGGGAGTTATTTGGTGGCGCAAGCGATGAAGTTAACTAGAAGTACTTGGTTGTTACTATTGCTCGCAGCGATTTTAGGAGCATTGGTTTATCTTGATGAGATTAGACGAGAGCATCCCTCACGGTCAAAAGTAGCAGTTGAGACTCAACAACAAAAACTGTTTGATTTTGACCTTGAAGCGATTCAGAGAATTGTGATTCAGAGATCGCCAGCTACTCTAGAATTAGTGAAAAACTCAGATAAATCTGCTACTTTCTCACTCAAACAACCTGAAGAATTTCTCGTTAATGAGGGGGTAATGGCATTTTTGTTAAACTTAATCGAACAAGGAACGAGCGATCGCCAAATTGCAGTTTCACCAGCACAACTAGCGCAGTATGGACTAGAGCCACCTGTAGCAACCATCACCATAGAATTAAAGAATCAACAAACTCATCAAATTCTTTTGGGAAAAGCCACAATTAATCCTGAAGTTATTTATGCTCAAATCAATCCGACCCAAGATTCTTCACCAACCGAAGTCTTATTAGTTTCTAAAAACTGGCACTATGCAATAGAAAGAGATTTACAGGAATGGCAAAGAAAATCGGGCTGATCCCATTTCTCGCGTCTTAATTCAGAAACATCTTAATTTCCGCTAGTTTTAGTCGATTTTCTGGAAAATTATTGACATTTCTCGACTCACTTTGCCAAGCTTGAGTAATCGCCTGAGAAAGCCCTTTTAAACCTTCAGGATGGTAAAAGTAAACCATGTGATCGCAAGCTACTTCTTGGATTTGGGGTGGATAAGTTCGGTTATTGTTGACACTTTTAATACTCTCTACTTTGACCGCAATATCATTAGGTTGACCGAAGAATACTAAGGAAACTGTACGGTTCGATAGTTTCTGGATTAGTCGCTGAATCAAACTGGGTTTATCTCCTTGAGACTTCATTGCAGCAGGAATAATCGCCGTATTACCAGCCACGATACTGTAAGGAATTTTCGGGTCGGGACTAGCAGCTAACTGCTTTAAAAAAGCCGAACCTGGCTGCATTTGATCTAAAGAAACATCAATTGCTTCTACACTACTAGCAGCAACACCCAAAACTCGCAGCAACATCCCAATAACGGGAACTGACCAGGAAACTGTCGCTAAACCATTGAGTCCAATACCTAGCATTGTTATCGCCCAGTCTTCCACTGTTGACCAAGGAGAACCAGCGTTAGGTGTTCCTAGCATGATTAAATGTTGAGCGATCGCCTTACCGCCTTCTTGTTCGATAAACCAGCGTGAGACTAAGCCTCCCATGGAATGAGCGACTATGTGTAATTTTTTGCCGTGATTTGCTCCTAAACCTACTTGTTCGAGTCTTTGTTTTAGTAAACGGGCATTTTCTTCAATAGAAGTATGAAGATTTTCGTAGTCTAAAGTTAAGACGAGATCGTAAACTTCGGCTAGTTGCTGTGATTGATCATTAATTGTTACTTGAGTTCGGCGCACACTCCTCACCATGTCTTCTGTATTGCCAATAATGCCGTGAACATAGAGAAGAATATTGTTGGCTTGGGCAACTCTGGCTTTAACCTGGGCAATATCTTGGATATAGGTTACAGTTTCATCTAAAGCAACATCAGCTACAGCTAATAAGGGATATTTAAACTCGCGGTTGAGTTTTTGACCGTGAGGGATGCTCTGGTCGCCAGAGCATATCCAATCACAGTGTTGACTAATGATTTTTTGGAAGAAAATCCGAAATGCACCGCCAAGACTGCGGGTATCTTGAAGTTCGCTAGGGATATTCGGTAATCTAATCAAATTAATTTCAGTTTTACCACCTGCAAGATTTTTTTCCCAACCTAAAGGTAAGAAAAATTCGCCATCATAAGCTATGGGTAATAACTGTTCGTTGTCAGCTAAAGGCGTATCGACAATTAACTTTAAGGGGTTGGCTTTACTAACTGTTTCAGGATTTTTGACCTGAGTTAACTCCAACACACTCAAACCAGGGTCATTTCCCCGACTAGTAGTAAATTGAAACGATTGCACTAAATCTTGATTTTCTGCCAAGATAGCAGGTATTGTTGCCCTATTTAAAGCTCTAGTAGTCTGATTAACTGATGTAAGACGAGCTTGGGCTTGGAAACTGGGATGAGGTTGTATGGTGACTCCAAAGCCTAAGCTGCGACTCTGATTTTCCTGGGGAATCGCCATAGTTTCCTGGGGACGCACCGTAGTAATCGTAACTTGACTAGTTACCCAGTCATCATATACTGCTGCGGTTTCTCTTTGGCTAGTTAAGGCTCTAGTTGGGACGCGACTCATTAAATGATTTAAAGTACCATTACCCCGTTTGGCACTAGTTACAGCACGAGTCGGTAAATCTAACTCGTTTTGGGCTAAAACTGTGGCATCAAATTCAGCAGTGCTAACAATGAGTTTAAGAATATCTTGGGCTTCGGTAATGCCTTGTTGCCAAAGCTGGCGATTTACTGTTGAGTATATGGGCTGACCATCTAACGCCCAAGCGGATTCTCCTGGCTGTAGCCACACTCCACTTGTTGCCAGTAGTTCCGCACTTACCGCATAGCGATCGCTTAAATTTAATAAGGCACAGTATAATGGAGTCTGGCTAGTATTGGTTAGTTTGACTTTAAAACTTGGCTGTTGCCATTGTCCGTTTTCTTGATAGTAAGTTAAATACAAGTCGGTAGCGGTTAACTCTCGACCGTTGTGATCAATCGTCATGGTTACAGCATCAGCAGCAATCTGACTCGTAGCGGGACTAGCAAGTTCCGCAATATTCGTCCAACGACTAAGATGTTCTAATCTTTGGATGGCTTGTCTAGCATTGGCTTCAGTATAAGCAACAATTGGCGCAACTAACGGGCGATCATCAATTGGTCTAGTAATTATGTATTGATTGTTGCGAGCGAGTAATTGCCATTCTGCGGTTTCAGGCTCGATAACTTCTGTAATATAGAGAGAAGACTGCTGTTGTAGTATTTTGCGAGCTAATCCTACTCCTGCTATTTCTCCTGTAATCAAGACTCCTTTGGGTGAAATGGATAAACGGGTAACAATAGCTTTGTAAGTAGTTTCAGGCTGGAGATTGGCTACTACAATTTGACTTTGCTGTGGCATGACTTGCGATACGTAGGCTGTAGCTACGGCTTTTTCTGGTTGGGACAACTCCGCTACAGGTGTCTCAAAAGGAAAAATCGCTAATTCTGTGGTGTTATGACTTTTAGCTTGAGAAGAGACATTCTTCGCGTCCCCGCCTCTCTTAGTCACCGCTTCAACCTGCACAGTCTCATTATTAGTAATCCCATGCACTGCACCCCCATCAATTACCCAGCCATAGTCAGGTTGATAGCTGACAGTAAAATAAGGCGGATGAGTCGCTATCGCCCCACCTAAAAAAGGTTGCGCTAAATCTGATGTCTCTTTTGCTTCGATTTGGGGCGACTGCGCAGTAACTTTGCTACGAACTAAAGCAGCAGTGCGTTTAAATAAATCGCGGTAATTTAACTTACCATTAGTTTTGGTGAGAGTATCCACCAAAAAATAAGAAAATACGCCTCTTTTTAGCCCATCAGCATGATACTCCTTTGCCAACTCGCGATCGCGACAAGCAGAAAGAAAAATATATTTTCCTGACGCTGACAGCCAGCTAGAACTAGGCTCTAAACTGCGAGAGCTACTAGCTATGGGTTTTATCTCAGCAGGAGTAACAATAAAGCTATCTAAAGGTCTAATTCTAGTATCTAAAGGTGCTTTTCTGACCGCAACCTCTAATTCTAATTCGCCACGAGTCCCCGAACCAGAATGGCAGCAGTCCAGAATAACCACTGTATGAGGATTCTTTTGAGCTACTTCGGAAATCAGCTTGGCTAATTCTTTATCTGCTAAATCCCAACCTGTTTCACTGCGACTGTCATAACAAACAATAGTTTCATTAAGGCGGTCTGGTTCGATCTCCCAAAACTCTGGCGGTGCTTGCTCTTGCGAGCCATGTCCTGCGTAATAAAATAGGGCAATATCTTCACTAGTTGCTTGAGCTAGATGTTGGCGAAAGCCATCGATAATTCCCTGACGAGTCGCCTCTTGATTAGTCAGAATTCGCAGTTTTAATTGATACTCATCTTGGGCTACTCTACCTTGTAAATATTCCGCTATAGCCTTGAGATCATTAACGCATCCTTGCAATGGTGTTACTGGATAAGTATAAGCATCGATGCCTACTAAAAATGCATATAGGTTTTTAGTCATGGTTATTGGTTAGTAGTTAGTGGTTGGTGGTTGATGAGGTGATGACTAAATCCGCACACTTCCGCCATCAAATAGAGGAACAGTCATCGAGAAGTTTTCGCGATAGGTTAGTTTTTGTTCTTCGAGAATGCCAAGGGCAATTTTTTCACCCAATCTTAGCGATTCGATATAGTCGGTAAAGTAATGAACTCCTGCCCAGTTGCGACCGATAGAGATATTAGCAGCCAACTTGTTTAGTTCTCCTTCGACAGTTAGAGGGCGACCAATTTCTACTTTTTCTAACCGAGAACCGTCAGGAGTAGCTTGATAACAAAAAGGTAAAGTTGTCCCAGTATCAAAGAAGGCTTTGAGGATAGTAACACAAGCTCCTGCGACAGTAGCATGACCTGCGCCATAGGCTGGATGCATCGGCGAACCTTCAGGAAATGCCATTGGTAATAAGAAGGAGTCGCTAAAACCATTATTGCGATCGCTCTGACGGTCGGCAAATCGGTTATTTTGTTGGCGATTATGAGCAGCTATTTTTTGTAACAAGTCTTGTCCCAAGCCATCAACTAAAGTTTTAATCACTTCAATGTCTGCTGTTTTACCATTACAGTAGCGAGTTATCCAACCACCTACAGCTTCAGGGCGTAAGCGACGATGAACATTAAATTTTTGAAACCTAACTGCTTTTAAAGCTCTAGTCGCAACTTCTGTCACCAAAGACAGAATCTGCGGTCCGCCAAACTGAGCAAAACCCTGTTGTTTATCGCGAAAATCAGGAGCTTGGAACGGAATGCCAGGATCGAACCGAACTCCTAATCCTAAAAGAATCAGACAAGCATTTAAATACGCTTGATATAAAGCATCGTAATGGACATAGGTAGCTAAATCTCTAGGAGTAGCCATAAAGCGATAGCCAGGAGCATCACAGTAAGTTTCTAAACCGTTAACCCTTGCCCCGTTTTGCACATCTAACCAAGCTTCCCAAGTAGTCATGTAGTCTTTATGAGGTTCGGCGAAGCGCACTTTTTGATCGATCCGAATCGAGCCATACTGAATCAATCCGTTACTAAATGCCTCAATATTTCCTAGTCCTTGATTCCCAACTAGCAAAAATTGCGAAAGATAAGGTCCAATATTTTCCCCTGGCGTAACCCCACGAAAGACAGTTTGTTTGGTGAATGGTTGGCGTAAGCGCGATCGCTCTGCTAAAGTTAAATTTAAGCTTTCAGGATTAGCAATCCAGGGTGTACTATTAAGTTTGGCGATTACTCGCTCTACTGCTGGAGTTTCGGCAAACTGAGCAAAAGGCACATCCCGCAGCAACGCCATAGCATAAACCTCTAGCATTTCGGTAACAAGCTCTTGGCTATCTAGAGTCGGCGCAGGAGGCATCGTCACCGCCTGAGCATCAGGTCCTTGCAAGTCGAAAGTTAAACCCGCTCCTTGGCTTTCCCAAGCTCGTACTGATACTGATGCTTCGCGAGCAATCTGTGACTGCCATTGGGGAAACTCGACCCCATTTGCGCCAGGAGGTCCTAAGGGCGTATCTCTAAAATCTCGGACATCTCCCGAATCAATACCTTGCACCAACTGCTGATAGTCTGCTGCCTCAGCAATCATGCCAGTATCTAAATCATGGGGTAATCCTTTAGTAAAATTAGCCAGATGAGTCGGTTGATTGCCTGAATTGCGGTAGCGGAATTCTTCTCCATTACTAAGATGAGGCGGATGTTCTCTTAAACTAGCTACTTCAGCAGCATTGCGTCGAATTTGTAAAGCTTCAAGTCGGCGAGCGTTCATTTATTTCATCTCCAATAAGAGGTTTAACACTTGATTTATAAGTTTTAATTGAGCGAAAAATGCAAGACAGAGTAATTTAAACTACAGGTCTTAACAATTCCTTACAGTGAGCCAAAAATTCTCGAATCCCTCAAAAAGTTATATCTTGGTTATAGGCAGCGATCGAGAATAACTAGAGAAGTTAAACACTGTTAGCATGAAAAGGTTAACGATCTACCCCCTGAATTACAGGACTAATTTCATTACGCTCAAATGGTTCGGGATCGCCACGCCAATTAAAATCATTCACCCGAAAACTTAAAGAACCAATTTCTAATACAGGGTTATAGCGCAAAGAGAGATTATAGGTACGCCGACTATACTCTAAGACATAATCGGTACTGATATCATCGCCGTCATTAAGATTAAAGGCAGTTTGGACACCAACTCGTAGTGGACCATACAATTGTTGGGTAATTCCTACTGCTAAGGTTTCTCGATCTACATAGCGGTCAAAGAGAAACGGCGATTCATCCGCATTAGTTCCTAGAGAGTAAGTCAAATTAAATCCCGTATAATCGAAGAAAGGACGCGCAAAGTGACCGAATTGTCCCTGAATACCAATACTACCTCGAAGGGAATGTTGTCCGTCCCCATTACTATAAAAATTGGTTACGCCAGAAAGACCTGTGGTTAATTGGAGATAGGGTACTACTGGTACTGGACTATAGCGTAAACCTTGATCTGCCGTAAGAGGTAAAGCTTCACCTTGCCACAGCGGAAAGCCTTTGCTTAAAAATGCTGCACCTTGGAAACGAGTTAGATTGGTGCGGTCATTGTCATTATTATCTAGTAATTCGGGAACATCAGTATCAGCATCAATATTTTGAATTGAGCCTTGATATTGGAGAATAATGCCTGTGTTTCCGAGAGAAATATTCGGAGAGGTAATAATTCCGCCAATACTACTATAGACTGTCTGAAATCCTAATGAGCCGTTGAATAATCGCTCGCGAAAATTGGATTCTAAGCTGAAGCTGTGAGGATTGTTAAGATTACCAATTAAGTGAGTTGCTGCTACTTTAGCTCTAATATCATCTTCTAAATCATTAACATCAAAGCTAGTAAGAGCAATTCTGGCTTCTAAACCAGTGCGAGGTGAAAATATCTTGTTAAATTCACTTTTTAACCCAAAAGCGGAAGCATCAAATACGCCTCCCTGGTCTTGATCACTAAAGTCGAAGGTGGTAGGAATTATGGCTCTTTGAATAAAATATTGCGGCGTAATTGTCCAAGAAATATTTTCTCGTCCAATAATTTCCCAAGTTCTTTCTAAAAAGAAACCGCCTCTTTCTTCCCCATCAAAACCAATACTAAATAGTCCTGGACTACGGGAACGACGGTCAAAAACTAGGGAATTGCGAATTAAAGGAATCGCAAGACTATCATCTAAAACTAGGCGAGAATTGGTCGTAGTTAACTCATTGACTAAAGGTGCTGTTTCTTGAAATTTGGCGGTATCCGCTCTAATTTCTAATTCTGGTGGCGAAAAAGGATCGTTAGTTAGTCTAAGATTCGTGGCTTGCCAACTATCAGGCTCAAACTCCATTTGCGCTGCTTCAAATCGAACTCGATTGATATTACCTTGTTCCCCACGGCTATTACCTTGTAAGATACCGTAATCGCGACTACTGCCGATCGCCACGCCTAATTCAGCTTCTAGGGTGACATCGGTCACGGGTTGATTGGCTTCTAGGCGATCGCTTAAGAGACGGTCGGGAATAATGCGTTCTTCTGGCAACTCTTGGGCTAAATCACGGTTGATCGTAGAGCGATCAATTTGTCCTCTGGCGTTGGTTACAACACCTCGATCTTGTACGAGATAATATTCAAATCTATCCCCAGCAATAATTTGATCGCCTCTTTCAAGGATGACATTCCCTTCTGCTACAACAAAGCGATCTGCGAGATTAACTTGCAGGCGATCGCTAGTTAATACGGCTTGAGAAAACCGCATTACGACATTTCCTTCAGCGGTAATTACTTGTCTTTGGTCGTCATATTCCTGGCGATCAGCAATAACTTCCACTGTATCGATTCTTTCTACGGGAGTAGGAGTAGCTTCGGGTGTGGTTTCTTCAGGAACTGGTATTTCAAATCTTTGGCGATCGCCTTCCCGTTGTTGAGTAATTAGATAGCGATAATTAAGATCAGAACGCTGTGGAGGGCAAAGTTGCCGTTGTTGCTGAATTTTATTCGTTTCCTTGACTGTTAAAACATTATTTTCTTTAGGTTCTACAATAATTTCTCTGGGGGAGGGAGGCAGACAAACGGGAGTAGGAACTAAACTTAGCAACATAAACATCGGCAAAAAATACTCGATTTAAATTCTTGAAAGTATAATAGTCTGCCCTAGTAACAAGCAAGACCTAGTTGCTTGAAGAAAATAGCTGAACCTATTTGGTAGAAACATATTAAGTTATTTATTGAACCAAAGACCGACTAAACTTTAGTAGTCTGACATAATCTTGACTCTCTAACCTCGATTATCTACATTGTTACTGGCGTAGTGTGCCACAAAATCCTAGCTTTACCAAAACTGCCATGACCTTAACTGTATATAATACTCTCACTCGTCGCAAAGAAGTTTTTAGAACTATAGAACCGAATCAAGTGCGGATGTATTGCTGTGGTATCACTGTTTATGATTATTGCCACTTGGGTCATGCTAGAACTTGTCTGATTTGGGATGTAGTGCGAAACTATCTTCAATGGTCGGGTTACGCCGTAAACTATATTCAAAATTTCACGGATATTGACGATAAAATTCTCAATCGTGCCATCAATGAAGGTTCATCAATGGAAGAAGTTGCAGAACGCTTTATTAAAGCTTACTTTGAAGACATGGCAAGATTAGGGATCAAAGAAGCTGATGCTTATCCCCGTGCAACCCATACTCTCGATGGAATTAAGCGATTAGTTGCTGAACTAGAACACAAAGGCTTTGCCTATCCTGCAAACGGAGACGTTTATTATTCTGTCAGACAGTTTTCCGAATACGGTAAATTGTCAGGAAGAAAACTCGCAGATCTGCAAGTGGGGGCGAGTGGTCGAGTCGCAACTCCTGAAGTCAGTAAGAAAAAAGACCCCTTTGATTTTGCCTTATGGAAAGCAGCCAAAGCAGGTGAACCTTCTTGGGATTCTCCTTGGGGTGGGGGTCGTCCTGGTTGGCATATTGAATGTTCCGCTATGGTTAGAGACAGACTCGGCGAAACGATCGATCTTCATGTCGGCGGTAGCGATCTGACTTTTCCCCATCACGAAAACGAAATCGCCCAGTCAGAAGCAGCAACAGGCAAACCTTTAGCGAACTATTGGCTGCATAACGGCATGGTCAAGGTTGACGGTGAAAAAATGTCGAAGTCTCTGGGCAACTTTATCACGATTCGCGACTTACTAGATAAACCCGTTGATCCGATGGCGGTACGGTTATTTATTTTACAAGCACATTACCGCAAACCCGTTGATTTTACGGATGAAGCCCTCGAAGCTGCAACCAATGGCTGGGATACTTTGCAGGAAGGATTATTGTTTGGCGATCGCTTTGGTCAACAATTGCAATTTTCCGACGGGGAGATCGATCACTCTCTAGCCCAAAAGTTTAAAGATGCAGTAGATGACGACTTTAATTTTGCTGGGGGACTAGCAGTACTCTTTGAAATTGCCAAGGAGTTACGCAAAGAAGGTAATATTCTAGTTCATCAAGGGCAAACCACAACCGATCCTCAACAGTTAGCCAGCCAATGGCGCACTTTAGTGCAATTAGCAGCAGTATTAGGTTTTAAGGCACAACTAGCAGCCAAAACAGAACCTAGTAGCGAGGCACTAACTGAAGCGGAAATTGAGGCTTTGATTCAACAACGGACAGCAGCGAGAAAAGCCAAAAACTGGGCAGAGAGCGATCGCCTTAGAGACGAACTTAAAGCCCAAGGTATTAGTTTAATTGATACCAAAGCAGGCACGACTTGGCATCGAGAATAGGTAGGTCTATTTCATTGCCAAAAAAAAGGAGTAACTTGAAAATGACTTAAAAGCTAAAAACCAAAAACTAAAAGCTAAAAACTAAAAACTAAAAACTAAAAACTAAAAGCTAAAAACCAATTGACAAACAACACACACCCTTAACTTGTCACAATTACCTATTCCCTTTACTCGACAATTTTTAATTCTTCTAAGTTCCAAAAAGCCCCACCAAGAGCGGAATATTCTATAGTTTGAATATCATTTCTGACTGCGCCTAAAGCTAAAGGATTAACTAAATAAATAAATGGCACATTTTCTGCTACTATTTCTTGTACTTCTTGATAAATTGCTTGGCGTTTTTCTAGATTCAATTCTTTTGCAGCTTGAATAAATAATCGATCTATTTTCTTTTCCCAATCCGCAATCTTTCTACCTTGAATTGGCTCTTGACCTGGTTTTGCACCCTGATTAAAAAAGTGTAAGCTTCCATCAGTAGCCCACAAATTAGCACCATTATTTGGTTCATTTCCCCCTGTAAAACCTAATAAAACAGCTTCCCAATCTAAAGAACTATCTAGTTTATTAGTTAGAGTATTAAAATTAATCGGCTCAAAATCTACTTTAATTCCGATTTGGGCTAGATCGCTTTTAATTTGTGACCCCATCGCTTCTCTGATTTTGTTACCTGAATTGGTGATCAAAGAAAAGGTAACTCGATTTCCTTGGCTATCTAATAATTTTCCTTGCTGATTGTAAGTAAAGCCTGCTTCTATTAATAACTGTTTAGCTTTTTCTAGATTATGTTCGTAACCTTTTAAGCCATCATAATAAAAGGGAGATTGAATCGAAATTGGAGAATTTTGGGCTTCACCCAAGCCACGATAAATATTATTAATAATTCTTTGGCGGTCAATAGCATAAGCTATGGCTTGGCGAAACTTCAGATTATTAAACCACCGAGATTTAATTGGATCGACCAAAGATTTACCGTTTCTCTGACCTTGATTTAAATTAAAAGTAATAAAAGTTGTACCATAATCTGGTCCTCCATTATAAATAGTAAAGTTACCACGCTCTGCTTCTTTTTTTAATAAAGAAAAGTATTCAGGAGAAACTGTAATAGAATCTAAGCTACCAGAACGAAATTGCAGTAAAAATGTATCTTGAGATTCTACTATTTGCCAAACTACTTCTTTAATATAAGGTAAATCTGTTTTTTTCCAATAATAAGGATTACTCTCAAAAATAATTCTTTGGTTATTAACATACTCTTTTAATTTATAAGCACCATTAACGACAAAATCTTCAGAAGGTGTATCTACTGTCCAGGTAGAAAGAAACTGTAAATTACCATCTCGGTCTTTATTTTCAACAGTTTTTTTTAATACATGAGCAGGCAAAATTGCCTGACCGATACTACTAAAGAAGGGTGCAAAAGGTTCAGCCAAGGTAAATTCAATTTCTCGGTCATTGAGCTTTCTTACTTTTGGTAACTCCTGACTTTCACCTACTCTTAAAACATCTTTGGTACTGGTAGGAATATCAGGATTAAAATACAGTTGATTGTAACTAAAAACTACATCTTCTGCGGTTAATGGTTGACCATCAGACCACTTCAATCCTTCCCTGAGTTTAAAAATAACTTTTAATTTATCTTCTGAAATCGACCAAGATTCAGCTAAAGCTGGCTCTATTTCTCCTGTAATCGGATTTTGCGCAACTAATCCATCAAACATCATTCCGCCGACACTGCTACTAGTTGCGTCTTGAGAAATTACAGGATTAAAAGTTTTAGGATCGCTTAAGATAGCTTGCACTAATTGAGGTACTTGGCTAGCCTTAGATTCTGATAAGACAGTATTACAACCACTCAAAGTAATTGTATTAATAGTTATTACTCCGATTAATAATATTTTTGAAGCGAAAATATGCCCTAATTTAAACTTTAATAAACTTTTCATCTAAAGTACTAGTGGTTAATTATTAATTGCTGGTAGAGATGTTTCATCGAGCCTCATCTACTTATTACATCTCCCGATTCCCTGCTTACTATTTAATCTTGACGACCTAACCCATAGACTCCGCAAATTATACAAGTCATGATGCCAAGACTAATCGACCAGCTAAGACCTAAGCTTAGAGAAATTCCCCAATTACAGATAGTACCTACAATCAAAAACGGAATAATACTCATTACCGAAGCATAAAAAGCATTTTGTGACTCTCTTACAGTGCGAGTCGCTTCGTATTCCTCTACCGAAGTATAAAGCGATCGCTCGGCAAAATTAAACCACCGCGATAGCTGTTCTGTAATCCAATCTTTGACAGAAGTAAGACTAAGATATAGGACCAAAGCCCACAAACAACTACTAGCGATCGCAGTTGGATTAAGGGGGAACAAAAAAGGTAAAAAATCTTGCAAAAATTGCCACATAGTGAATCAAAAATTAGTTTGTCATCAAAAACACGATCCTGGTGAAATCCTAACAAATATTAGTTTTGGCTCAAAATTCTTGATGCTACAACCGCTGCCAAAGCGATCAAAGACGGGGAATTTTAATTATTGCTGTAAAAATTAATCGGTAGTATATTGGGAAGATGTGTTTATCAAAACTTTAAAATAATCAAGTAGTTTAGTACTATTTTTTCGCCATAGTCGATTGGCTTTGTCACGACTTAAAACTAAAGTTATGGTGGATTGTTCATGATTATTTATCTTACAGAGTATAGATTATTAATTATCTGATGGGAAAGTGAAAAACTATGAGTTTTAAGACAAAATGGTATCGCCTACTGCTAATTATGGTGGCAACTTTGTCCATTACTCTAGGACTAGCATTTAAAACTCCAAAAAAGGTTCAAGCCTCGAATGTCGCTCAACCGCAAGAGACTGTAGCAGCAACTAGTCTGTGGACACAGGGTTCTTTTCCTGTAGAGAATTTTCAATCTTATACTTCTCCTTTTGGCTATCGTCGCTCCCCAATTGACGGTGCAGTGCAATTTCATAATGGTTTAGATATGGCTGCGCCTCTAGGTAGCTATGTTCGTAGTTGGTGGACAGGAACAGTAAGTAAAGTTGCTAGTGATAGTCGTTGTGGAACTTCGGTCACGATTAAATCAGGAGAATGGGAACACGCTTATTGTCATCTTAAGGGTCATATCGAAACTTCAGACAAAGGTCCTTATCTGATTGACCGTAGCGGAGGAGTCCAAATTTGGCAAGGTCAGGAAGTATCAGTAGGTGCGAGAATCGGTCGCATTGGTATGACTGGCAGAACTACAGGTCCTCATCTTCACTGGGTCTTAAGACATAATGGCAGTTACGTTGACCCGGCTCTCGTTCTCAAAGAGATGTTTCGCCGTCAAGTTTAAATCTGATTATACATCGGTTAGCATTTCAGTCTGAGACAATAAATACTATAACTCTCACAATTTTCAGGTATCACTCTATACGGTATCTTGCGCCAAAATTCTTAGATGATCAAAAACATCGCTTACTATTAATGATTGTTTATGCCTTATCCACGGGATTTAGTTGGTTATGGGGCTAGTCCGCCTCATCCCCAATGGGCTGGAGATGCCAAAATAGCTTTACAAATTGTCCTTAATTACGAAGAAGGTTCAGAATACTCAATTCCCGATGGGGACAAACAATCCGAAACTTACTTGCGGGAAGTTCCTGGCGCAGCTATGGGACAAGGAAAGCGCGACTTACAAGTAGAATCAGTATATGAATATGGTAGTAGGGCAGGTTTTTGGCGATTAATGCGCTTATTTCGCAAAAAAAAGCTAAAAATTACAATTTTCGGCGCTGCTTTAGCTCTAGAGCGGAATCCTGAAGCTGTTCAAGCTATTGTCGCAGCAGGATACGATATTTGTTGTCATGGTTGGCGTTGGATTGGCTATCACTTATTAGATGAAGCCGAAGAAAGAGAACATATCCAAAAAGCAGTCGCATCGATCAAAAACTTAACAGGCGATCGCCCATTTGGCTGGTATTGTCGTTATGCACCTAGTATTAACACCCGTCGTCTCATCGTCGAAGAAGGTGGTTTTCTTTACGATTCTGATGCGTATAATGATGACTTACCCTACTGGGTAGAAGTCTCAGGAAAACCGCATCTAGTAATTCCCTACACTCTTGATAACAACGACATGAAATACTGTGTTGCTCCTGGTTTTGGTAGTGGTAATGATTTTTATACCTATCTCAAAGATGCTTTTGATGTGTTGTATCAAGAAGGAGAAACCAGCCCCAAGATGATGTCGGTGGGGCTTCACGCTAGACTAGCAGGAAAACCAGGGCGTATCGCAGCCCTGGAGCGATTTCTTGATTATGTTCTCAGTCATGACCGAGTTTGGATTTGCCGTCGTCTTGACATTGCTCATCACTGGCTGAAACACCACCCTTTTAAGAGGTGATAACTGCTTACTGATAACTGATGACTGATAACTGATAACTGATAACTGCTTACTGCTTACTGTTCTTATATGCCACCCATCCACCAAACTCTGAAATATCTTCCCAGCCATGTTTGGCAATTAATTCTTGAGGATAAAGCATTGCAGTAGCTTCCGAGCCATCTTCTAAATACACAGTTGCAGGATACATATGAGGAGGTTCGTTAGCCAAAAGATATTCATATTCTGACTCGGTCATTTCATAAACTTCTCCTGGAATACTAATCCCATTGGTTGCTACTTGATAAATCCCAGGATGCCAACCGTTTTTAACCGAATGAAGCCGATATTTGGCTAAGGTTTTGGCTTCTCCAACAAATTTAGCATTTTGGAGGTTTTGATGATCTGGTTGACCTCTAAGGGCAGAACCACAAATGAAGATCCGTTTCATAAAAGTCTCTAGTTTTGAGTCGTAACTTTAGTCTCTAGTAATTTATTGTATGCTGTATGCAATGATCGATAAATATTGTCAAAATTTTATGGTTCACTAAATTAAATTCTTTCTAAGATGAAATCAACTCTATTAAATACTCAACTTACTATCAATGGCGATCGCCTAAACCAAAGTATTGCGCGTTTGGCACAAATCGGCAAATTACCCCAAGGGGGAGTTAAACGAATTGCTTATAGTCAAGAAGATATCACAGCCCGTAATTTAGTTCAAAATTGGATGGAAGAAGCAGGAATGAGCCTGAGAATTGATGCTGCGGGCAATATTATTGGTAAATATCCTGGGAAATACCCTGATGCACCAGCTTTAGCTACAGGTTCTCATATTGATACTGTTCCTTGTGGCGGTCATTATGATGGCGCGTATGGCGTCTTGGCAGGAATTGAAATCGCCCGTGTATTAAAGGAAAATCAGTTACTACTCGATCATCCTTTAGAAGTAATTGTCTTTACTGATGAAGAAGGCAGCATGATCGGTTCTAAAGCAATCGCTGGTCGTGTTATTAACAATCCTAACTACTACCGTCGTCCCGATGGCACAGATATATTTAGCTGTTTAGAGAAAGTTGGTGGTAATTGGCAAAATATTGCTGAAGCTAGACGTAGTAACCGAGATATGGCGATGTTCGTCGAACTCCACGTCGAACAAGGACCAATTTTAGAATCTATGGGTAAACAAATTGGCGTTGCCGAGGGCATTGTCGGTCAAAGACGCTTTCAGATTACTGTCAAAGGTAGTGCTAACCATGCGGGAACGACCCCGATGCATATGCGTCAAGATGCACTAGTAGCTGCTGCGAAAGTTGTGCTAGCGGTACATCAAATTGGCAATACTCCTGGTCAACAAGTAGCAACAGTAGGGAAGATGCAGCTACAACCTAATGCTGCCAATGTCGTCCCTGGTTGGGTCGAAATGAGTCTTGACATTCGCGACTTATCCAATTTGCACATTGAGAGTCTGCTCGAACAATTACGATTACATTTAGCCGAAATTGCTCTCGAAACTAACACTCAAATTTGCCTAAATCCCGCTTTATATAATGAGCCAGCCCTAGCCGAACCCTATATACAGAAGGCGATCGCCCAAGTTTGTGAAGACCGACAATTAAGTTATACTTACTTACCTAGTCGCGCTAGCCATGACGCTCAAGAACTGGCGCAAATAACTGATATGGGCATGATTTTTGTTCCTAGTGAATTAGGAGTTTCTCATGCTGCTAATGAATACACTTCACCAGAGCAATGCACTCAAGGGGCTAATGTGTTGCTCCACACTTTTTTACGGTTAGATTCTCGCCAATAGCAGTAAGATAGAATATCTTGGCTCTAACTGCGATCTCGCAAAGCGAGCCATTGCATGATCGCTATTTCCAGGGCTAAAGTTTCTGAAAAATGCCCTATCAAAGCTAAAAGCTCAAAACCAGTTGACAAACAATGCAAGCCCTTAACTTGTCACGATTGGGTATTGAGAGCTTACAAACAATTTTCTATTTTATCTTTAATTACACCCAGCTACTTAATTGCGCAATTACTGCTGTACGGTTATAACTACCTTGGCTTTAGTCAAGGTTTCGCATATCATATAAATACAGAAAAACCGTACAATTCGCTACAAAATGGCGGAAACAATCAATGTCTGTGATCAAAAAAGCTACTGGCAACAACCAAAACTTCACTAATCAACAGTTTTTGGCTTTAGGTCAAAACTTAGCTGGATTGGAAACTTCTGGCTGTGAGAAAAATCCTGATTCTTGGAACGCAGCAAAATTAATTAACTTCAGCAAAAGTTTAGGTGCTGCTTATGGTGGAGATTTTTAAAAGCCATATTAGACTTCTTGCACGAATCACAATTGACCTTTTTTGAATGCAAAATTCAAACTATGAATTGATTTCAGCTATTTGGCATTTATGGTAGCTTCCTTAGCTTTACCCCGTTAAGTAGAGTCTCTAAGCATAGCGCGTCGTGGTAGGATTCAACCAACTGTCAGAAGTCTAATATAGCTTCAAGCAGA
Source organism: Xenococcaceae cyanobacterium (assembly GCA_051155735.1). Taxonomy (GTDB): domain Bacteria; phylum Cyanobacteriota; class Cyanobacteriia; order Cyanobacteriales; family Xenococcaceae; genus JASJCP01. The sequence goes on from DAXETX010000042.1 coordinate 20,058, forward strand.
ATCAAGCTACAGATAGAGAAAAAATCAATCTTAAAGAAGAAGGAAAAAACAGCCTCAATTGCCGATAATCGATTCGCAGAAGATTTTTCGAGCATTAAGAAATTATGACTATAAAATTTAAACAAGGCGATCGCGTTAAATGGAGCGTTGGTAAAGGTGAAACTACAGGCATCGTCAAGCAAAAAGTTACTGAATCGACCACAGTTGAGGGTAAAACAATTACTGCAACCAAAAATAAACCCCGCTATTTAGTGGAAAATGACAATACAGGGAATGTTAGTGTCCATAAAGCCAAAGCTTTATCGCCAATCGAGGATGAAAGTCAACTACCACCAGAACAGCAAGAAACCTTAGCTGATTTTCAAGAAGCAGTGAATATGGAGGCTTCAGAAATTAAACAATGGCTCAAAACCGATGAAAGTCATGCTGTCGGACGCAAAGATAAAAATGGCAAGATTAAAGGGCGCAAGTCGGGCAAAAAAATTGTCAAAATTCTCAACAAAAACCAGTCTGACTATACTAAAAAAGATTTTAAACACATGAAAAAAGTGGTGGGGTATGTCCATCGTCATCTGGCGCAAAAACCTTCGGGAAGTATTCAAGAAACTCCCTGGCGTTACTCGTTAATGAATTGGGGACACGATCCACTGAAAGCTGAAGGTTAATTAACAGATGAAACTCGTAGATGAAATAGTAGATCGCCAAGCTACTCGCGTTTTAGATTTAGAGCCAAAAACCTCAGCTAAACTAGCTGGTTTACGGTATGTCAGAGCAGATAGTTTACAGATTGTACGGCAAAAAGTCGGTCGTGGGTTTAGTTATCTCGATGCTAAAGGCGATCGCATTACCGAGCCAGCAGAGTTACAACGTTTAAAGTCTTTGGCAATACCACCAGCTTTGACTGAGGTACGACTTTGTCATTTACCCAATGGACATCTTCAAGCTACAGGAAGAGATGCCAAACAGCGCAAGCAATATTTTTATCATTCCGACTGGCGCAAAATTCGTTCGCAACATAAATTTAATCGGATGTTGTTATTTGGCGCAGCTTTACCCTCAATCCGCCAGACTACCGCTCAACATTTGCGTCAACCAGGTTTAACGAGAGAAAAAATTTTAGCAACTGTAGTACAGTTATTAGAAACAACTTTGATTCGAGTTGGTAATGCTCAATATGCTCAAAAAAATCGCTCCTTTGGTTTAACGACTTTACGCGATCGCCATGTCGAAATTAGAGGCGCTAAAGTTAGGTTTGAATTTCGCGGTAAAAGTGGAATCGATCACGAAATAGAATTAAAAGACCGCAGAATCGCTAAGATTATCAAACAATGCTGCGAAATTCCTGGCTATGAAATATTTAAATACTATGATGAATCAGGTGATCGCCATTTTGTTGATTCGGGAGATGTCAATGAATATTTACAAAAAATAACAGGTAGAGACTTTACTGCTAAAGACTTTCGTACTTGGGCTGGTACTTTACTTGCTGCAATGGAGTTAACGGAAATGGGTCAGTTTGAAACTGAACAACAAGCCAAAAAAAATCTCACCCAAGTGATTAAAAAGGTGGCAAAACAATTAGGAAATCGCCCCGCAACCTGCCGTAAATATTATATTCATCCAGCAGTTATTGCAGCCTATCAAGATCAGTTTTTGTTAAATTTA
>DAXETX010000043.1:0-9231 GCA_051155735.1 Xenococcaceae cyanobacterium
CTTTTGTGAGTCGAGATTTAATGAAGCGGGCGCGGATTTTAGTTCCCGAAATAACCAATCGTTCTACTGCTTTTTGGAACTCGATTAATCCGATGGATCTGAGTCAGCTACCCAAACCATCCCTAGCAGATCGCCTTAAGGGAACAGTAATTAGTTCTGTAGGTAATTTTCGCGATAAAAAAGGCTTAGAATATTTACTCGATGCCTGTCATAAATTAGACCACCAAACAGATATTACTCTGTTATTAGTCGGCAACTTTGTCGAGAAAGAACGAGATTATTGGGAACGAGAACTAGCCAAAACTGCGATCGCTGAAAAAATTGTGATTACTGGTAAAATCAGTCGCCAAGAAGCATTAGCCTATTTGCCCTATACCGATATTTTTGCGATTCCTTCTCTTAACGATGGCTGTCCCAATGCACTACTCGAAGCGATGCTGGCTGGAAAAGCAATTGTCGGTACTAACGTCGATGCCATTGGTGAAATTATTGAAGACGAAGTAAATGGCTTATTGGTTAATCCCGCTTCTAGCAAAGAACTAAACCTCGCTTTGAGAAGATTGATTCAGCAGCCCCAGCTACGGAAACAGTTTGGTCTGGCAGCCCAAGCCAAAGTGCGATCGCACCTCGCACCAGCAGTAGAACAAAAGAACTGGCAAGGGATTTATCAGCAGCTATTGGGTTCGGATATTTTAGTAGAAATAGCCAGATAAACCGCCTCAAAATTAATTTATACGTGGAATTTAGTAATTTCAACCAACTTTATTAATCCATGATTAAACCACAGGTTACAATCGTTGTTGTCCCGCGAGAACGTTTTAGCTATACCCGCGAATCATTAGAAAGTATTTATCAGGGTACGAAATATCCTTTCGATTTAGTTTACGTTGACGGGAATTCTCCAGAACAGATAAAAAACTATTTAGCGCAGCAAGCGAGAGAAAAGCAATTTAAATTAATTAGAACCGAGAATTATCTTGCTCCCAACCAAGCGAGAAATATTGGTTTGCGGTCAGTTAAGAGCAAATATATCGTTTTTGTCGATAATGATGTCCGCGTCGTATCAGGTTGGTTGGAAAAATTGGTGAACTGTGCTGAAGAAGAGTCAGCTTCAGTAGTTTGTCCTTTGGTGTGTATCGGCGAAAATCTTCAGGCAAAAATTCTTTTAGCAGGGGGAGAAGCAAGTGTTTTTCTAGAACTGAAAAACGGCACAGCCAAACGTAAAGTTCGTCAAAAGCATTACTTCGCCAATCGTCCCGTTGCGGAAGTAAAAGACCAATTACAAAGGCGAGAATGTGAATTTGCTAAGTTTCACTGTCTGCTAGCGATCAGGGATCTCTTTGATGAGATCGGTTTATTAGATGAAAAATTACTCAGCACTGAAGAACATATCGACTTTTCCTTAAGGGTAACTCATGCAGGCAAAAAAATTTTCTGCGAACCAGCTTCTGTAACTACATATGTACCCGACTCTGGTTTTGAATGGTTGGATCTAACTTATTTTATGTTGCGTTGGAGTGATGCTTGGGAAGTTGCTAGCTTAGAACACTTTATCCAGAAGTGGAATTTAACCAAGCAAGACAAGTATTTCCAAAAACGCTATCAACGCTTAGGACAACGCCGTCACAAAGCTTTCTTACGTCCATTGGTGCGTCAACTTTCCTTTGGCGGTTATGCAACTTGGTTAGAAAAGGTATTGATCGGTATGGAGAGAAAAGTTAATCGCTATATCAGCGATCGCCATCGAGTAGTGGAGGATCGAGTAGTGGTGGAGTTGAAGAAGCTATCATCGTCTGACTCAATCTTCGACAACCTTTCTCATTATCCACGACCATGAACTACTCCAACCTGTTTCCGAGGTCGGAGAATTCCGCCCCAAACCCCACTTTGTTAAAATTGACTCATGAATAATTTGGGATCAACCCCCGCTAATATTTCATCACTCGACCACTCTGTAATTCCTTTAACCGCCTCTACTAAAGTAATCCTCGTCCGTCATGCCCGCACTACCTATAACGAACAGGGTAGATACCAGGGTAGTAGCGATGAATCAGTATTAACAGAACAAGGACATCAAGATGCCTACGCTACGGGATTAGCTTTAAAACAGTATGATTTTGATGCGATTTATACCAGTCCTTTAAAGAGAGTACGACAAACTACCCAGAAAATTGTTTCCGCTTTAAACTCACCCAATATTCCTGTATATATCGAACCCAAGCTAACTGAAGTTTGTATGGCAGATTGGCAGGGATTATATTATCAAGAGGTTAAAGATAATTATCCCGACGCTTATCGCTGCTGGCAAAATACGCCCGATTTATTTACTCGTAACCAGATTGATTATCCTGTTTTAGAATTATTTAAAAAAGCAAAAGCATTCTGGCAAGAAATCTTACACAAACATCGCGGGCAAACTATTTTAATTGTGGCTCATGGTGGGACAAATAGAGCCTTAATCGGAACGGCGATCGCTTTATCACCAAAGTATTATCACAGCCTACAACAGTGCAATTGCGGTATTAGCTGCTTAGAATTCGCTTCATTTAGCAATCTTGGTGAAGTTAAATACTTAAATGTTACTAATCATTTAGGAAAGAATTTACCCAAACTCAAAGCGGGGAAAACAGGCTGGCGATGGTTGTTGCTATCTAATGCAGTTATCAAAGAGCAATTGAATGATTCTTACTTATTAAAATTGCAGCATGATTATATCGATTTAATAATAACGGATAATACTCAAGAGTCGGAAGCTTTAGCTGCCAATTTGTCAGCTTTACATATATCAATAGATAAGAATAGATTTTTAGATAATTGGCACAAAACAATAATTAAAAGGCAACTAATAAACAATTATTCATCAACATCGTCATTGTTTACAGGTTTAATTATTGCCTCTAAAAACTTAATCTTAGAACTTTTACACCAAACTATAAACATCGATGTCTCCTTAGATGTAATTAATAATTTTGCTGTAGTTCATTATCCTCATTTAGAAAGGCGATCGATTCTTCAAGGAATATTACCCTTAACTTTGGATTTAAAGAAAAATTCTGAATCTAGAGAAATAAGTCGTGAAGTAGGGACAGATAAAAGGGTAGCAAGGTAGTGAGAAAACAGCGTTATTGACGAAGTCAGAGGAAGCCCTGCCTTTTCAAGGCGGGGTCTCTCTGACTCAATGAAAAATCTCTCATATAAGATTCATATCGTCTTCATTGACTTTGAGCAAACTATTAATCAGTTACAAAGTAGATCGCTTTTAACCTCTTTTATCTAATCATCAAACTTTCTGAGGAAACGAAACTATTAATTATGAAAATATTAGTTACTGGCGTAGCAGGATTTATTGGCTACCATTTAAGCAACAGACTATTAGCCCTTGGATACGAAGTATATGGTGTTGATAATCTTAACGATTACTACGATGTCAGCTTAAAGCAGGCTCGTTTGGCACGACTATTACCTCAAAAAAAATTTAAGTTTGAATATCTAGATATTAGCGATCGCGATGCAGTTGCCAAATTATTTACCACCCATAGTTTTGACTGTGTAATTAACTTGGCTGCCCAAGCAGGAGTACGTTATTCTCTAAAAAATCCTCATGCCTATATAGACAGCAATTTAGTCGGATTTACTAATATTTTAGAAGGTTGTCGGCACAGCCAAATTAAGCATTTAATATTTGCTTCTTCGAGTTCAGTTTACGGTGCTAATACTAAAGTTCCTTTTTCGGTTAACGATAATGTAGATCGCCCTGTTTCTTTTTACGCAGCTACGAAAAAAGCTAATGAATTGATGGCTTACTCTTATAGTTATTTGTATGGTATTCCGATGACTGGATTACGCTTTTTTACCGTGTATGGTCCTTGGGGAAGACCTGATATGGCTTACTTTAAATTTACCGAGGCGATCGCACAAGACAAACCAATAGATGTTTATAATCATGGCAAGATGAAGCGAGATTTTACCTATATTGATGATGTTGTCGAAGCCATTGTTAGAATTGTATCCAATCAACTTCAAGTATTAAAAGAGCAACCTCCCTATAAAGTCTATAATCTTGGTAATAATCGTCCTGTAGAATTAGGAGAATTTATTGGCGCGATTGAAACAGCACTGGGTAGATTGGCTAAGAAAAATTTGCTCCCTCTGCAACCAGGAGATGTAGTTACGACTTATGCGGATATAGATGAATTAACAACAGACTTTGATTTTAAACCTGCCACTTCCATAGATCAAGGAATTAAGAAATTTGTTGATTGGTATCAGCAATACTACGAGAATTTGGCGATCTCCAAAAAACAATTAGTAGCCAGGGAATTAATAACTGTTTGGTAAAATAGCATCAGTTCAGAGCTTTTTAGTCTATTTTATGGCACTTTTTGATGCTGCTTTAGAGTTAAATACCAAGTTATTAAACCCCCAACAAAAACAATTCCCGCCAAACTGATAATTACTGCTTCTAAACCAAAACGCGCTTCTGCTTCGGCTGCTAAAACTAGAGGTAGAGATAAAGCAATATTGACAGCATTATTTTGCAAGCCAAAAACTTTACCTCGCATATCGGGTGGTGTTTCTGATTGAATCGTCGTCTGCATCGGGATACCGATTAAAGCGGCAAAGATCCCCATTAATGCAGTCATAATTAATGCTAACCAGAGATTAGCAGTAGCCAAAGCTAATCCAATTAGAGAGATACTAACTCCCATCGAGCCAGTAAAACTGAGTTGAGCATTAGTAAATCTTCCGCCCAAATTACCAATTACGGCAGCACTAATCCCCATACCAAGTCCTGTAGTAGCTAATAATAAACCAAACTGATCGGCTTCAATTTGCGGAATTTTGTCTGCCAGACTAACTGCGAGAATTACCAGCGCAGCAAAAACTGAGAATAAAACGATGAGTTGAATTAAAGCATTGCGTACGCGGTGATTTTGATTGAGATATTGAATTCCCTCCCAGATATCTTGCAGCGGATGAGGGCTTTCTTGACGCAGTTGAGCTTGAGTTTCTCCTGTTTTTAGCCCAATTAAAATCATACCTGCGATCGCATAAGCGCCACCGACAAATAATTCTTTACCAAGATCAGCAGGAAACCCCCAACTAGCAACTAATCGATCCGCGATACTCAATAAAGGTTCTCCTACAGCAAACCCAATAATTAGCAATGCCATCATCGTTGTAGTGTAAAGAGAGTTAGCAGGAAGTAAATGCTGTTTTTTGACGATTAGAGGAATTACCGCTTGTTCGGCAGGAGCAAAAAACTGCGTTAGGGTAGAAACCAGGAAAGTAATACTTAACAAAAGGATAAATCCGTAAGAAAACCTTCCTAGAAAATTTTGTGCTGGAGCTAACCAGAGTAACCCAGGTAAAGCTAGAACAAAAATACCACGCAAAAGATTAGAAATTACTAAAACTGATTTTTTTGACCAACGATCTACATATACTCCAGCCAGAGAACCAAATAAAATTGCAGGAACAGTAAAAGCAATAGTGACAGGAGAAACCCAAAGACTAATCGGTTTTCCTGATAGCTGAAAGGTATTAGCAATAATAGCAATGGTCAGAACCAAATAGATTTTATCTGCTAGTTGCGAAAAGATCTGACCACTCCACAAAACGAGAAACCGACGGTTTTGCAGTACAGGCAGAAAGCCTCGGTTAGATTTGGCAGCTAAGTTGTTGGTTGGTGTTTTAAGATGAGAGTTTTCTTGAGGGGTATTTTGGCTGACAGAATTGTCGTGTTGACTATTTTCTCTTTCAGAAAGTCGCATTACAATGATTACTCTTAGTTTAAAAATCCTCTAACAACTAATTGTCGATGTCACAGCGCAAAAACTTAATTAATAATTGTGACCGCAGAATGGGAGATAAAATACCAGTCTCTATTAATATTATGACTAGAAATCGACCAAATACAGAGTATCGACTAAATTAGCCGAACGAATAGTTTTATTGAGATGGTACTTGAGATAGTCCCGGAGAATTTTTTCGACTTTAATCCAAGCCAGATCGACGGAAAAACCTGGTGCAGTATCTTTGCCAATGGGGGGAAGCGTCTGATGATTGAGTTGTTGCATGATTGTTAATTCCATCCCATTAATTTTGCGATCTACAAAAGGAGTGTAAGTTTGAGATTCAGTTTCTGGTGGCAAAACTAAATTTATTAAACCGCCACTATCAAAGCTAAATCCTGTGAACCATTGCGGATTTTTTAAGTCAGGGATGACAAATTCTTGAGTCTGACAACAAGTATGAACTTGGGGGGCAATTCCTGCGATCGCCAATAAATGAAATACGCCGTGAGCAATATACGGATAGACACTTTGTTTGGGCTTTAACTGTTCGAGGCGACGGAGGTGTTCATTAAGCAATTCATATAATTCTGGTTGGGGTTGTTCCGCTACGGCTAGAGATAAAGCTAATTCTGCTAAATACTGCGCGGAAGCTAACTTACCAAGATCTTGACTTAATCCAGGATAGGTATAGAGCGTATCCGCTTGAATAATTTTATCTAGAGATCGCCCTTTGACTAGCAGCAACTCATTGACGACAAATAACTCCGTTCGCCCGCGCAAGGAAGATTTGTGTTTTTTCGCTCCTGGAGCAACAGCTTGAATTAAGCCATACTCTGGCGTCAGAATGGTAACAAGGCGATCGCTTTCTTGGAGGGGTAAACCTTTAAGAATAATTCCTCTAGCTTTATACTTCATTATTCTGAGAATTTTGCTGTTGAATTAAATCTATACCACGAGATGTCCCCAATCGAGTTGCACCTGCTGCAATCAATTCCCTAGCCTGGTTGACAGTGCGAATTCCACCAGAAGCTTTAATGCCAACTTGTCCCCCCGAAATTTCTCTTAATAAGCGCACATCCTCTACCGTCGCACCACCAAACCAACCAGTGCTGGTTTTGAGATAAGCTACTCCTGCATCCATACAGATTTCGGCTGCGAGTTTTTTTTCGGCATCTGTTAGGACAGCGGTTTCTAAGATGGCTTTAACTGTTTTACCTGTAGCTTCACAAATTGGCGCAATTTCTTGATAAATTTGGTCTGATTGACCAGATTTGAGCCAACCGAGATTAATTACTACATCTAATTCGGTAGCACCATTTTCAACTGCTTCTTGAGCTTCATAAAGTTTAACTTTTGGTGTATTTGCCCCTGTGGGAAACCCAATAACCGTACAAATTTCGATTCTTTTGTTGTGGAGTATTTCTCTAGCTTGTTTGACAGCAGTAGGATAAATACACACCGCAGGAAAACTGTAGCGCAAAGCTTCATTACAGCACTTAGCTACTGCTTCGGGAGTAGCTGTCGGTGTTAGTAATGAGTGATCTATATAGTTAGCCAAATTGACTTCGGAGCGATTAAACATAGTTTATTTAAATAATTGTGCCAAATTAATTACTGGCTTAAGAGAGAAATTAAAAATTAAGCTGTAATTGCGGACTTTGCTAGATAAAAGCTAGCAATAGATTTAGCGTCTATCGGTTCACCAGCCAAAATAGCAGCCTCCAACTCTTCTAAACTCATTAAGATCACTTCAATATCTTCGTCGGCATCTTGTTGAGGGGGATTTTCGAGCTTGGTTAAATCTTGAGCCAAAAAAACATAAATATATTCATCAGAATAACCAGGAGCGAGGGGAAATTTGCCCAAAGATTGCCAACTACCAGCCCGATAGCCAGTTTCTTCTTCAATTTCTCTTTTAATAGTTGCTGCTGGGTCTTCATTAAATTCTACTGTACCGGCAGGAAACTCTAATAGGCGACCTTGTAGAGCAAAACGGTATTGTTTTACTAAGACAAATTTTCCTTCGGGCGTAATGGGTACAGCTACCGCACCCCCAGGATGTCGAATACATTCCCAATCTCCTTCAACTCCATTAGGGAGTCGCAGATTAATTATTTCATAATTGAATTTGCGTCCTCGGTACAAAAGACGTTGCTGTAAAATTTCTGGTGGTTCATTCCCGACTGACATAATTACTAATGAAATTTTGAGCTACCTAGATAATTATGCAAGAGTTTGACAAACTTGATAATTTAAATTCACTAAGATGAAGTATCGACTTTCCCCATAAAAGTAGCTATTCTGTCTTAACATAATCTTGTCGTAATCTGAAGAGGCAGTCCATGGGACTCTCAAAGACAAATTTAGACAGCTATTGGGCATCTCGAAATCACTACAAGTACTATAAAAAAGTCTTGAAGGTGATGGCTAAAGTTCCTGCTACGAGTGTAATCGATGTTGGAGGCTGGAAAGGTGAGTTTATTCATTCCGTAGATTTTATTGAAGATAAAACTTGTTTAGATAGAAAAGAAGGCAACCAAGAGTTTTCTGATGTTAAATATATCAATGCTAACTTTCTGCAATATCAACCTGAACGTTCTTATGATTTGGCGATCTGTCTTCAAGTCTTAGAACACTTGAAAGATGACACGGTTGGTGAATTTAGCGAAAAACTCTTTACTCTCGCTCCCAGAGTGATTATTAGTGTCCCTTATAAATGGAAAAAAGGGGCTTGTAAGTATCATTTTCAAGACCCTGTAGATTTACCCAAACTCAAATCTTGGACGCAACGTGAACCTGACGCCACTTATATTGTTAAAGAGAAGCCGTGGGCGCGTATTGGTTCTACCCAAATTCGCGTGATTTGTGAATACGATTCAGCACCGTCTCAAAAAAAGCGCAAACTATTCTGGTAAATGCGATCGCGCGCAACGCCTCGCCAAGGGCGAGATCGCAATTTAATTCTAGAGATTAATTAGGAGCGATTTATGCCTCGATAGAAATTGCTTAACTTAATCGGGTCAATTCCGAGATAGTAACCCAAAATGACAACTTGATTGATCAAAGTCGTTTTGAATACGCCCAACTTTTGCCAACGACGGGAAGAAGTAATGACTTTAGCAGGTGCGATCGCAATTTTGCCTCGACGTTGTAATCTTTTGACTAGTTCAAAGTCTTCCATGATTGGTAAGTCGGCAAACCCGCCAATTTCTTGAAAGGTTTTTTGCTTTAAAAATAAAGCCTGATCGCCATAGGGTAAAGATAAAAAACGCGATCGCCAATTCACTATAGTTTCAATCAACCGCAAAGATTTTTGCGGACTGTCAACACCGCGGTCAATGGCTAATTCAAATGCACCAGCAATTACTTGAGGTGGTGCGAGAGTAGTGCTGACTAGTTGAAGATAGTTAGGCGGTAATTTGGTATCTGCGTG
>DAXETX010000044.1:0-2265 GCA_051155735.1 Xenococcaceae cyanobacterium
TGTCGCAGCAGGTTTAATGGCTGCGCAGACAACCAATCAAGATACTCAAGATAACTAAGTATTGCTACCATAATGTTGACTGCCTTCCGCGGTCAACGTTACACCGTCGTTTTATGGCGAGGTCTCTCTGACTGGCGATCGCTTACTTTAGAATCTGGTTATCAATGGACAATTGACAATTAGTTTGTTTGGTCTAAGACGAGAGGCTGTCATATTTTACTGTTCATTGTTCATCAAACTCTAAGCATGACTAATAACAATTTTCCCCAAGTGCTTGCCAGATTCAAGTAGTTGATAAGCTTGCTTGGCTTCAGAAAAAGGAATGACTCGATCAACCACTGGCTTTAAACCATTTAGGGAAATAGCAGAATTCATCTCTTCAAACATTTGTCGATTTCCGACATAAATTCCCTGAATATGTAACTGATTGAAAAAGGCTGTTGCTGGGGTAAAATTAGCTGCACCAAAACCACTCAAAACCCCAATTACACCGATATAGCCACCAAGACAGGCTGAAGCAAGCGATCGCTCTATAGTTCCTGCACCACCAACTTCTACTACTAAATCGACACCTCGTTCGTCAGTCAAGTCACGTACTTGGTCTTGCCAGTCAGGATATGTTAAGTAATTGATGGTTGCATCTGCACCCAAAGCTGTGGCGCGATCGAGTTTTTCATCGCTACTAGAGGTAATAATTACCTTAGCACCAAATAACTTGGCAAATTGAAGCGCAAAAATCGATACTCCCCCTGTACCCAAAGTCAAAACTGTCTGTCCTGGGATTAATCCCCCAGTTCTCAAGCAATTCCAGGCGGTTAATGCTGCACAAGGAAGGGTTGCTGCTGCTTCATAAGATAGATGTTCAGGGATTTTTACTAATGCGTGTTCGGGAAAAGCCACATACTCCGCTAAAGTACCGTCAACTCCGCCTCCCAAAGCAGTATTCATTTGGGTTTCGGTTGCCTTACCCAATGTCCAATCGCGAAAGAATACACTAGCAACGCGATCGCCTTTTTGCCAAGCAGTCACGTTTTCACCAGTGTCCACAACTTCCCCAACGCCATCGGAAGCAGGTATCACTGGCAGTTTCTTGTTGCGATCGTAGCCTCCTCGTAAAATGATTAATTCGCGATAATTAAGGGAATTTGCCTTAATTTTTACTAAAACATCATTTTTGCCGAGATTAGGTTCTGGTAGATCGATTAATTGCAGTGCGTCTAGAGAATTATATGCTTGAAGTTGATATGCTTTCATGGTTCAAAACTTTTATGTTGCTCTATCTTTGATACCATTGCCCTAATACTCCTCGGAAGGATTAACCGAGAAGTGAGATAGTTACTTTTTGGTAAACATGGCTTACTCTGAAAATTCTCAGGACGAACCGCTAAAATATTGTCCCCAACCTACCCTTGATCGCGTGGCAACAATGAATCTCTTTGATACAAATTGCGAGGCGCATCAAATTCTAGAACATATTGCCAATAAATGGACGATTTTGATTGTTTTTGCCTTAACCCAAGGTACAAAGCGGTACAATCAACTCAAACAACAAATTGTTGGTGTTTCACCCAAAATGTTAATTCAAAATCTCCGCAATTTAGAACGATGTGGTTTAATTAAGCGCAAAATTTACCCGACAGTGCCACCAAAAGTAGAGTATTCTCTAACTTCCCTGGGAAAATCTCTGGTAGAACCATTAGCAGTAATCGGAGAGTGGGCATATCAGCATATTCAAGAGGTCAAAGTTTCCATCGAGGATTACGACAGTAATTCCAATTCTGAAGCTTATTGGCAACCTAAGTAATTTTAAAACTGCGTAGCAAAGCAATCTAATCACATCTGCCTTCTGACTTCTCAAACCTATATGTAGTGTTTTTGTTGGATCTTTTGGATTAGTTATGTCGAGCTAGTATAACTATCATCGGTTTGAGTGGCGATCGCTGCTTCCTGCCAAATTTTAGTTAATTCTTTACTAGAAGCGTTAACTGGCAAGACTGGGTTTTTTGTCGAGAGCGATAAACTCTGCTTAATTGCTGCTTTTAAAACGGGTCTGCCCAATTTAGTTACCATGGGTACAAGCAGTGAAGTAACAGCGATCGCACTTAATCCTGCTAATGCTAAAGGATTACTGCCATGTCCATCTTCGACAATTTCTTTGAGGTGAAACGAAAGTATAGATTTATCCCAATGAATTAGTGACATATTGATAATTATTAGCTATAGTTTTTTAGTCTTAATCAGATTTTAGTTCGAGTAAATCACCTA
>DAXETX010000045.1:0-8159 GCA_051155735.1 Xenococcaceae cyanobacterium
AAGTAGGGTACTGCTGCTACAGCAGACGCATTAGTTGCTGCTGCGTGACCATAGATAGTTGGACTATTAGTAGCGTATTCTTGGTAAATGAGATTAGGATCTGAAATTTTACTCCCAAAAAAGGGTACATATTTAACTCTTCCTGGTTGAAGACCAGAAAAAAGATTGATTACTACATCAAAGTTAGTATTGGAAGTATTATTTGTGAAACTAAGAATTTCTGACGGTGTTTGATTTGAAAGATTAGCATCCTCTGACGATGCAACTAAATTCCCTACACTGTCAAATAAATAAATGTCTAAATCTGTATCTACGCCGTTGGTAGTATAAAAAGGATCGTCCCATTGAAATGAAAGATTAATGCTATCACCAGAAGCAATTGTAATTCTTTGAGCAATATCAACTCCAGAACCAGGATTAAAATCATACAGTAAACTCTGACCAGGAAATCCACTAAAAGGAACAAAATTAATTGCTGTAGATTCGTAGGCGATATTACCTAAATTGCCAGCAGAAGAAAAATAAGCTGCACCATTATTCACAACACTGTTAACGGTCTGAGCTACGATCCCATCTTGAAAAAAAGGTTCTGCAAAATAAAGGATATCATCAACAATGATATCTGCTCCTGCATTAGCAAGATTAATAATATTATTAGCAAAGTTAGATTCGCCACCAAACGCAGTGGCAAAAGAAAGGTCTGCACCAGGAGCAATGTCGTGAACCAGTTGCAGCATGGCTCGACCTTCATCGCTACCACCACTGGACAGGTCTTGTAAAACATCGATTCCTGTGGGTAAATCTCCAGAGGCGATATCTGCTCCTGCTCCACCCAAGTTGTTATAACTATCACTTAAGACACCAATTTCTATTCCTGTACCATCAAAACCTGCGGGAAGAGAATTTCTAACGCGATCGCTTTCATGAACAAAATCAGCTTGACTGGTAACTAAACCAACATTGGTTTGCGGTGCATATATAGGCATGACTCCCATAAGTCCTGCTGATGTCAAAGATGCTAATTCTTCAAGAGAATCGATCGGAATTGTTCCTTCCAAAAAGTGCAGTTCTGGTGCTTTACCAATAACTTCAAAGCCTAATTTTTCTAAAGAGGGTAGTATTTGCTCAACATCAACAGTGGTAACTCTAACAGTAACTTTCGTTCCACTATCATTGAGTAACATGAAATCATGGTTTCTTCTGAAAGCTTCTCTTGCTTCTGTAGAATTAGTGGTTCTGTCAAAATTTTGCTTTAGTTGCAGAAGATCATTAGATACAGGAGAGTCATTTTTATTTAGTAATGGTAAATTCTTGCTACTATTTAGAGTCATAATTCTCAATTCAAGGTAATGCTAAGTATCAGCTAATTTTAATAAGGATTAGCTGAAAAACTAATTTGTATCTCAAAAAAACTAAAAAAAATACACAAAAATTGCAAACAACAGTTACATTTCTTTGAGATATTTGCAATGATTTCAAAATAATGTATTATTATTAGTTATTCTTTTATTTAATTGTAAAAAATCTGTAAATAAATTGTATCTAATTTTTAGATAAGTACCTGTGCAATATTACTTTCTTGGTTAAGGCTGGGGAAAGGGAAAAGGGAAAAGGGAAAAAAGGAACGAAGGTGTGTAATTAAATTTGCCTTACTACTTACAATCTCATAATTATTGCTCCCCTCCAACCTCCTAGGGCTGTTGCAAAGTCGCGAAAACTTATGATTTTGGAGAATAGGGAATTAGGGAAGTGGGGAAATCGAAAATAATCTTAAATTACAGCAATTTTTCCCTGAATTTTATTAGTTGTTGCTTAAAATTGCAACTACTTACTAGAAACTGGGAATTAGCAGTACTTTTTGCTCATCCCCAGTCTTAATCTCTAGTCGTTAATTTTTGTGGGGTTCAAAATTCACATCACAAGTTAAATCCCCTGATTCTTGAGAAAAGCGTAGATTTTCTTGATAATCTACAGGGCAATCAATCACCGTGGGAACATCTTGAGCCAAAGCTTCTTTGAGGGTAGGTACTAGATCGGCAGCAGATTCGACGCGATAGCCTTTGAGGCCCATACTTTCAGCAAATTTGACAAAATCGGGATTGCCAAAATCAACAAAAGAAGAATGTCCAAATTGATTAATTTGTTTCCACTCAATTAGACCATAGCCATCATCATTAAAGATCAAGGTGACAAAAGGCGTACCAACTCGTAAAGCGGTTTCTAACTCTTGACAGTTCATCATAAACCCGCCATCGCCAGTAACTGCTACGACTTTTTTATCAGGATGGACTAGTTTAGCTGCGATCGCCCCTGGGATAGCAATCCCCATAGCTGCAAAACCATTGGAAATAATGCAAGTATTAGGACAATCAGAATGATAGTGTCGCGCCATCCACATTTTATGCGCCCCGACATCGGAAATTACAATGTCTTCAGGACCCATTACTTGACGCAGATCGTAAATAATTTTTTGGGGTTTAACAGGAAATTCTAAATCGTTGGCATAGCGTTCGTAGTTTTCCCGAATTTTACTACGGAGATCGACAATCGCAGGATTAAATCTCCCATGGCGATCGCAGCGTTTCATAATATCCATCAAAGAATCGGAAATATCGCCGACAACTTCAGCTAGAGGGATATAACTGCTGTCAATTTCGGCAGGAGTAATCCCAATGTGAATAATCGGAGTTGTGCCTTGAGGATTCCATTTTTTGGGGGAATATTCAATCAAATCGTAGCCGATGGCAATGACTAAATCAGCTTCATCAAAGGCACAACTAATTAAGTCTCGCTGTTGTAAACCGACTGTCCACAAAGCTAGAGGGTGAGTGTAGGGAATTGCACCTTTGCCCATAAAGGTATTGGCTACAGGAATATTTAACTGAGTGGCAAATTCGGTAAGAGCTTCGCTGGCATTGGCTCTAATTGTGCCGTTTCCTGCTAAAATCAGGGGTTTTTTGGCTTTAGCGATCGCAGCAGCAGCAGCGTTAATACTTCGATAAGAAGCATAAGTTTTTTCGCGGTCATCTTTTTGCAGTGGTGTGCTATTGCCGACACCCATAGCTGCAATATTTTCTGGCAGATCGATATGAACTGCCCCTGGTTTTTCCGCTTGGGCGATTTTAAAGGCTTTACGAATAATTTCGGCTGTATTATTCGGACGAACTATTTGAGTATTCCATTTAGTTACAGGAGCAAACATCGCTACCAAATCTAAATATTGATGGGATTCGATATGCATCCGATCTGTTCCGACTTGCCCTGTAATGGCGACTAAAGGCGCACCGTCTAGATTGGCATCTGCTACCCCTGTCATGAGGTTGGTTGCACCAGGACCTAAAGTAGAAAGACAGACTCCTGCTTTACCTGTCAACCTACCATATACGTCAGCCATAAAGGCTGCACCTTGTTCATGACGAGTTGTAATAAATTGAATGGGAGAATTCCTTAAAGCTTCGAGAATGTGTAAATTTTCTTCTCCTGGTAAGCCAAAAAGATACTCTACTCCCTCATTTTCTAGACATTGTATTAGTAATTCCGCAGTGTTTAGTTCGCCCACGATTGATACCTTAAATTTGAGTAGCGGTGTTCATAATAGCAATCGTAAATCATTCAGAAATCCTCTGTCGGGTCTAAAAAAAAATTTGCTGGCAAAATTTGCTTAAATATACCGCTAAAGTGCTAGCATCTACCCCTAATTCTGTCCTCTCTACTGCTGCTGCGATCCCCGCTTGAGCGTGCCACCAAGCTGCTGTAGCAACATAGTTTTTGGTTTGAGCCACATTGTCAACAGAAGTTAACAATCCGCCAATTAATCCTGTGAGAATATCACCACTACCGCCTCTAGCTAGAGCAGGGGTACTAGTCGGAACAACCCAAATTGTCCCGTCGGGATCGGCGATCGCTGTTCTCGTACCTTTGAGTAAAACAGTACTATGACTTTGTTGGGCTGCTTGTTGGGCTGCAATTAGGCGATCACCACTACTTAGGTCTATTTCGGGGAATAGTCGTTTAAATTCTCCTAAATGAGGCGTTAAAACGATGTCAGGACGTAAAGTTATTGGGGATGTAGTTTGAGCCAGAATATTTAAGGCATCAGCATCTAAGACCAAAGGACATTCTCGGTCTAATATCTGTTGCACGGCGTTTATCCCATCACTAGTTAAGCCAGAGCCACAGGCAATGGCATCAAATTTACTCAAATCGGCTGCTGATAAGGGTAATTTGGCGATCGCACCTGTTGGGGTTTCGGGACAACCGACAATCAAAGCTTCTGGGATCTGACTTACTAGTAGAGTTTTGAGGGATTCGGGAACAGCAATTGATAGCATACCCACACCACTAGCTCTAGCACCTAAACCATTCAGAATTGCTGCACCAGCAAAACGCTTTGAGCCAGAGACAATTAGTAAATGTCCTTGTTGATATTTGTGGGTAACTAAAGGACGTGGTAAGGGTAAAAATTGTCGGGCAATAGGCTTGATGATTTGCTGGACTCTAGCAGCAGGAGGAATCACTGCTTCAATAATCTTGGCTGAGATGCCAAAATCTAATCTGGTGGCTTGCCCAATATATGCTAAAGCTTGGTCTTGAAAAAATGCCCGCTTCCACAATCCCAAACACAAAGTATGAGTTGCTTTGATGGCTGTGCCTAAGACTTCTCCTGTATCGGTATTAATTCCTGAAGGGAGATCGATACTGACTACGGGTTGTTGCCAATGATTAATTACCGCGACCATTTCGGCAAGATTCCCTGAGATCGCTCTGGTCAAACCCAAGCCAAACAAGCCGTCAATAATTACCTCACAAGCTTGTAAAGCATCTATCGGATCGACCAAAGCAATACCCAAACTAGCTGCATAGTTGCGATGGCAAGTAGTTAATTCTTTTTGTTTTTCAAGGGGACAATAAACTTTTACCTGATAACCAGCAAAGTGCAATTCACGAGCGATTACTAAAGCATCTCCCCCATTGTGACCCGCACCGACTAAAACGCCAATGCTAGAAAATTGCGATCGCGGATAAAGAGTTTGAATTTTCTGAAAGCATAATCCCGCAGCCTTTTCCATTAGAGCAGCTACGGGCATTCCTGCTGCAAAAATGCGGGCTTCGATCTCCTGCATCTGTTGAGCGGAAACAATTATGGTTTCAGCAATTTGCATCGAATTTATCAGATTTGATTACAATAACCTAGCTAAATAATCCCCAAGGGCAATAAGTATATTAGCAAAGGTGCGAAGTTACCGCACCTTTCTTAAGTTGTATCCTACAGACTAGATTGAGGATTAATTGTCATGCCAGTATCTAGTTAGACTCAGAAACATCATCACTCATTCGGGGATTCCAGCGAGAGCGTGACTCTTCAATATGCATATTCTCTCGATCTTTATTAAGATGTCGGGGACTACTTTCAAAGGATAAAGAGGAAGGCAACGCCTCTGAACTATACTCGGCTTGAATAAACGCGATTATCTCTGCATAAGCAGGAAAAAAATCAGCTTGAGAAGATTGAGATATGTTACCTTGCTGTTGTCTATAAGCTCTTAAAGCAGCAGAAAACAAACCCGTACCGTCATCAAAGAATCGCTCAGTAGTTGCTCCGTATTGTTGATAAGGATAAAAAGCTAGATCGTCAGGAGCTTGTGCTGCAACCCAAGAAATGTAGGACCAGTATTCGCTAAAAGTGCCAAACTCGTTAGCAGAGCGCATCATTAGTAACAGCCAGTGATCCTTTGAGTCATAGTAACGAGTTACTTGCTGAGCGAAGGTTTTGAGATGCTCTTGCTTAAACCACATATGATGAGGGACAAAAGTTCCTTCGTGATCCGTTAGCGGTTCGACCCCAAGCACTGAGCTAATCCATCGCTCCCATTTGGCGACAATGCTAGCATTACCCCATTGATTATGTTGAATCAGTGCAAAGGTGCGTTTAAGAGTTGGTGCTTCTTGGATCAATTGCCAGGTAGCAACAGGAAGCAGATCGCTATCCCAAACCAGATACCATTCACTCAGGTTAGCGATCGCTTCGTATGCACCGAGTTTTAATAGCTGCTGATAAAACCAGCCTGGAGTATAGAGAGATTGCCCTAAATCTAGCTCAGTACAAATTTGTTCCTTCGTAAAACCACTCTGGTGAAAGAAAGTTTCTTCTTCATGAGTATCAAGGGGGGCAATTTGCCACTCCAAAGCTAGCTTTTGCAGCGATCGCACTTCTGGTGCTGGCGCAATGATGTGAATCGAGCGAGGCTGATAATGAGTGCTAATGCCCTCTAACACGGCTCGCGTATTCCAGCGGATGCGATACAGCGGGATGACAAAATCAGATATTTCCTGTGCCATGATCTCAAAAGATTACTTTGCTATACGGCTGATAATTCTTGTTGTGTTAAAGATTCAGGTGGAACTTGACCGACAGTTGAAGGGTCTTCTAACCCGACATCACTGCAAAGTGGTTCGATCCCTAAGCCTTTTCTAGGATAGTCGGCACAGACTTTTTGATATTCGGCAATCGCCTCATTAAGTTCCTCACGAGTTAGTGAGTTGAGATAAGCACATTTGCCGATTTCCGCTTTGGGTAGGGGTGCGACTAAATTACCACCGCGTTTTTGATAAATTTTGACTTGTGATGCCCACAAAGTTTCTTTCTTGAGTAGAATATCGTGCCAGAGACTTAAACCAAAAGAACTAATTAGCCTTAGAATTCGGTGAAAATCTACTTGATTAATCCAGTCCAGACGATAACTCAGATAAGCACCAAAGCCCATACCAATCGCAACCGCATGACCGTGTAATAAGCCTGCTTCAATTTCAAAGCCTGGCGACCAAGTATGTCCGTAAGCATGAGGACGACACTGATGAGTCTCATACAAATTATCGTATTCGGCTGCGACATAGCTCCGTAAAGCAGCACCAAGAATTTTTTGGGACAAAACATCAATCTCATCATTAGGCTGACAATTCATTGTGCCAAAACGAGTCGTAATCAGTCGGTCTCCTGCTGCTTCTAAATAACCGAACAATTCTGCATCTTTAACTACAGCCATTTTGATAATTTCAATGATGCCATGGCGCAACCATCCCTCTCGTAGCGTCTTAAAGAAAAAGCGATCCGTAATCGAAAGGACTGGAGGATGATATGCTCCAAAAAGATTTTTGTAGCCAAAACCGTCACAACAAGTCCGCGGTGAAGGACCAGCATCGATACCTGCCACAATAGAGGTAGAAAGCATGATATAAGGAGTATTGCGATGATACAAAGCGCAGGCGAGTCCGCCAGTATCCGCAAGTACACCACCACCAAAAATCAATACAGGTTCATTGCGAGAAACACCAAGACGCTTAAAGTCACCGAGCATTTTTTCTACAGTATAGATCCCTTTATCTACTTCCATAGCTCGATAGATGAGTTTTTCTAGATGAATCTGGTGATAGTCAAAGTAATGTTCGATTTGCTCACTATAATAACGCTCTACATTCTGATCTATTAGACAAACACAACGACCAAAAGGAATATAGACATCTCTTAAGGTTAATTGCTCAGGGTCTAGAGAGTGATCGATGAGTTTAATCGCAGTAAAAGTACTAGAACGCATCACTGCTTCGATTGTTTGGTCATCTTTCGTACTTTCGACAAATCCTCGACTTTGACGATAGCTAGATGTCGGATAGATTCCATGAGGATTTACTTTAACTAACCGCTCCGCTAGGTCTTGATAAAACTCTTGATCTTGACTCTGCAACAGACAGTTGAGTAACTTCTGTCCTTTGATCTCAGACTGATAGATGCGGTTAGCAAATCTCGACCACTCATCGCCGACAGCTTCGTCAAAAGCCGAGAGCAATTGGGCTAGCAAGCCAAAAAAACTACTCAGTGAAAGATTAAGACAACTCTGAAGTCGGCGACAAGCTGATAAACCTTCAACCGCTTCTGCTGCTGCAAACTCTTTGTTTAGTTCCTCAGAAAAAGCTGGACTGTAAATAAAAGCAAGCAACAAGTCTCTAAATTGCTCGCTGCTACAAATGGTTTCTATAGCGTTGTCCAAATTTTGATATGCCAGAGGCTCACAGTCATACGTGGCGATAAAAGCCTTAACTGCCAAGGTAGTCTTTGTCATTATAATTCCTGGAGAAATGGTACTTAACAATATCAACCAGGGTTT
>DAXETX010000046.1:0-4469 GCA_051155735.1 Xenococcaceae cyanobacterium
GGCGGTTACTATGCTAGCAAAGAGGAACTAATTGAAACTATAGATGAAGCATTTGAAGCAGCAATCAAAAGAGCCTCACTAGAAGCTTTTGAGGGAAGACACGATAGTGATGAATTGAAGCAGATGATTGATGTCCCAAAGACCAAACAAACTGCTTTGACTTTGATTAATTAAACTACTATACCTATAGAGTAGAGGCAGTAATAATTTTGCGATCGCTTACTCAATTATAACCAACAACTACTCGCTATCTAAAGTCCCCCGAAACCCTGTAATAATTCTGCTACCATCTTGCAGAATGTGAATTTCTATTTGATCGCTTGCCCAATCGAGTCGCTCTTGTAAGTCAGGATTAAAGACATGAACTCTTTGGTTACTCGAAGATACTAAAGAATTAGGATCGTTAATTGCCAGAGATTTGACAAAAGCACCATCAATTAGAATATCAAGTTGGGCTAACAATTCTTGACTGGCTGCGGGAGCATATTCTGACTGTAGTCTGGCTAATGTAAAACCAGTAAAAGACATGACATTAAGCCCTGCTGCTTTAACTTGTTTCGCTACTTCAGTTAAGGCTGGAGCTTGCCAAAAAGGCTCGCCACCAGAAAAAGTTACCCCTGTATTTTTAGGATTATTTAAGATTTTTGCTACTAGATGTTCGACAGAAATTAACTGATTAATTTCAAATGACCAAGAATCAGGATTAAAACAGCCATCACATTCCCTTTGACATCCCTGTAACCAAACTACAGCACGACTACCAGGTCCATTAACTTCTGAAGCATTAACGTAACCCATAATATTAAGGTGTCCTGGGGGAATTTCTAATAATTGAAGATAGGGATCGACTTTGGTTTTAGACATCTGATTTTAATTATTTTGGTTTAATCTGAATGACTTTGTAAGTTAAAAAATGATTCATAAAGTATTGCCGATCGCTTTCAGCAACCACTACTATTGTTATGATAATTATATATTTCGCTACGTCAATCTCATTTAGCAAAAAATAACATAATTATTTAAGTTTTTAACCATTGTTTAGAGAGTGCTTATCTTACAATAAAGGCATCGACTCGAACTTCAGCAAAATTAATTTTTATCTATCAAATTAAGATCCCAAAAAAATCTTAAAAATAAGTCAAGCATCTCGATATTTTTTTATAATTAAGATAATTTGTAACAATCGCAAAAAATCGAAAGTTTTCTAACTAGAAATAGTGCTGTTTTACTATAATATGTTTGTAGCGATCGCCCTTACTTTATCTTATGATTATTAAAAATTCACCGTCTCAAACTAAGGGCAGAATTCATTCCATTGAAACTTGCGGTACAGTTGATGGTCCTGGAATTCGTTATGTTATTTTTACTCAAGGTTGCCCTTTAAGATGCCTTTATTGTCATAATCCTGACTGTCGCTATCTTGGTGAGGGCAAAGAAGTCACCGTTACCGAATTAATTACAGATATTAAAAAATATCATTCTTATATCAAATTTTCTGGAGGAGGAGTAACTGTAAGTGGTGGCGAACCTTTGATGCAACCAGAGTTTGTCAGTGAGATTTTTTGCAGTTGTCAGGAATTAGGAATTCATACAGTTTTAGATACTTCAGGTTATGTAAAATTAGCTACCGCAAAACCTCTTTTAAATTATGTAGATTTGGTATTACTAGATATTAAATCTTTCGATCCCGAAATTTATCATAACCTTACTGGTGTTTCTCTCCAACCAACCCTAGATTTTGCCCGTTATTTAAGTGAGATTAACAAACCAGTTTGGATTAGATTTGTTTTAGTTCCCAACCTTAGCGATCCGCCTCATAATATTAGAGGTTTAGCGAAATTTGTGTCAGGATTAAACAACGTCGAACGCGTCGAAATTTTGCCTTTTCATAAAATGGGAGAATATAAATGGGAGCAATTAGGTTATGAATATCTCCTCAAAGATACACCTCCCGCATCTCCCGAATTAGTCGCTAAAGCTAAAAAGATTTTTCAAGAATACGGCATTTCAGCAATCAGTTAACCATCACAACCAAACATAATGAAAGTCACCAACATCGAAGAACTAAATAGCCTGATTCAAAAAGTAAAAGCTGCTCAAACTCAATATGCTAGTTTTACCCAACAACAGGTTGATAAAATTTTTAAACAAGCTGCCTTAGCTGCTAATGACCGCAGAATTCCCTTAGCTAAGTTAGCAGTTATCGAAACAGGAATGGGGATCGTAGAAGATAAAGTCATTAAAAATCATTTTGCTTCCGAATTTATCTACAACAAATACAAACAAGAACCTACCTGTGGCGTAATTGAATCAGACTCTCACTATGGCATTCAAAAAATCGCCGAACCAGTAGGAATTTTAGCAGGAATTGTTCCTACTACTAATCCAACTTCTACCGCTATTTTTAAAGCTTTGATCGCCCTAAAAACCCGTAACGCAATTATCTTTTCGCCTCATCCTAGAGCCAAAGAATGTACCATTGCAGCAGCAAAAACAGTTTTAGATGCAGCAGTAGCTGCGGGTGCGCCAGCAGATATTATTGGTTGGATTGATGTCCCATCAGTAGAACTTTCCCAAGCTTTAATGCAACATCCTAGTATCAATCTAATCTTGGCTACTGGAGGTCCTGGAATGGTAAAAGCAGCCTACTCTTCGGGTAAACCATCTTTAGGTGTCGGTGCTGGGAATACTCCTGCTGTCATTGATGAAACTGCGGAGATTAGATTATCTGTAAGCTCAATTTTATTGAGTAAAACCTTTGATAATGGCATGATTTGCGCTTCGGAACAGTCAGTAATTGTGGTTGATCAAGTTTATGAACAAGTTAAGCAAGAATTTGCCCTGAGAGGAGCTTATTTTTTGACTCCCGAAGAACAGACTAAAGTCAGTAATGTCTTAGTTAAAGACGGGCATATTAATGCAGCAATTGTCGGTCAATCAGTCATTCAAATTGCTGAATTAGCAGGAATTAGCATTCCTGAAGGTAGCAAAGTTTTAATTGGAGAGATTGACGATGTGGGCATTAGTGAACCATTTTCCATCGAAAAACTATCTCCCGTCTTGGCGATGTATCGAGTAGCTGATTTTAAAGCAGCAACAGCTAAAGCCGAAGCACTGATTTTATTGGGCGGACGCGGGCATACTTCTGTACTCTATACTGCTCCTGGTAACAGCGATCGCATTGACTATTTTGATTCCCACGTCTCTACAGGTAGGGTACTGATTAACACTCCTTCTTCTCAAGGGGCAATTGGCGACTTGTATAACTTTAAGCTAGACCCCTCTCTAACTTTGGGTTGCGGTACTTGGGGCGGTAACTCTGTCAGTGAAAATGTGACGGTTCACCATCTACTCAACATTAAAACCGTATCGGAACGACGGGAAAATATGCTTTGGTTTCGCGTACCCCCCAAAATCTATTTTAAATACGGTTGTTTGCCTGTGGCTTTGAGAGATTTAATGGGCAAAAAACGGGCATTTATCATTACCGACAAGCCTTTGTTTGACATGGGCATGATCAAGGAAGTAACTGATGTCTTAGAGGAGATGAACATCGAACATCAAATATTCTACGATGTTCAACCCGATCCCAACCTTTCGACAATTGAAATGGGCTTAGCCAGAGTTAATACTTTTCAGCCTGATATCATTATTGCTTTTGGTGGCGGTTCGCCCATGGATGCAGCCAAAGTCATTTGGTTGATGTACGAACACCCCGAAATCGAATTTGAAGGCATCGCCATGCGGTTTATGGATATCCGCAAACGGGTTTATGATTTGCCACCTTTAGGGAAAAAAGCGGAATTAGTTGCCATTCCTACCACTTCTGGTACTGGTTCGGAAGTTACCCCCTTCGCCGTCGTTACCGATGATCGCACGGGAATTAAATATCCCCTAGCAGACTATGCCTTAACTCCTAATATGGCGATTGTCGATCCTGAATTAGTCCTCAATATGCCGAAATCTCTCACCGCATTTGGTGGGATCGATGCTTTGACTCACGCTTTAGAAGCCTACGTCTCGGTACTCGCAACCGAATTTACCAATGGATTAGCCCTAGAAGCAATCGCGCTGCTTCTGAAATACTTACCTCGCGCTTATCGACTGGGAGCAAAAGACCCCGAAGCCAGAGAAAAAGTCCATTATGCTGCTACCATTGCTGGCATGGCATTTGCTAACTCGTTCTTAGGTATTTGTCACTCTATGGCACACAAATTAGGCTCAACTTTCCATGTTCCCCACGGTTTAGCCAATGCACTGATGATTACCCATGTCATTCGCTACAATTCTACCGATGCACCCTTTAAACAGGCGATTTTTCCCCAATATGAATATCCTCACGCTAAAGAGCGTTATGCGGAAATTGCTGATTACTTACATTTAGGTGGTGATACCCTAGATGAAAAAGTCGAAAAATTAATTACTGCCATCGACAATCTTAAGGTCGAAATTAACATTCCTCTAACGAT
>DAXETX010000047.1:0-9839 GCA_051155735.1 Xenococcaceae cyanobacterium
AGCCAAAGGAGATATTTTAAAGCAAAGAGACTTTGTTTATTCTCTTTTCGGGATTGCTGTCTGAAAAATCAGTTATCTACAGAGTCTTTCTATCCATTGAAAGTTTTTCCAACAGAACCGTATCTTTAGGCGCAATTAAATATCTGAGCCGATCTATCTGGATAGATCGAAATTATATAAAAAGATCCAAATTGATATTTTTCTGCTATACATAGTAGTGTAATTTATCCCCAACGCTACAAGTGGAAAATAAAAGGTTAGCTATCATCGCAGACGGAGGAGGAGTAGGCAAGACTACCATCACCATTAACATTGCCTACGTTGCTTATCAAAAAGGAAAATCAGTAGCCATACTAGATTTAGATAACAATTTGAGCATCAACAACTTTACAGGAGTTGATAAAGTTCCCAAAAGCCAAAGTATTTTACAAATCTTTGAAGATGATTTCAATGGTGATTGGAATTTAGTTAGTCTCTTTGAAAGCGATTATAAAGTCGCTCTAGTTCCTGGCAGCGAATATCTCAGTTCGGAAATTTTAACCAACAAAAGGCGCAAAGAAAATCTGCTGAAACGTCGGTTGCTCGAATATCCTTTACCTTACGATCTGATAATTTTTGATAACAGAGGAGGAAGCGATGCTCTAGTTGATAATTCTATCGTAGCAGCCACAGATATACTCATTCCCACTAGAGTCGGGGCAAAAACAGCAACTATCTCGGAAACTATTGTCAAAATTGCCAAAAGTGTCCGAGAATTAGAGCTAAATCCTGCTCCACGTATTTTAGGAGTAGTTCCCAATGAAAAAGAGCAAACAAGATCGGTTCACGAACAAATTATTAAGGGGGCAAAAAAATCTTTGAAAACCCAAGGGATCAAGATGTATCCCGACATCCCCCACAATGGTTGGATATGTAACTCTAATAGCTGGCAAATTCCTATTGCTGCTCATCGACCAAGAGACAGCTATATTGAAGTTTTCAAAGAAATAGTAGAGGACATCTTTAATGAAAGCTAAGAAAAATGTTCGCGAGAGAATGCAAGAAACTTTAAATGTTGTCGGACAAACTGAGAATCTTAAAGAACAGAACCAGATTTTACGTCAGAAAATAGCCGAACTGGAAGCTCAATTATTTTCTAGCAACGATTCTACTTCAGAATCTGACAGAAAGTTAATACTAGAACAATTACGTTCTAATCTGGAAACAGCAGGCAAAGTCATCGAGCTAGACCTAGACGATATACTCTACAGCGATCAGTGTCGTAAAACCTTCACCCCCACTCAAATTAGAAAAAGAGCCAATAGCTTATTAGAAAACGGTCAGATGGAAAATCTGATCGTCATTGAAACTAAAGACGGTTTTGAATTAGAAGATGGTGAATTAAGTACCAGGGCAGCACATTTATTGGTCACAGAAGGTTATAAAGAGTGGCGTAAACTCAAAGCCGTTCCTGTAGAACGCCCCCAAGACCAAAATGCCAACCATAGGTCGCTAATCCATCATAGACATTCAGAAAAACTAAATCAGCTAGATGATGCGGAGGCTATACTCAAAGAATTGAGACAAAATATCCATATAGATTTAAGCGATCAAGAGATTCAAAAAGCTAACGGCTCTCAAGAACTTGCCTATAAATATAGAGTCAAACAAATATTGGGATCGATTAGGCGAAAATTACTGACTAACAAACAATTTGCTCGAATCTACGATGAACTCAAGCTCAAATCTCCTCGCGAACGTCAAGATATTCTAAGTACGATTGATTATCTAGATCCCCTACAAAAAGATATCTTAGATTTTTTCTATACTTGGCAAGAAGATAATATAAATACCTTTTATCAAACTTCTTTACCATTAGTATTTATTTCTCAACACCTCAAAGAAGCTATTCGCCACAAAGGATTAGACTGCACCTTAGCCAGAATGCTACACAAAATTAAAGATACTAAATTACAAAAAAGTTTGACCGAGAAGGCTATCAAAAATAATTGGTCAAAAGCTATTCTCAAACAGGAAATTGACCGACTAAAACCAGATTCTTCAGCCCAGAAAAAGTATGAAAAACTTAGAAAACAGGTTACTATTTCTGATGAGATTGTGTTAGAGCTTTCCCCAGAACAAAAGCAAGAGTTAATAGATATTTACGAACAGACACTCTTGCTACTGAGAAACAAATAAATATAGTTTTAATAACGGGTGTCATACTATACAACTGCCCAGACACAGTTATTCTACCATTTAGAATGAAATAGCCCTGGTTGCTAACTGCTTGAGGTCTAATATTTAATTCTTCTGCTACCTGAGCCTGAGTTTTGCCAATGCTATTTATCAAAGTATCAAATTGCGTAGTAATGAGCAGTTTTCTATTACATTTTCAAGAATTCTTCGCATTCAATTTTCTTTACGAGATTGCCTAATTAGTTTGCCTAAAGTTATTCTATCGTTCAATTTTTTTGTAAAGTAAAACGGTTGCTTGAATTAATCAATCAATACTATAATAACATCGTAGGGATAAAGCTAATTGCTATATCGGTTAAAAAAAATGAAAACCATTCCTCAACTACCTCTATTAGAATCTCTGTGCTGGAATATTGCCAACCCTTACGATTTATCAGACAGAGAAAAGCTATCTATCTATGAAGAACGCTGGCAATATAAAGGTTTACTTGGCGAACCCGATGGCTCTGAAATAATTTTTATTCAATCTTTGATCGACAGATATCGAGGATTACCTCTGGTAAATATAGCCAGTGCTTCAATGAACAAATCAGCGATTAGAAATTTAATAGACATCATATTTAGCAGTCTCGATCTCAAATTACTCGATGAGTGCGAAGTCTACCTAAGCGGTGGTGCGCTGGTAAATCTTTATTACAACATGGCAATGCTTTCTCAAGGTTCGCAGGACGAAGGCGCGAGTCTTGTTCAGTTCCGCTATTCTCAGGATTTGGATTTCTTATGTAAGAATGAAGGATTTTATCTTCTGCGTCAGCGCATAGCTAGAAATGCATCATTACTCTTTACCGACAGCAATTCTGTTTCTTTCGATTCTCCCAGAATAGACCGTTATGCCATCCGCTTGCCCGTTCGCGTGAATGATACAAATTTTAAGCTAGAGTTTGTGGTAGAAGAAACTCTCGATCTCGATCCCGTCAATCGAATAACTAGATTCAATATTCCCTGTCTGAATAGAATAGATTTGATTGCAGCTAAATTACTGGCAAATTACGATAGAGGCTTAGACCGAAGCAAGTTTTTCAGAGATTTAATCGACCTGTGCATACTTAGATTACAGGGGGAATTTCCAGCATTAGCTATTGAAAAAGCTAATGCTGCTTATCGATTAAATCAAAGTATAGAAACATCTCTTTTTGAAACTATAGAACTATTTCAAAAAGACCCCCATTATAGGGCTAAATGCTACCAGCAGCTACAGATAGACAATCCTCGGCAAGCGATCGATGGTTTGGATTTATTAGCAGAAGATTTGGATAGTCCAAAAACTCAAAGAACTTTCCAAGAAACAGATTTTTCTTATTTGGAATAAAAACTGTATCTTTTGGAATTTATCTTTTTCCCTTTCCCTCTTACCCAGCCAAGCGCGATCGCGTGAAACCTGAATCTGCTCCTGTTGCTTGCTGCCAATTTTCTGCTTTGGTAGAACACTACCGATTAACTGCTGTAACTCTCCCTGACTCAAAAAATTAAGAGTGTCCCCCACTTCTCTCTTGTCTCGTGGGGCTTTTACTCCAGTTGTGGGATTGGATTTAACTAATTTTGCCGACAGACAAGCAGTATAAAAATGGGCGTAGTTCAAAACAGGGTTACACTTTTGGGAAAAATCAACCAATTCACATAGAACAAATGTTTGAGACTATTGCTCAAGAACAAGAAGATGAGAGATACTGAATAAATCAGGTCAAATTTAGCCCAATGTGTGAGTAAACTGAGTGAATTCTTCTTCTGTAGCCTCTTGTCTTCCACCTCGTCATCGTCAAGAAATAGCCGTTAAAGTTCTTTCTCAACAAGAACCCATCACCCAAATAGCCCAGAAAGAACAAGTCAGTCGCAAGTTTGTCTCCCAACAAAAAGCCATTGCACAACAAGCTTTAGATAACGCTTTTGAGAAAGAAAAAAAAGAAGAAGAAGTCTTATATTACCTGCCCATCAGCTAAATTAAAAGGAGAGGGAAATAAATTATCAGCTAAGTTAAGTAAAGCTCGTAACAAGGAAGCAATACTGCAAAAATTAGCCAGCGACATCAAAATACTGCTCTTTTGGCTTAGGAATGACATTTTAGCCTTGGCAGGGGCAGAATGGTCGGAAAGAATGGAATTAATGAATTTCATTATTGAAGAACTCCAAGTCAGAGAAGACCAGGCTCACAAAGGGATTAGAGCAATGAGAGTGGCTTTATCGAATCAAAAAGAGAATTTATTAGCCTTTGCTCAAGTTTTAGACCATAAATTGGCAAATATTGCCCACAAGTTTCAGATTTCTCTGTCTAAGGTACGACAGGTCTGTTTATTAATGAAGAAGTCTCTTTCAAAAGATGTCTATTGGCAGAGATGGAATCAACTCTACAAACAACTAAAGGCGAAATTTCTCCCCGTCACTGAAGCGGTAGAATCGGCGATGAAATCAACCCCCAGAGCTAGTTCTTTGGTTGAAAACCTTAAAGCTTCGATTGGATATGCGGGGGAAACCCCAGCATCCCTCTCGCTCAATTCTCGCTTAAGAAACTACTTTTTCTTGAGAAAACACCTCAATTCTGATTATCTCGACCTTCTCAGGTTTTTTCTGAATCATCGCACATTTATGGCAAGTCGAGTTCCAGAACGAGTGGGCAAAAGTCCTACGGAATTGATGAGAGATCAAAAGCATCCTCATTGGCTAGAAATGTTAGGATTTGAGCTTTTCCAACGAGCTTGAAAAATAGGTTTTTATTTAATACCCTTATTTTACAAGCCTGGCTGAAACTTGGCTGAATTTGTGCGGCAAACTGTTACCCAAAATACCCCGTTTTTGAACAACGCCGTATGGAAGACATGATGGGTAAGGTAGAAGTTACTCCAGCAGAAGAACCAGGGCGTTTTAAAGCTACCACATATTTTGGAATGCAGGGGACTTGGAACGTAGTTGCCAGTGTTAAAGATCCTCAGTATCAAGCTCAACAAGAGTTTTCTTTTGAAGTTAAGTAAATGATGGGGCAATAACGTCCTTCGATCGCATACTCACTCTAAATTTTGCCCCGTACTCAAACAAGTGACGGTCGATGAATACAGGGAAGACAGATGGTGAAAACACTGCCCCTACCTAGTTCGCTGTTAACTTTTAAATGACCTTGATGACGATGGGCGATCGCCCTGGCAATTGCCAGTCCCAATCCCGTGCCACCAGTTTGGCGGGAGCGATCGCTATTTACGCGATAGAAGCGATCAAAAATTCGGCTTTGTTCGGTCGGTGAAATCCCCATCCCCGTATCCTCGATTGCCATGACCGCAGTGCGTAGCGAAGCCATGCCGTTAGGCTTATCGCTTTGGGAGAGACTGACTTGCACCGAACCTCCAGTAGAGGTGTACTGAATGGCATTGGCAATCAAATTAGAGACTAAACGATAAAGCTGTGATTCATTGCCTAAAACATAAATCTCGCAATTAGGAACTCGACTCGACAGATGAATATTTGAGGCTGTTGCCAGTTCGGATAATTCCTCGGTTAGATCGGCAATTAGATCGTTCAAGCAGCAGGGCTGAAATGGTTTAGGAGAAGAATTCTGCTCCAAGCTGACGAGTAAGAGTAAGTCGGCAATTAACCCGCTCAAGCGTCGTCCCTGTCGCTCGACCCTCTGAAGCATCGAGGGGACATCCTGTTGATGTTCTGGTGGCAGCCGTAAGATTGCCTCCACTGTCGCCAGAAGACTAGCTAGGGGAGATCGCAGTTCGTGGGCAGCATTGGCAGTAAACTGTTGCTGTTGTTGATAGGATTGGTAAATCGGCTGCATCGCTAACCCCGCAAGATACCAACTAGAGAGGGCAACTAAGCCCAGAGCAATAGGCAATCCTACCGCTAGAATCAATTGTATTTGTCTGACCTCCGAATCATAGGGTTCTAAGGTGCGTCCAATTTGCAGATAGCCCCAGGATGGATGAGAACTACCTCCCTCGGCAAGATGCGGAGTGTTAGCACTGTGGAGGGTAATGGTGAACTGATGATAGCGAATGCCCTTGGCACTTTTAAATGTTTGCCACTGTGCGGGCTTAAAAGTTTGGGGCAGTTGTGGGGGTTGATTGGGAGAAAAAGCCAGCAGTTCACCGCGATGGTCGAACAGACGAAGATAGTACAGGTTGCGATCGCCAATGCCGATGGTATGCCGTGGAATTAGGGTGGGTTCGGGGTTACAAAATTGCCCAGCCAAACACAAGTCAGGAAAAATTTGCTGTAAAACTGTCGTAGGAGCTTCTGAGGCGGGTAACATGGGTTCTAAGCTATCGTGAAGCGTTCCCGCGATCGACTCGATTTCCCGTTCTAGAGATGCCCATTTAATCCGAACCATTGCCCGATACATTCCCAACCCAGACAGACTCAAAATCGCTCCCATCACGAAGGCATACCAGAGTGCCAAACGGATACGGCTACGGCGAAATAAGTGATGACCGTTCATCGGCATGAATTAAAGCGATAACCCTGACTGGGAACTGTTTCAATGGGACAGTCGCAGCCATAGCTGGCTAGCTTACGACGCAGCAATCGCATCTGTGCTGCCACTACATTACTGATGGGTTCTTCTTCCAACTCCCAAAGTTGCTGCCGAATTTTGCTACCTGGAATGATGCGGTTGGGGTTTTGCATCAGATATGCCAGGATTTGAAATTCTTTATTAGTTAGAGGAATCATTTGAGATTGTGAATCTACTCGAACACATAGGGCATTATTAGCATAATCTAGAGAAAAATCGCCGACGGTTAGAGTTTGTGGCTGGAATTGGGGCGATCGCCTTTGCAAAGCTCTCAACCGCGCCAGTAATTCTTCCATGACAAACGGTTTGACTAAGTAATCATCCGCGCCAGCATCTAAACCTGTCACGCGGTTTTCGGGCTGACCCAAGGCAGTGAGCATCAGCACGGGTAAGGGGTTCTGGTGCGCTCTAAGTCGCTGGCATAGCTCCAGCCCCGATAATTCGGGAAGTAGCCAATCGATAATCGCTATGGTGTAATCCGTCCACTGATATTCCAAACAGTCCCAGGCTTGAATACCATCTGCTACCCAATCCACTACATATTTCTCGCCGATCAGGACTTGTTTAATTGCCAGTGCCAAATCTTCTTCATCTTCTACCAGTAGAATTCGCATCGCGCCTGACACCTCAACTACGAAGTTAATTCTATCAAAGTCATTGCCATTTCACCTGAATTTCATCCCCTCTGCTGGGCAAATTCAAAAACCAAATTGAAAAGGCGATCGCTCTATTCTGCTACTTCGTAATCACATTATGGAAAATAACGATAAATTTCTTTGCGGTTGAGAAAACGAACAAAAACTACGATATCTTGTTTAATAATTAATCCCACACGATAATTACCAATTCTAGAACGGTAAGAAAGTTTATTCTTTTGTCCTTTAAGTTTTTTCAGATTAGGTATTTGACTCAAATCATCTACGCTTTCCACTGCAACAATAAATTGTTCGAGGCGCAAGAGTAATTTTTTATCTTTGATCGAGCGAATATCTTTGAGAAAACTATCTTTAAATTCTGTTTTCACTATTCTCCACTCAACACTTTAAATATTTCATCTCGGCTGACAGTTTGACTTTTATCTCCTTCTTCAATTGCACGAGATAGTCCTATATCTTCTAAAGCGTCTATCAAAATAGAGCTTACTAACTCTTGGTTTTCTTCTATTACTTCAATAAGTGCTTCTTTAAATAAAGTTTTAATTCGAGTTTCATCTAGATTAGTTGAATTAGTCATGTTTATTTTTTGTGAGTTGGGTTTTGATTATAGTTAATTTTTATAGCCAGTATTGCAGTATGGATGAGTAAGTTGTCCGTTATCTATATTTGCCAATCCACCATCTTGTCTACGTTGTTTGTGATCGATAGAAATTGAGTTTTTATGAATAAAACCGTTACAAATTTTGCAACGAGGTGCATTAGGTAGTGTATCTTTTATATAAATCTCGCTTTTACTATTTGTATTGAAATCTTTTTTTGAACTATTTGTATTTTGATTAATTGTATTAATTGTTAAGTAATTAAAATCATTAGTAGATATAATTGCTTTAATTGTGTCATCTATTGTTTTGCCCATCTTCAAATTGTTAATGATTTCCCAAAAAAGCTTGGATATCTTTTTATAGCTTTTTTGATTATTTCTATGCTTTTCATAAATTTTCTTAATCCAGTCATCATTTTCGATGATAATCTTTTCAAATCTTTCTCTAACTTCAACAAAGTCATTTAACTTTTTATTGTGTTTTAGCTCGATGATAAAATCTACGACAGCAAGAAAAGAAACAGTTCTATATCTTCCGTTGTTTGAATAAAAATATACTATCGGGTGTAATCCTAGTGATGAAGGATCGTTACTATTTATCAAATATGCAACTTTTCTGGTTTTGTGTAAAAAACCTCTAGTTTTCTCCCCTGTTGTATCATCCTCAACTTCCTTATTATTGAAATCTATATTATTGACTATGTTTACAAAATCAAAAACTAGGGATAAAGTCTGATTAGAATAAAGTTTTCCAGCCAATGGAACATCTAAGGTTTTTATTGGAGTTTGTAATTTAGGTTCAAAAAGTATTCGATTTATTTCTTCAGCGATTTCTTGTATTTGAATCTGTATTTCATCTGAAAAAGAAGACCAATATTTATGACCCTTACCCTTTCTAATGATTGCACGCGCTGCAATACTATTAGGCTTTCTTCTAGATTCAAGAAGTTTTAGCTCAGTTTTATCAATTGGTGCGTGTTGTTGATTGATTTTAAAATACGAACTTTCTGCTTTACTGGCATCTCCTTCCACCCATTGAAGTTGAATTGCTAATGCTGCTAAATTTTTAGCATATTGAACAATTTCTGGTTTAACCTTGTCAGGATGGGTAAGAGCTAACTTAAAATCACTATATGAGCCAACTGTTTTATTGACTAGCTTTCTTGTTTTATCGGCAATTGCTATTTGTTCATCAGGAATCATTCCATCATAAAAGTTTTTTGAAATATGACCGTCTCCGTAGTCGTCATTTACCCAAGCAGATAAGCTACTCAATCTGTGACTACCATCTATTAGAAATAAGTAGCCACTTGTACTTCGCCACAAAATAATGGCTGGTATTAAATCACCTTCAACAAAACTTTTTATGAGTTCGCATATTTTCTTACTGTCCCATTCATTCGTTTCCCTTTGAAAATCAGGTTTTCTAACATTTAAGAAGAAAAACGAATCAGCCTTAATATCTTCAATAGAAATTGTTTCTTTTTTCTTACCTGGACTGCTATTATCTTCTACTTCAAAATCTTCTCTTGAAATCAAAGCATCTAAACTTATTTTAGCCATGAAATTTCTCTGAAAATATCCAAACTTTTGATACTGTTCAGCTAACGACAAGTTTAATTAACTTGTGTTGCTGGTAAACAAACAACATCATAGCCCAAGCAAATCATCATGAGTTCGCAATTATAGCTTTTTGTTTTGAATTCGAGAGATTAGCTCTTAATAGGCGAAAAACTAGGGTTCGTGTCACCAGACGCAACCTAAGCTTGAAATGATTGCAGGATATACGTTTCAGTCTTTTATCTTTGAACACTAACGATGCTCCATTAATCTCTCAATTAAT
>DAXETX010000048.1:0-7701 GCA_051155735.1 Xenococcaceae cyanobacterium
GAATCTCTGCACAGAGAAGATATCCTTGAAATCAGCGTTGAAGAAGTACGCAGGGTTTTAGAATGCGATCGCGTGGTAGTGTATAGTCTGAATCAAGAGTTACGCTATGGTACAGTCATTGCCGAATCAGTCGCTCCTGGCTGGACGCGAGCTTTAAATCAGCAGATTAACGATCCTTGTTTCGCTCCAACTTATCGCGAAAAATATCTCAATGGTCGAGTTCGCGCCTGGAAGAATATTCGCGAAGCGGGGATGAGTCCCTGCTATATCGAGCAACTCGAAAAATTAGAAGTCAAAGCCAATCTAGTTACCCCGATAATCAATGAAGGCAAGCTATTTGGCTTACTTGTAGCTCATCAGTGTAGTCACACTCGCTCTTGGCAACAACCCGAAATTCGCTGGGTTACTCAAATTGCGACTCAAGTCGGGTTTGCCCTAGATAACGCTAAACTCTTAGCTGATGCCAAACAACTCCGTCAGCAAGTAGCAGACGAAAGTAAATGGACAGAATATTTTACTGATGCAATTCAACACATTCGCCAGACTCTCAACACCGAAGACATTCTCAAAACTAGTGTTAGAGAAGTAAGAAGAATTTTAGAGTGCGATCGCGTAGTGGTGTATAGTCTGAATCAGGAGTTACGCTATGGGACAGTACTAGCAGAATCAGTCGCTCCTGGCTGGACGCGAGCTTTAAATAAACAGATTAACGATCCTTGTTTCGATCCAACTTATCGCGAAAAATATCTTAATGGTCGAGTTCGCGCCTGGAATAATATTCGCGAAGCAGGAATGAGTTCTTGTTACATCGAGCAACTCGAAAAATTAGAAGTTAAAGCCAATCTGGTTACTCCTGTAATTAACGAAGGTAAGCTGTTTGGTTTATTAGTAGCCCATCAATGTTCTGCCACTCGCTCTTGGCAACAAGCCGAAATCCGCTGGATGGCTCAAATTGCGACACAAGTTGGCTTTGCTTTAGATAATGCCAAACTACTCGAACAGCTTCAAGAATCTACGACGACTAGTAATCAAGTATCTCATCAGCAGCAGGAGCAATCAGAAATTCTCAAACAGCAAGTAGTGGAGATTCTGGCTGAAAATGGCAATGCTTATCAGACTCTTTCTCAAGAAGCAATGAGTCAATCTGAGATGACAATTAAAGTTTTACATCAGATTCAAGAAGTTGCTGATTCTTTTAGTTCGGTAGCTTTAAATGTGCAACAAATTAAATTTCAAGAGCAACAAAATGATTTAGCAGTCCAAAGTACTCAAGAAAGTTTAGATCGTGCGATCAACAGTACCGCTAATATGCAACGTACCGTTCAAAGTATGGCTCTAGGATTTGATAATGTAAATGATTCTTGCCAAAAACTTGCTGAAACAATTAACGCCATCAAAGATTTGAGTAAGCAAATTGTACAGCAATCAATGAGTATTACTAGAGCGGTAAATCGTAGCCAGATTAACGGAGACAATCAAAACGCGATTATCGATTTGTCTGATGCAATTTTTACTCTAATGCAGCAGCTATTTGAAGCATCAGCCCAAGTTGACCCCTTATTCGCCAATATCAAATCAGAAGTAAGAGAGAAAACAGTCACTCTCGATACAGGAACTCAACAATTAATTAGTGGCGTGGGCGAATTTCAAACAGTGCGCCAAAAACTAGAGCGAGTTGTTTCTCTCAATAACAAGCTAAGTAACCTAATTGAAAATATGGCTCAGTCAATAGAAACTCAAATCCAGAGTTCCACCTTTGCCAAAGATTCAGTCCAGGAAGTAGCAGCGATCGCCGAACGAATTTCCGAACAGTCAATGACGATCACTCAATCTTTCAACCAGTTAGTTTTATTAGTCCAAAAACTCTAATTACAGGATTGCTATATTAAGCTTAATTGTTGTTTAATGAGTGATCGCCAATGATGGAAGTGCAGCCTTCACTAGAGTTTATTCCCCCAGCCTTTAACTCCTTAGTCTGGCTAGGAGCGCGATCGCTATTACCTTTATGGTTGCGCTATCGTCAGGGAGTTACTGAGGTCAAAGTTAACAATGGTGCAGAGTTAGTTGAACTTTATCGGCAGTTTCAACAAGGAAAAATCCGCTTTTTATTAGCATTTCGTCACCCTTCTACGGTCGATCCGCTGTGTATCGGTCAGTTATTTTGGCATATTATCCCACAAATTGCTAAAAAGCAAGAAAATCCTCTAAAATTGCCCGTTAATACCCATTTTATCTATGACCGTGGCATTCCTCTCTGGGCAGGACCACAAGTAGGTTGGTTAATGTCCAAATTGGGTGGAACACCAATCCGTCGCGGGACATTAGATCGCCAAGGGCTGCGATCAATTCGGGAATTATTTGTCACTGGCAGATTTCCTCTAGCAGCAGCACCAGAAGGGGTAACCAATGGTCATAATGAAATTACCAGCCCCCTAGAACCAGGAATTGCGCAATTTGGTTTTTGGTGTCAGGAAGATTTGCAGAAAGCGAAAGTTTCATTAGAAGTAGCCATTGTGCCTCTAGGAATTAAGTATTATTTTGTCGAAGCACCTTGGCAAAACTTAGAACAACTATTAGCGCAATTAGAAGTTGAAAGCGGTTTTAAAGCCAACCCCACAGCTAGTATGGGATTAGTTAACGGGGTGGCACTAACGCCCGAACAAGAGCAAGTATTATATCAGCGACTTTATCAGCTAGCAGAATACTTAATGTCCTTGATGGAAGAGTTTTACCATAAGTTTTATCAGCAAACTATTCCAGAAGCAAATGAACCTTTACCCTCCCGTCTCCCAGCCTTATTAAATGCAGCTTTAAGCGTCGCGGAACAAGCTTTTGGGGTTAAACCTCATGGGAGTCTTAGCGATCGCTGTCGTCGTGTCGAACAAGCGGGCTGGGATCGCATCTATCGCCAAGATATATCACACCCAGAGACTCTCGCCCAGCCGTTAAGGGTTTAGCGGATTTAGTGGCATCAGAAGCCGAGTTACGACTTTGGCATATGCATTTAATGGAAAATTTTGTCAGTGTTACGGGGCGATATGTTGCCGAAAAGCCTACAGTCGAACGTTTTGCCGACACTATTGTCTTAGTGTGGAAAATGATTGCTCGTCTTAAAGGACAATCAAATCCTAATCCGCCATTTCTCGGCAAAAAATGGGCGCAGCTTAGTGTCAAGCCACCCTTACTAATTTCTAACTATTGGGATGATTACAAATCTAAACGTCGTCAGGCTGTAGCTAATCTTACCCAAGATTTACAAACTGCCTTAGAACAAAATTAAGTCACTAATAATTTAAATTATAAAAATCATCCCCCTGTAAGCCCTACCCCTCCCCAAAATTCTTTCAAGTGTATGATTTTAAGATTTAAGTGTTTTAGTTGACTCGGAGACGGGGAGACACGGAGACACAGGGACATTTTTAACAAAATTAAGTAGCTAAAAACACAAAATTTCTAACCTTTTCATACAATTTTTGTATCTTGATCGTCTAATTATAAAAAACATACCCTTGTGAGTCCCCAAAATTGGGGAGGGAACGATTGGTCTCCCCCAAACTTGGGGGCTAGGGGGGCGAAAACTACGGTAAAAATCAGACAAATGTAAATCTGTCTGTCAAAAGTATAGTTTGGGGACTAAATAGAATTATTCTAGAAAAAAATATCTCTTGAATTTTAAAAGATTTAATTATTTATGGCTATTAATTCCCCTGTGGACTATCAATATCAGTCAATACAATCTCTGCCTGAAGTATGGGCGATCGCAGCCCAGAAGTTTACGAAGACTCAAGCTTTAGTTGCACCCCATCTTAAACCCCAAGTTAATCTGACTTATCAAGAACTAGCGACAAAAATTCAACAATTTGGCGCAGGGTTGCAAACTTTGGGGGTACAACCACAAACTAAGATTGCTTTGTTTGCTGATAATAGTCCTCGTTGGTTTATTGCCGATCAAGGTATTATGACCGCAGGAAGCGTCGATATAGTGCGTTCTGCTGCTGCGGAAAAACAAGAGCTACTTTATATTTATGAAGATAGTGATAGTATTGCTTTAGTAGTTGAAGACAATAAGACTCTCACCAAACTGCGTCCTGAAATTAATCAATTACCTTTGGATTTTATTATCTTGCTGTCAGATGAAACAGGAGAAATCGATGGGACGACGCAAGTTTACAATTTTGAGCAACTGATCGAATTAGGGGCGACTGCGACACTAAACCCAGTTCTCAGAGATCGAAATACCCTAGCTACTTTAATCTATACTTCAGGAACAACAGGCAAGCCCAAAGGGGCAATGCTGTCTCACGGTAACTTATTGCATCAGGTAAAATATCTCGATACGATTATTAAGTGTCAACCTGGCGATCGCGCTTTGAGTATTCTTCCTAGTTGGCACGTTTACGAAAGAAGTGCGGAATATTTTTTACTATCTAGAGGTTGTACTCAATATTACACAAATTTGCGATCGCTAAAATCCGACCTGAAAAAATACCAACCCCACTATATGGTAGGTGTGCCTCGTCTTTGGGAATCTCTCTATGAAGGAGTGCAAAAACAGTTTCGCGAGCAACCAGCTAGTAGGCAAAAGCTGATTAATTGGTTTTTTGCTGTTTCCGAACAATACATTAAAGCCCAGCGGATCGTGCAAGGTTTAAGTTTAGAACATTTAGACCCCTCCCCAACCGAAAAGTTATTAGCCAGGCTCAAAACTATTTTACTTGCACCCATCCACAGCTTGGGAGATAAGATTGTCTATCAGAAAGTCCGAGAAGCAGTAGGAAGCGAAGTTAAAACTTTGGTTAGTGGTGGTGGTTCTCTCGCCAAACATCTTGATGATTTTTATGAAATTGTCGGTATTCCTCTCGTAGTAGGTTATGGACTTACCGAAACTGCTCCTGTCACCAATGCTCGCAAGCTAGAACGAAATTTCCGCAAAACCGCAGGACAACCCATTCCCGAAACCGAAATTAAAATAGTCGAGCCAAATTCTAGAGAAACTTTGCCCCCAGGACAAACAGGTTTAGTTTTAATTAGAGGTAGTCAAGTCATGCAAGGCTATTATCAGCAACCCAAAGCTACAGCTAAAGCCATCGATCCTGAAGGTTGGTTTGACAGTGGCGATCTCGGTTGGGTAACAAAGCATAACGATCTGGTGTTAACAGGTCGCGCTAAAGATACTATCGTTTTGACCAATGGCGAAAATATCGAACCTCAACCCCTAGAAGATGCTTGCGTTAGAAGTCCTTATATCGATCAGATTATGTTGGTCGGACAAGATCAGCGATCGCTAGGAGCTTTAATTGTGCCAAATTTAGAAACGCTCCAACAGTGGATTACAACTCAAAAACTAACTCTGAGTTTACCCAGTCCTGATGCTTCCCTAGAAACTATTGCCAATAGCGATCTTTACAGCAAACCACTCCGAAATTTATTCCGCCAGGAACTTAACCGCGAAGTTCAAAATCGCCCAGGATATCGTCCTGATGATCGGATCGGAGAATTTAGATTTATCTTAGAGCCTTTCTCTAAAGAAAACGGTTTAATGACCCAAACTTTAAAAATTAAACGCCCTGTAGTGCGAGACAGATATCAAGCTTTAATTCAAGAAATGTACTCTTAGTTGTAGTTATGATGTTACGCACTAATAAATCTGTTGAGGCTGGGTAAGGGGGAAAGGGCAAGGGTTAAAGGATTTATTAACAATTCTCATCTAGATAATCAATGATATAATTACAACAAATTTTTGACATATTCAGTTTATTTTTTCTCTTACTATGATTGATGAATTGAGAGAATATAAAAGAAACCTAGCTAAAATAGTTAAGCATCGATTTTATCAACGATTTCCTTTATTAGATCCTGATTATCCCGTAAGAAAAGGTAAAGTAAATTTTATTTTTATTCATATCAATAAAACGGCTGGTTCTAGTATTGCTCAAGCCATTGGCTTACCCCACAAAAAGCATCTATCAGCTAAAAGAGTGATTCAAATAGTAGGCAAAAAACGCTGGAATGAATCATATAAATTTACTTTTGTCAGAAATCCTTGGGATAGAGTTGTCTCTCATTATCAATTTCGACTGAAAAGTAACCAGACAAAGCTTCAAGATAATCCTTTAAGTTTTACCGAATGGGTAAAAGTCACTTATGGAGATAATAAAGATAGTTCTTATTATGATAAACCAGTTATGTTCCGACCCCAAAATGAGTGGTTGCTTAACGATCAAAATGAAATAGATATCGATCTAATTGGCAAGTTTGAGAATCTAGTTTCAGACTTCGCGATTATTGCCGACAAAATTGGCTGTGACCCCCATCTTCCAAAGATTAACCGCACTAAAAAAGTTGACTACAAACAGTTTTATAATGCTGAAACCAAAGAGATAGTTGCCAAGTGGTTTCAAAAAGATCTTGAACTATTTGATTACAAATTTTGATTGCTAAAAGATTAGCTTTAGTAACTAAAAATAGTTCCAAAAAAGCATTGTGGTCAAGAATTAAATATTAAATATTCAAGATTAGTGATTAAGATGATCAATAACTATTTTTAGTTCTTAGTTACTGAGTTCCTAATCACCATTAACCATTCATTATCCCCTAACAATTTCTAAGAGGACATCAGCCAAAGTTCTTTTTATCCGTTCAAATTGTTGATTTCGCCCCCCATAATTGACGAGCGACCTTGGCGAGGTTGCCACGGGCTACGCAAGTCTTGCTGTTGGCGAGCGATCCTGCGCGCGTTTCACGCGCAAACCGGACATTCAAGCACCTGAATTTATTTCAGGTGACAGTCCCTTGGGAATGCGCGAGAAGGTTACGGGGGCTGAAGATTGATTATTATGTACAAACTATATGACTTTCTT
Organism: Xenococcaceae cyanobacterium; assembly: GCA_051155735.1. GTDB lineage: Bacteria > Cyanobacteriota > Cyanobacteriia > Cyanobacteriales > Xenococcaceae > JASJCP01. The sequence goes on from DAXETX010000048.1 coordinate 6,861, forward strand.
CCTTCTGGTAATGGTTATAAAGTGCGTTTGTTATTGTCTCAATTACAAATTCCTTTTGAATTAGTTGAACTAAATATTTTAAATCAAGAAACGCGAACTTCTGAATTTTTACCAAAAAACCCGAATGGCAAAATTCCTTTGCTAGAAATTGCTCCTAATAAGTTCATCTCTGAATCTAATGCAATTCTTTATTATCTAAGTCAGGAAACAAAATATTTTCCTCAAGATAAATATCAGCAAGCTCAAATAATGCAGTGGTTATTCTTTGAGCAATATAGTCACGAACCTAATATTGCTACTGTTCGTTACTGGATTAGTATTCTCAAACAGCCCAATAAATACCAAGAACAAATAAAACAAAAACAACAGTTAGGCTATGCTGCACTAAATGTTATGGAACAGTATCTGAAAAACCAAGAATTTTTAGTGGCAAATCGCTATACGATTGCCGATATTGGTCTTTATGCTTATACTCATGTCGCTCAGGAAGGAGGATTCGATCTAACTAAGTTTCCTGCTATTTTAACTTGGTTGAAACGAGTCCAAGCTCAACCTAGATATCTAACTATAGCCGATCGCCCATAGCCAATAAACAATCAATATTATAGTCTAGTAGTTATTTCATTACTACTTGTGGCGAAGTTATATAGAACAGTTAAGGCAATATGTCGAGCCATAAGCTACGCTCCTAAATACAAAAAAGTTAAATTAAGCAACAGGAGAGAAAGATGCACTTTCAACCCCCCATGACGATGAAAGATTTTTTGGCAAAAAGTGCAGGAATTTGGTTTATTGAGAGAAATGTCCATCATTTTGATGCGATCGCTAATGAGTCGGGAGA
>DAXETX010000049.1:0-26630 GCA_051155735.1 Xenococcaceae cyanobacterium
TACTCTCTCAATTGACTATCTTAACAACGATTTTCAGTAGAGTCACTTAATTGCTGGTAAAAATAGCTAGAGTGTCAGAATTAGAGCCAGATTTGCCAGAATATTTTATTAGGTAAAGCTACTGAATCAGCAATCAAATGGCTAAATCTGCCAAAGCGAGGCGAATTTGCTCTAGACGTCGGCGATTTACTCCCAAATCCGATTCTCCTAAACGAGATGCAGAACGCAGCTGAATTACTGGTGTCTCAGCAGGAAAGTAAAACTCGACATCATCAATAAAACCCATAATCCGACTCATTGACTCAGCACGAATATAATCATCTGTTTGTTCAACAATTTCGGTACGAGGTACTACAGATAATACTTTGAGTAAAGTTGCTTTGGCTGTTTCGCGATCGCTCTGATACGGAATTGGCTCGATACTATGAGACTCATCGCCATTCTGACCAACGGTCCGTGCCGTCTCCGTCGTTTTACGGCGGAGTAATCTGTGACTGACGACACAGTTAGGAGAAGTAGGACAAGCAGCTAAATGTCCCTCTTTTACTCCTAAGTTATCAGGCGCAGTTCCCGCAAAGATATCTTTCACTATTGGTAATGCTGCGAGGGAATAATTAGTATCTGCTAAAGCAGCATTAGGAGAAACTAAACTAGTAATAATAGTCAAACAGGTAATAAAAGCGATCGCTATCAAACGGGATAATTTCATTGACTTTGGCAAATTATTAAGGATTTCTCAGGGATCATAGCAAGGCTTTATCTTTTTTAACAATCTCTGGTTGATTATCTAAAGTTTTGAGGGATAAATCGAAAAAAATTAATATTTAGTAGATCTAGCTTTACTGCTCAAGAAAGTTTACTTCAGTGTTAATTCCTAATTTATTTTACTTAGAGTAGATTTTTCGAGGACGACCCCCTTTTTTCCCATTAATTCTCGATGCTGCTTGTTTCTTCTCAGAGGTAGATGAACCACCTTTTGCTGCTATTTCTTGCATCCAGACTTTGCTACCAAAGATACCTAGTAATAATCCTTGAATGCTCAAATCTATATCAGGTTCATCCCATCTCAATCCTTTTCCTGATGGTGTTAGTTCCACTGTCGCTAAGATCTCTGGTGATAATTGAGCAATCGCTTCTACAGATTCTGCTAAAAAGGAAAATATCGCGCTGTTGTTGAAGTGGAGGTTTATTCTACCGTTATCAAATGATACTTTGCTGGCTCTTGGCTCGGTTACATCGATCTTTGATCGCTTAGCAATTGCTTGCTCAATTTGAGCTTCAATTTGTTGATCGCTTAGCTCTGGCATGATTTGTTATTCTCCATGAATTCTGTTCCACTCAGAAATTAATTTTTCCTGATGATGACAAACTATTCTGATTGCTTGGGCTACTTCTTTGTGCTTCATCTCATAAAATTCTCGTAACTCAGGATTGCCATTCTCTCCTACAAGATTAATTACACACTCACCATTGCCTTTAAATACATGAACATGACGAGGTAAATGGTCATTTGACCATATTCGCACTACATATCCATCTATTCTCAATACAGTAGCCATTATTTAATTTTAACCTAACCAGTTAGGATTAAAAACTCTAGTTAATTCGTCAATTTCCGCTTATCGAGCCAACTGCTGTAATAAATAGCGGTAAAAACTTTCTCGATCTACTTCTTGCATGACGCGGATTTTTCTCCCACCAGCCTTGATTATGGTTCTTCCCTGACTGTTTCCTGTCGTAATAATCTCAGTTTCTTGGGCAATTACCTGATAAAACTGGGGACGTGCCAGATAAGCTGTAGCAAGAATATCCCAGCAATAGTAAGCTTGAGGAATTGCTAGAGCGTAACAGATTCCTGCTAAATCAGAAAGAGGATATTGGCGTTGTTTAGCTAGTTTTTTAATAAATTCAGCAGTAACAGGAACAGTATTAGTAATATCTAACGGACACAAAGTAATCGGGATAGAAGTATCCCAAATTTGACTAGCTGCGATCGCATCCCAAAAAACGTTCCATTCTGCTGTACCATCATGTTCTAGGGCAAAGACTTTTTCGACATTACCTGCTACGGTTAATGCGCCTCCCATCCAGATAATTTCACTGATTTTGTTAATGATTTTCGGTTGTAAGGCGATCGCTTCTGCGATTGTTGTTAAAGGACCTGTTACCATTAGGGTTACTGGCATTGGCGATTTTTGTAAGGAACTAATGATAAATTCTGTTCCTGTCATTTTTACCAAAGGTGCAACCAGGTGATCTTGTTGATTGAGTAGGGGAAAGTTATCAATAATTAGACAATCACGGCGAAAATCAGGCGGAAAGGGGTTAATGCCTCTAACAATGCTTTCGGCAACAGGAATTTGAGATTTACCCATCAAGTCTAATATTTTACGGGTAACGCTAACCGCAGCTTTAGGGTAACAGTCAGCAGGAGTCACCACAATTCCAATCGGCTCAACCTCTGACATAGTTAGCATTAGCATCATTGCTAAAAAGTCATCAATTGCACCATCATGATCCATTAAAACTAATTTTGGCATCGAAAAACCCGATTAATTCTCAGAAAAACTTTAGCTAGTAGTTAATCATTGACACTCTGCTCGATTTATTGTGGTTACTGCTGTAAACCTAGTTTCGTTAATAGTTTTGTATCGTAAATTCCTTCTTGCCAATTGCGGGTAGCTTGAATTTGCTCTCGCGTTAAATTTTCTACACCAAAAAACTTAGTTTGTTTGATCGACGCATCTTGTAAGATAGTCTGATGAAATTGAGTATCACCAAAATAAGCTCGGTCTAATTTGGCTCTAACAAAGTTAGTCCCTAAAAGATTAGTCGCTACTAAATCTGCGTTTTGCAAATTAGTTTCAATACAATTACTATAAGTTAAATTAGCCCCAGTAAGATGAGCCTGACTCAAATTCGCATTACTTAGATTAGCTTCTACCAAATTCGCATTACTTAGATTAGCCTGACTCAAATTCGCAAATCTCAAATCTGCACCACTAAGATAAGCGTTGCTTAAATCTGCTCCTGCTAAATTAATTCCCCTCAAGTCCGCTTCAGGCGCATTTAATCCTTTTAAACTGACATTATCTTCCTTTAAATCTTGTAAGGCTTGAAATCTGGCATAGCTAGTTTTTAAACCATGAGCAGCATCAATAACTTTCCAAGCTTCATAATGTGCTTGCTTATCTCTTTCAGGAGTTTCTAGAAAAAAGAGAAATACGGCAACTAAGATGCTAAAACTTTCTACTATACTAAGTAAGATTGATTCTCGAATTTGACACAAGATCCAAGTTTCCAGTTGCGGACAAGTTTTTTCGCCTCCCAACCATACTTCAATTAGTAAAAGAGAAGTAATTAAAGCGATCGCTCCTAAGATTGCTCCTAATAGACGGACTAAGGTTCTGGTTAGGGTTTTTTTCATTTCACTTTAGCGCATGTTTTGACTTGCGATCGTACCCTCTAGATTCGCCTCATAAAAATTAGTTCCTAAAATAATCGCATCAGTTAAGTCTGCTCCTCGTAAGTCTGCTCCAATAAATACCGCTTCGCTAAGATTAGCACCTCTTAAGTTCGCATTTCGCAGACAAGCACCTCCTAAGTTACAACTCATTAAATTGGCTTCAGTTAAGTCAGCTTCAGCTAAATCTGTACCAATTAAATTTGCTCCGACTAATTCGGCTCGACGTAAATAAGCTCCGATCATATCTGCACCGATTAAATTTGCTCCTTGCAGTTTAGTTCCTTCTAAACAAGCTTCATTTAAACTTGCTAGCATTAACTCTGCTTGTCTGAGATTGGCATAATTTAAAATAGCACCATTGAGTTTAGCACCAATTAATTCTACCCCTTGAAAATTACGTTCTCCATTACTATAACTCTGAAGTAATTGATTGGCTTGGTTAATCTGATTAGTGTTTTGCTCAGCAGCACAGTGAGATTCAATTTGTTGCATTAACTGCAATAAAGAACCACTATAAATACCATTATTAGATGGTCGCTCTAGTTCGGGAACTAAATTATTAAGTTGTTCTAATTTGCGACTTAAAGTTTGATAATCATTAGTAAATTTATTAATTTTGTGTTCTAATTCATTAAGATGCTTACGTAACATTCTTCTAAATGCTCGATAGGAAGAAGTTGTATTCAATCCAAGTTCTAATAACTGCTTAATCTCTTGTAGAGCTAAACCAAAACCTTGAGCAGTACGAATAAAAGACAGTCTTTGTATCGCTTCTTGCGAGTAAAGTCTATAACCCGTTTCATTTCTCTGTGGCGGTGCTAATAATCCGATACGTTCATAATATCTAATTGCTTGAGTAGAGATCCCAAACTGATTAGCTAGTTCTCCGATAAATATACCTAAAAACATTTGATAAAATTCATAAATAATCAAAAAATAATTTGATAAGTACTAAATTCTCACTTAAATTTTTAATAAATATTAAATTTTTATTGTTAAAGTAAAATCTGGTCAAAAAAAACCTTTGACTAGAATCATAGCTTTCGATTGCCTTGATATCAATGGAAGTATATGAGGATTATGTAAAGTTTTTGTTGCGAAAATTTATCTAATCAAATATATAATATTTGAGAAAATGTAAATAAAACATTTAGTTGATTTGTTTATGTCATCAAGCAATAATTAGCAGCGTTAATTGTCAAGTTATTTATTAATTACCAATAATGAATCAAAAAAATGATATTAAAGAAATCTTCGATCATATTGCTCCTAGATACGATCAATTAAACGATCGCCTCAGTTTTGGGCAACATCGAATTTGGAAAATGATGACTGTAAAATGGAGTAATCCGCGATTAGGAGACACCGCCTTAGATATTTGCTGTGGTAGCGGAGATTTAGCCTTGATGTTGGCGCAAAAAGTTGGGATTCGAGGAAAAGTGATTGGGTTAGATTTTGCGAGAGCGCAATTGGCGATCGCAGCTAAGAAACAAAAGTCACGATATGCTCAATATTCGATAAACTGGATTGAGGGAGACGCTTTAGATTTACCTTTAAAAAATAATTATGTTGATTGTGCTACGATGGGCTATGGCTTACGTAATGTAACTAATATTCCTTTATGTTTGCAAGAGTTACATCGGGTTCTCAAGCCTGGAGCAAAAGCAGCTATTTTGGATTTTCATCGTCCTGAACTAGCTCAGATCCGTGCCTTTCAGCAATGGTATTTAGATTATATTGTTGTACCCACAGCACGAGAATTTAAGATGAGAGAACAATACGCTTATCTGACTCCTAGTTTAGCAAGATTCCCTCAAGGCAAAGAACAGGTAAGACTTGCTAAAGCAGCAGGATTTAAGCAGGCTAAACATTATTCCTTAATTGGTGGGATGATGGGAGTATTAGTGTTAACAAAATAAATAAGCGAGAAATAGAACTCACTGCTTCTAACTGAAACTTTATTGCCGAATTAATCATTTACTGTCTTGGAACTAGCAAATCTCTGGATACTTTTGATTCCTCCCTTAGCAGGGAGTATTATTGGCTATTTTACTAACGATATAGCCATCAAAATGTTATTTAGACCTTATAAGCCGATTTATCTAGGAAAGCGTAAATTACCATTTACCCCTGGGTTAATTCCGAGTAATCAAGGACGCTTAGCGCGGAAAGTTTCCGATACGATCATGGGGTCGTTGCTTACCCCCTCAGAGTTACAAAAACTGGCTCAGAGACTACTACAAATTGAAAGAGTCGAATCAGCTATCTTGTGGCTATTACAGTTAGTATTAGAGCAAGTACAATCTGATAAAGAACAAAAAACCGCCAAAGTTTTAGCTAATATTCTCCGTGATTTATTTAGTCAATCCTTACCTCGCTTACTAAAAGCTTTATCGCGAAAAGAAGATTTTTTAGAAGCGCAAATCAATCAAATATTTGAGCAAATTCTGTTGGATTTTCAATTAACAGAAGCTCAAGCTAGACAGTTATCTGATTGGATTTTAGGCTTGGTAATTCCTCCTGATGTGATGCGGAGAATTATTATTGATTTTTTGACCGATCGCAATATTCAAATCATTGACGAAGGTTTTCGCGAAAAAACCAGTGGTACTTACTGGGTAGTAGCTAATTTATTTGGGGTTCGTAACAGTTTAGTTCGTCTGCGCTCTTTTTGCATTGATGAGCCAGAAATAACTAATGCTAGATTAAAAGAATTAATCTTTTCTTTAGAAATTCGCAATCGTCTTCGAGATTGGTTTCAAAATCTTTCGCTGCAAAATTTACCAGTAGCAACAGTAAGACAGTTAAGAAAAACTACTAGACAAGCAGTTATCGAGTATGTTCAAAACCGAGGAGCAGACTTTATCAAAAATTTGGGAGATTCTTTAGAATGGGAAAATATTGCAGCAATTATTCTCAAAAGATTACGTTCCTCAGAAGCGGTTAACAGTTCCCTTCAGGTAGTGTCTCAAGAGTTAGCTTTAATTTTAGACCGCTATTTAGAAAAAGACTTAGAAAAGCTAGTAGCGCAAATGATCCCGATTTTGTCAATCGACCAAGTAATTATTGATCGAGTGATGGCAACCTCTCCTCAAGATTTAGAATTGTCGATTCAAGGTATTGTTAAGAATGAATTACAAGCTATAGTAAATTTAGGAGGAATTTTAGGTTTTATTATCGGCTTAATCCAAGCAGGAATTTTATTTTTTAGATAAACTTTATTTTAAGAAATTTTGGTGCTAATCCTGCCAAATTTTACTATTTGTTGCTTTTTAGTTGTAAATTTACTTATTAGAGAATCAATTTTTTTATAATAGTTTTTGAAACACTTAAACCATTTTAGCCTTTACCCATGTCTGAAGCTCCTCAAATTAGCGATCGCTTTTATGCGTCAGGAGAATATCCTTGTCCTGTATGCCGTCATGGTACGATTACGGCAATGCCATTAATGGAAGTATTTGCTTGTCAGTTTTGTCAGCATATATTTACAACGAACTTTGACAAACAGCTTTTGAAGATGGCGGATAGTCAGCTTCCTTTGAGTTGGTATTGGAGTGGCAAAAATTGGAAAGGAGTTCAACGGGAAAGCGCGGAACTGGGTTGGAGTTATGCGATCGCAGCAGGGGCTTTTTTGCTTTTACCTACAGCAATTATTGGTTTGGGGAGTTATTTATTTCCCCCACTACCCAATAGTCCTCTCTCTTGGCTGCCCTTATTCTGGACAGTTTTGACTTTTATCGCCCATCTATTTTGTTTGTTGTGGTTGGTGGTAGAGTACTATCAGTTACCAGTTTTCTTGTATATTCGAGCCATTAGAAGAAGATTAATCCGCAATTAAATTAAACTTGCCAAAATTTATGGTGCAATAACATTTCTAGATCGGTAGTAAACGGGGAATTATCGGAAAAGGAAGTCGAATATTCTTGACGTACATTGCCTAATCCATCAGGGTAACAGCGATCGTAAACGGTTTGCAGATAGTTTTTGAGACTAAAAGAATCTCGCAAAATGCGGCTTAACTTTTGTTGAGTGCGGTTAATCGTGACCGCGGAAGGCGGTCAACGCAGGCACCGTCGTTTCACAAGTCCGCGTTGCCTGAACCAAGTTCAGGCACTCGTGACGGACGTGGCGGTGTAACGTTGACTTCCCAGCCTCGATAACATTCTGGTAAAGGGACATAACGGCGTTTTAGCCCATGTTCAAATAAAGTAATTAAACGATTTTCTAATTCTCGTTTATCCCTTTTGCCCAAAGATTCAATCTCCTCAATTAAATTGTCCCAATCCAAATCTTGAATATTTCTCGCCTTAAGCTGGTCAACTGTAGCTTCAATCCACAAGGCGAAGTCGGAATCGTACAAAATTTTCCGAGTTATCTGAGTCATAACTTGTTTTTAAGAATTAAATCTTTGATTGCTAACGATTAACTAGGATCGCAGCGAATTTCAATCATAAAGCCATCAGGATCGTAGAAATAAACACCCCTTCCTGTAGGACGAGTTACGGGTTCTCCTGCGATCGCAATATTATTTTGTTGTAACACTTTTACGGCGCGATCAAACATTGATGGCGCAATATCAAATGCTAGATGATTAGCACGGGTAAAAGCGACTTCTGGATTAGTATGAGGAGGGGCTAAGTCGGGTTCCCAAAATAAATCGATTACTGTGCCATCAGGCGTGACAAAGTTGGCAACTTTACCTGCTGCAACTAATTTAACTAGAGTTTTTGGGACTGCTGACCCTGTTAGCTCCCGTAAGCCGAGGACTTTACCATAAAAATGGCGCGATGCTGCCATATCTTTGACATTAAAAGCAAGATGATGGACTTGGCGTAAACTTCCGACCGCTAATCCTAAAGCTTCAGTTTTTGGGTTAGTATTTATCATGGTTGTTGACAAAAGTAAATTTTAGCTCTACCTAGTGATTTAAGAGGCTGGAAAAATTCCAGCCTTGATCGCGATAAAATTTATAGCTCAATCACGAGTTACTCTTCTTCATCAGCTTCTGGATCATCGATTGCTAGAGGTACTAAAGCGACAGCAGCGATCGCATCATCTTCATCGAGTCTTTGAACTCTCACTCCTGTGGCATTACGAGATTGTAAAGAGATCGCTTCAACTGCTTGACGAATGATAATTCCGCGGTTGGTAATTATCATCAATTCAGCTTCAGGGTTAACGACGTGAATTGCTGCTAAGCGGTCAGTTGGCGATTTAAACTTGATGGCTCGAACTCCCATTCCAGCACGGTTTTGTAAGCGGAATTTGGCAACAGGAACGCGTTTGCCATAGCCATTGGTAGTAATTGCTAATAGCCAAGGGGCAAAACTGGCTTCTTCGGCGACTAATTCTTCTGCTTCATCATCTTCATCATCTTCACCATTAACATCAATTGTCGCTACCACTTGGGCGGGTAAAATATCCATGCTAATCAGTTCATCATCTCCTTTAAGTTTCATCGACTTAACTCCTTTCGTCGCTCTTCCTAAAGGTCGTAATTGCTGATGATCGGCTTTAAAATGAATTGCCATGCCATTACGTGTGCCAATAATAATGCTATCTTCGGATTTAGCTAATCTGACCCATCGCAGTTCATCTCCTGTTTCTAGAGAAATAGCAATCAAACCATTAGCTCGAATATTAGCAAAAGCTGAAAGGGCAGTTTTTTTGATGTTACCTTTGCGAGTTAGCATCACGAGGTAATCTTCTTCGGTAAACTCGCTTACTGAAATTACCGAGGTAATTTTTTCCTCTTGGGAAATAGGCAGCATTTGCACTAACGGTGTGCCTCTAGCAGTACGAGAAGCTGCTGGTATTTGGTAAGCAGGTAAACAATAGACCACACCGCGATCGCTAAAGAAGAGTAAAGTATCGTGATCGCAGCAGGTAATGAAGTGTTCAATTACATCATCTTCTTTAATTTTGGCTGCTGCTTTGCCTCTAGTAGCACGACTTTGAGCGCCAAAGTCACTAATGGGCATTCGTTTGATATAGCCTTGTTCGGTGAGTAAAATTACTGCTTGCTCATTGGCAATTAAATCCGTATCTAGTAGTTCTCCCTCACCTTGAATAATTGTCGTGCGTCGAGGCGTAGCATGAAGGTTTTTGATGTTGGTAATTTCTTCAATAATAATTGCTTCGATGCGTTCTCGTTTTGCCAAAATATCTTGATAGTCGGCAATTTGCGCTTGCAGTTCTTCGTGTTCTGCTTGAATTTTTTCGGCTTCTAATGCGGTTAAACGTCGTAATTGCATCTGCAAAATCGCATCTGCTTGGACTTGAGATAAGCCAAATTGGGCGATCAACTCATCTCTAGCTGTGGCAGTATCCGCTGCCTGGCGAATTAACTCAATCACTGCATCAATACTGCCTAAAGCAATCAACAAACCTTGAAGCAAATGATCTCTTTCTTCGGCTTTGCGCAGTAAATATTGCGTTCTGCGAGTAATAGTAGTAACTCGAAAATCAATAAATACTTGCAAAAACTGCTTAATTGTTAGGAGTTGTGGTTCTCCTCCTACCAATGCCAACATATTTGCCCCAAAATTCGCTTGAATTGGGGTTTGCTTGTAAAGATTATTGAGAACTACCCTCGGATAAGCATCCCGTTTTAGTTCGATGACAATCCGCATCCCATTGCGATCGCTTTCGTCTCTAATATCGGAAATGCCTTCGAGTTTTTTATCGTTAACTAAATCGGCAATTTTTTCAATTAGTGCCGCCTTGTTAGTTTGGTAAGGGAGTTGGGTGATAATAATCGCTTCTTTTTCTTGTCTGCCTCTCGGATGAATCGTGGCAATTTCTGCCACCCCCCGCATAGTAATCGAACCGCGTCCTGTGGTATAAGCCTCTTTAATTCCCGAACGTCCTAAAATTTGTCCTCCTGTGGGAAAATCAGGACCTGGGATGTATTTAATTAATTCGCGATCGCTGATTTCGGGCTGATGAATTACGGCGATCGCTCCATCGATTAATTCGCCTAAATTGTGGGGAGGGATATTAGTTGCCATCCCGACAGCAATTCCCGAAGAGCCGTTAAGTAAAAGCTGCGGAATTCTAGCAGGCAGGACTACAGGCTCTTGCTGAGAGCCATCAAAATTATCCGCAAAATCAACGGTTTCTGCGTCAATATCCCGTAATAGAGCATTGGTCGCTAAAGCTTGCAAACGACACTCGGTATAACGCATCGCTGCGGGTGGGTCGTTATCAATCGAGCCAAAATTACCATGACCGTTAATTAGGGGGTCGCGCATCGAAAAATGCTGCGCCATCCGCACCAAAGCATCATAAACGGCAGTATCACCATGAGGATGATATTTACCTAACACTTCCCCTACGACACGAGCGCATTTACGAAAGGGGCGATCTGGAGTCAGTCCTAACTCGTACATCGCGTAGAGAATGCGACGGTGGACTGGTTTAAGACCATCCCTAGCATCTGGTAAAGCTCTTCCCACAATTACGCTCATGGCATATTCGAGGTAGGAGCGAGACATTTCGTTACTCAGGTCTGTGGGAATAATCCTTTCCTGGGAAGCGGTCATAAGGTGAAAAACTCCAAAAACAAGCAATAAATTAAGCTATTGGCTAATAAATCTAGTCATACCTCTTTCTTTAGCCAATAAAATTCGTTATAATAGCTCTTTACCTTAAAATTTTACCATAAATTGACGCTCATTGGCGCATGATCAACCTGGTTTTTCCCAGATTTGAGGGAACAGTACGAGAAAAAGCTACCAACAATCAACAAGATGAAACAGTTGCAAGGAAGAGATATTTTAGGCATTGCCGATCTTAGTGCAGTCGAACTCCAAGATTTATTAAAATTTGCGCAACAACTCAAACAAGGAGTAGTCAAACCAAAATGCGCTCGCGTGTTAGGATTATTGTTTTATAAAGCTTCGACTCGCACTAGAGTTTCTTTTAGTGTCGCCATGTATCATCTAGGAGGTCAGGTAATCGATCTCAATCCGCAAGTTACGCAGGTAGGAAGAGGAGAGCCGATTGAAGATACTGCCAGAATTTTAGACCGCTACTTAGATATTTTGGCGATTCGCACCTTTGACCAACAAGATCTTGCAACTTTTGCCCAATATGCGAAGATTCCCATTATTAATGCTCTCAGCGACCTCGAACATCCCTGTCAGATTTTGGCAGACTTACTCACCATTCAGGAGTATTTTGGCGATTTAGCAGGTAAAACTTTAGCTTATGTGGGAGATGGTAATAATGTCGCCCATTCTTTGTTGTTAGGAGGAGCTTTAGCAGGAGTAAATGTGCGAATCGCTAGTCCTGAAGGTTATCGACCAGATCCAGCGATTATCGCCAAAGCCCAACAGCTAGCTACTGAAGGGACAGAAATTATCATTACTGATGACCCGATTGCAGCAGTAACCGAAGCCCAGGTAGTCTATACTGATGTCTGGGCAAGTATGGGACAAGAGGATTCTGCCACTACTAGAATTCCTCTATTTCAACCTTATCAAGTCAACGAGCAGCTAATGAGTTATGCTGATGCTGAGGCGATTGTGCTGCACTGTTTACCAGCCCATAGAGGCGAAGAAATTACCAATTCAGTGATGGAAGGAAAGCAATCACGAGTTTGGGAACAAGCAGAAAACCGCCTTCATGCCCAAAAAGCACTTTTAGCTTGTCTGCTAGGTTGCTAAAAAGTTATTTCAGCTAGGTTTCTCTGTTTAAATAAGTTGTAATTACGGCTTTTACTACTACTTTGAGTTCGGGCAGAAAACCCTACTCTCATTGGGATAGCAACCACACTTACTTTCTGTTGCTAGGGTAACTAATATAAGAATTGAAGTTAATCACAAACTACATTAATTAAACACTTATCACTCTCAGGAGGTAAGCATTATGGCATTAGTTCGTTACAATCCTTGGCAAGAAATGAATCACCTACAACGCCAACTAAACCGTCTCTTTGATGACGCGATGATTCCTGAAAATTGGGGTGATTTTGGTAATTTAGCGAAATTTCCTGCTGCGGAACTTACCGAAACTGATGATGCTTTACATCTTAAACTCGAAGTTCCTGGTATGAACGCCAAAGACTTAGATATTCAAGTCACCGTAGATCGGGTTTCAATTAGTGGCGAACGCCAAGAAGAAACTAAATCAGAAGCCAATGGTAAAACTCGCTCCGAATTCCGTTACGGTAAATTTTCGAGAGTCATTCCACTACCTGTACGGATTGAAACCACTAACGTTAGTGCAGAATACAAAGACGGAATTCTCAATCTAACTTTACCCAAAGCCGAAGCAGAAAAAAACAAAGTAGTGAAAGTCAATCTTCCCGAAGCCACTGCTTAGTTTGCTGAAAATAACGAATTCGGTTCTATAAATTAATTTTTGTCCCAGTCAGCCATAATTGATGACTGGGATTTTTTTTCGTTAAAAGAAGTATCAGTCACGGTGAAATAGCGAGAAAGCTTTTGTTACATTAACAAAAGTAGTTCTATTTAGAGGAATTGTATTGATTATGACAGACAATAATCTAGCCCGCGATCGCTTTCGGGCAGCTTATGAAAACCGTTATACTTGGAATGAAAATTTTCCTGGTTACACTACAGAACTAGAATTAAAACAGGGAGATGAAGTATATACAGGAAAAATCAAAGTCAACCCTGATTTATCGGTGGAAGTTACAGGGATTGAGGCTGAAAAAGTGCAAGAGAGTGTCTATAATCATCTGCGAGATGTGATTACTCATCGCAAACGCGCCTCTTTTGAGCAGGCTCATGGCAAAAATACTTTTTCTCTCGGAGAAGAAGATGGTACAGGCGCAGTCGAAATTTTGGTAAAAGGAGACTCTATGGGGTCAAACTACAAAGTAAAAGGCACTGAAATTTCCCAAGTAAGTCGCGTTATGGGACCGATAGCTTTTGTGATCAATACTAGCGATAGTTTCGATACAGGAGAAGGTTATATCTCTACTGGTTATAATGCAATTTTCCGCGACTCTAAAACTAATGAGCTTAAAGGCAAACGCGAGTTTAAAGAAACTTATGAAAAATTTGGTAATTATTATCTCCCGACTCATCAAGTAATTGAGTCTATTGGCAAAGACGGGGAAATTACCACTACTGAATTTACTTTTTCTCAAATCCAATTGTTAGAATCAGCAGCTGTTGCTTAGCGCTATATTGTCAGCAGTCTCATCTAATGATGGGACTGTTTTGGTTGGAAACATTAAATTAATTTTGTGATGTAAGTGCCTAAACATAATTGATTACACCGAAGCGATTTTCCCTTTACCCTTTTACCTTTTACCAATCTCAAACGGGAAATTAATTTTGTGCAACTACTTAGTTGTCGTTTTAGCTGAGAGATACTTATCAGTTTCCCGTAATCTTTGACTGAGAAAGCGACAAATTTCTAAGATAATATGGGGACGTTGGGCAATAAGGCTGAGAAAGCGTTTCTTTTCGAGTTTAAATAGAGTACAATTTTCTAGAGCGATCGCACTATCCCAACGAGGTGCATCATCAAATAAAGCAATTTCACCAAAATACTGTCCTGTGGAGAGTTGTTTGATTTCTTGGGGTTCACCATCTAAAGTTTTCACAATTTGAACAACACCAGAGCCAATAAGATAGAAATGAGAACCCCAACTACCTTCGGTATAGATTGTCTCACGACTTAAGACTTGTTGCGATTCTAAAACTTGGTCAATAGAAGCTAGTTCGTCAAGAGAGAGATTTTTAAATAGAGGAATATTTTTGAGAAATAAAAGTCGATTCATCAGGTTGTTAGTCGGAAATAGG
This sequence comes from Xenococcaceae cyanobacterium, assembly GCA_051155735.1. Classification (GTDB taxonomy): domain Bacteria; phylum Cyanobacteriota; class Cyanobacteriia; order Cyanobacteriales; family Xenococcaceae; genus JASJCP01. The sequence continues at coordinate 14,248 of DAXETX010000049.1, forward strand.
TGATCTGAAGGGTCAGGAATCATCGCTAAAGCGATCGCTTTAACTACAGGATCGGGATCGTTAATTGCAGTAGCAGGAATCATTACCAGAGCCATTAATGCCCCACTCCGCAACCAGCGATCTTTGGCTTCGAGAGCTTCTAAAAGAATTTTATAACCTTTCTGACGCAACCATTGGGGCGAAACCGAGATCGAAGTAGGAGTAGGAGGAGCGATGATTTGTTCGAGTAAGGGAATCAATGGTAAAACAAAGCGACGTTGGTTAAGCGAAGCTAAAACTTCGACGGCATTGGCAATATCTTTCTCATCCTGAGTATTAAGAATCCGTCGCACTGCATTAACGGTGCGAGAATAACCTAAACAAGAAAGAATATATAAGACTTTTTGAATTAATCTTTGATGGTAATCGGCGATCGCTACTTTTAAAGGTTGCCAATGAGGTTGATTATCGGGAATTTGTTGTTGCCATTTGCGAGTACGGTTAATCTGCCCAAAGTCGGTTTCGAGATACTTAAATAAAACATTACTAGCTTGTCTGGTGGGGATTTTGCCAATAGCTGTGATCGCAGCTTTGACTACTTCGTAATTGGCAGAAGCTAAACTAGCTTTAGCTGCTGCTAAACCTGATGTTCCGTAAATAGCTAAACTATTGGCTGCTTGTTGACGTACTCTGGGATCGCTATCTCCTAGAGCTTTTTGCAAGTGAGGTAACATAGACTCGCAACGGGTAGTAGCTAAAAGCTGGAGGGCGCTGGTTCGGACTAAAGATTCTGGATGGTTTAATTCTTGAACCGCTATTTGTGCTAGTTGCAGTTCATTAGGAGTCGCTAAAGCAGTTAAAGCCAGCAAGGCTTCTCTTTTAATGGCTGAATCTCCTAAAGCTAAAATTTGAGCTAAAATATCGCGCCATTGACGATTATTACTGGGAGTTATGGCTCGAATTACTGATTGTTGGGTCTGCTGGTCTAATTTAAGCTGAGTCAGAGAGATCTCGCCTTGAGAAGACACCGCTGACTCTGACTGCGTCAGATTGCAGTCGTTATCTCCTTGGGCAATAGTACCAAGAGTTTGAAGTACTGGCTGGGGGGCTGCTAATAAACGCTGAATTTGCGCTTCCGAAAAATTATAGTTTTTGGCAATTAAAATCTCTATAGCTGTAAAGCGGAAAACCTCTGTTGACTCTTGTTCCATTAAAGATTCTGCCCAAGGGACAATCTGAGCATCATCACTATTAGCCAAAAGCTTTACTATGGTTTTGCGTACTGCATGATCGGCAGACTTTAACATAGCTTCAATTTCTGGTAAAAATTGACTGGGTTGCGCGCTACTTCCTGCTAACTCTAAACCTTTAAGCTGCATATAGCGATCGCCATGCTGCAGGAGTTCTCGAATTGCAGTACTAGACTGGAGTGGTAATAAAGTCCCCCCTTCTTGCCAATCGTCCAAATCAATCGCATCAGAGCGAATCATTGCTTCTAATCCTTGGGCATAAAATTTGCCCATCGGCAACCGCAGCAACAACAGTATTAGCGTCAAACCACTAACCAGCAGGGTAATTTGCGCCAAAGTGAGATAGTTATGACACAACCACAACATTATTCCCGCGACAATTAGCCCTAGTGCATAAATCAAGCCATCGCTCAAAGCCCGAATGCGACCGATAAAAGCTGGCGGAATCGCATTGTAGTTTAATTGGTGTATGGGGAGATTAATTCCTTTGTAAAAAGCATCACCATTAATATGTAGCCAGATCGCAGCAGGTAAGTTTCCTTGCCAAAAAAAGAGGCTAAAACTAACTAGAGTTGTTAGAGGATATAACCCATTGAGGCGAGCCACTCCCAACCAGCGCAATAAAGGGCGAGTAATGCCATAAAGCACTAACATCTGAATCAAACTAATGCCGATGCGCATCAATCCCAAAAATTGAGTCAGACTTTGAGCCTCAAAATAACGCCCATAAATACTAAACCAGAGAAATTCGGAACTAAGATAAATTATGACCAGCAAAAAGCTACTACCTGCTAAGAACAGCACTAAAGGATAGCTTTGAACTAATTCAGGAAAAGTTTTTAGCGTTTCTAACAGACTCGTGGCTTTAGTCTTTTCTTGCTGATGAAGACTTCTTTGAGAACGTTCTAAATATAACAATTGCCCGAATGCGATCGCCAAAAACCCAGGCAACGCCCACAATAACTCTTGAGTTTGCCAATAGCGCGATAATACTAGGGTCAATCCTCCGCCCACAATTGTTCCTACGGCTTGGGCTATGCCAATAAAAGGCGCGTAGCTTTTATATTCGAGGCTAGTAAAGTAATCTGTCAGCAAACTGGGATAGAGAATATTATTATAAAAATCCCATTGAAAAAAAATGCCAATCAGCAGTAGATAATAGACAGCAACACTATCGCAATTTAATAATAATCGTAGCGTAACTGCGGTCGCGATCGAACCTAGTAAAACATAGCGAAATAACCAAGTGCGGTTGTAGCGATCGATAGCAGTCGAAAATAGCCCATAGGCTGGCAAAGAACATAAGCCAATCAACACAAAAGCTAGAGGCAGTTTTTCTGCTCCTACCTGGGTAATAAATAGGGAATTAGCTACCGCCATAGCCATGACGCTATAGCTTAATACTGTAACTGCCAGCAACAACAATTGTAATAAAGGATTTTCGGGTTGATTGGTAATGAAATCCCATAATTTAGACTGTTGCTGTTTCATTCCCATCAAAAATACTCTACTTCGGTTTAAAACTCAGTTTAACAGTGAACAGTTCGGGTCAAGGTAAGGATGAGATAACTAAAATTAATCCAATTGCCAATCACTGCTGCTAGATATCCTTAGCATATTCTAAAAGTATTTTAAAAGGGTGGCTTTTTTTTACTTCGATAGCACAGATATAATCTTAAGTAATAAATTAATAACTATCAAATAATTCAGGTTGAATAAATCTCTGGATAGAAGCATTATTTGGCAATTTTAATTAAAGTTTGAACTATCAAAACTCAAATTGTTAACTACATGACTCATCTCCAAACTCAGACAGAACATTTAATAACTATCGAAGGGGTAGAAGCAGCAAATATTATTAACTACTTTACAACTATTAATCAAGAAGATTTTGCGAGTACAGCGTCTTTATTTGCTGAAGACGGCGAATTATTCGCCCCCTTTGAAAAACCAATTATTGGCAGAAAAGAGATCGCCTCTTATTTAGCCCAAGAAGCTAAGGGAATGAAATTGTTACCGCAACAAAGAGTCTGGGAAACAACTGAAGCCAACTTAGAAGCCGTAAAAATCCTTGGCAAAGTTCAAACTGCTTTGTTCAGCGTCAATGTCGCCTGGTATTTTAATTTGAATTTAGATCGGCAAATCACCCAAGCCAAAATTAAGTTGCTCGCATCACCACAAGAACTGTTGGGTTTACGAAGAGGCGATCGCTCAAATAAATCTGGCTAAATTAATTATTCAAAAATACTACGGCTTGCATTTTAACGTGCAATAATAAATGTCCACAGATGAACACAGATAGGTTGATTGTTTGTTTCAAAACTCAAAAATTTCTATATCTATCTTTAGTTATGGGTTACAATTTCACACTTCTATCTTTTTATAGTTATTAAATATCAAAAAAATAAGTAGGCTAAAAACAGATTGTTTAAGTTATTAAAAACAAGTTAAATGCTGATTTGATGATTTAAACGACGCACTTTTAAACGGAGATCGAAAAATAATATGGCTACAACTCCTTCAGCACAAAATTCTAACCGTGCATTTGTTAATTATAGCAATTTATCGACAGACGAAAAGTTAGCTTTTCTGTGGTATGTCTATAAGAAAATGGGTACATCTGTAACTCCCGCAGCCCCAGGCGCAGCATCAGATGAAATTGCGGAAGGGTTATTCAATCAAGTTAAAGAATTATCTTTCGAGGAACAACTAGATATACAGCGTAAAATTATCGAAGGAAGAGATACTTTAATTTCTCGCGAATATGGTTCTTTAAGTGAAAATACTAAACTATATTTTTGGTATTGCCTGGCTCAAGGAATGGAAGCAGGAACGATTATTCCCTTACCCGATGATTATGAGCCTACTGGTGCAGTAACAGAGCTTTTGTCTCAAATCGAACTGATAGATTTTGAACAGCAAATTACTTTCTTAAGAGATGCGGTAGCCTACACTGGTGCAGAACCCAAATCTGGCAAACAAATATAATATGTTTAGAGTGTTGCACAAATATTAGATGATGAAGGTTGACGGAGAGAAGCGGTGACTTCCTCAATTTAAAATCATTTCTTAATTGTGCAATGCCATGTCTAGTTAATTCTTATTGCATCTATGCAATTATCGCACTCAGTGTTTTGTTAATTTAATCACACTATATATAAGATTGATTTCAAAGCGATCGCGCCAGCGCCGCGCTGGCGCGATCGCGAAGCGCCAAAAACTAAAAACTAACAAAACACAGCCATTTCTAAAAATAAAAGGCTTTGCCTTATAAAGACAAAGCTTCTTGCAACTCTAAGTTAAACAGCCGATTTTAGCGAGCTTCAGTACCTTGATTAGGATCGCCTGGAATTTCGGTATTTTTAGATCCTGGTGCTTCTGGTTCTGCGCCAGGGCGAGTGTCTTGTGCTGTACCTTGCCCAGTTTTACGAGAACCTGGTGATAAACGGGTTTGTTTACCGCCAGAAGCAGTAGGTGTGGCTTTTTTCTTACCTTTAGGTGCTTCGACTTCTTCTAATTCCCTTTCCGCGAAGTTATTGGTATTAACTCCAGCATAATTGACTTTCTCAAAGCGGACGATTACCGGATAGCGAATACCACTTTTATCTACTGAAGCAACTGTGCCAAAATCTTGATACCAGTAAGACTCTTCGCGTAAAACTTTGACTTTAGAACCGCGTTCAACCATGATTTTCTTCCTAAAAAAAATAATTTACCTTTGATTAAATTGTGGTCACCACTTTTGCCAATATCTCTAATTAATTCTACCGAGGCAAATTCGGCAAATTTAGCTTAAAGCTACTACACCGATTAACAACGATAGAAATTAGAACCAATACTATCAAAAGGCTTACTTCAGAAAAGCTATCCTCCGACAGATGTAAAATTACTTTACTTTTTTTAATATCATTTTATAAGAGCGCAGCAATCAACAGAATTTTTTAGACGAGTCTTGTATCTACCAAATTTTTAACCAACTATGTTTGACATCTTTAATCCTTTTCTCAATACCATCATTTTGGGAACAATTGCCTATATTGCGATAATTCTTATATTACGAATTTCAGGCAAACGCACTTTATCCAAATGGAATTCTTTTGACTTTGTCGTTACTATTGCCTTTGGTTCGATTTTAGCGAGCATTTTGCTCTCTACGAAAGATGCTTTTGGTACAGGAATTCTGAGTTTTGCTTTATTAGTATTGTTCCAATACATACTTACCTGGATTTCGGTGCGTTCTTCTTGGATTCAGAAATTAGTTAAAGCTGAACCAACATTACTACTTTATCGGGGTCAACTTAAGCCTGAAATACTTAAGCAAGAACGAATTGCCGAAGGAGAGGTTTTGGCAGCTTTACGTGCTAATGGTCTCGCTGCGATCGAAGATGCTGACGCGGTTGTTTTAGAAACCGATGGTAGCTTTAGTGTAATTCGAGATTTGAGTAATAGCACTGCTTCCGCTCTTAAAGATGTGACAGAATTTGATCGCAGTAAGATGACTAATAGTTATTAAATCGAAGCTCTTTTACAAGATTGGAAGAAGTGACAAAATGAAACATAAATAGATGTCTGGCAAATTTGACGGTAGTCTCAGGCATCAAGCCTAAGATTTTAGCCGCTAAAATCAAAGTTTTTCGTGAATATACAAATATATGATCTTTTTAGTGGTAGTCTGAGATGATAAAAAATAGCTCAGAACAATAACTTTTTCCATTTCAATGACCGTAAATCGTATTTCTACTGGAGTCACTGGTTTAGACAAAATTCTATCTGGAGGTTTAATTACTAATCAAGCTTATCTAATTAAAGGTCAACCAGGTAGTGGTAAAACGACTCTCGGATTTCATTTTCTTAATACGGGAATACTCCAAGGAGAAACAGGTTTATTTATTAGTTTTGGTGAATCAGAAACTAGATTGCGTCGCAACGCTAAACTAATTGGTATCAATCTAGATGAGGTGGCTTTTCTCGATCTTAGTCCTACGGCAGATTTTTTTACAGAAGATCAAACCTACGATATTTTTTCGGCAGCAGAAGTCGAAAAAGCACCAATTATTGCCAATATTATCAATACTGTGGCTCAAATTCAGCCTCAGCGCATTTTTTTGGATGCGATAACTCAATTTCGCTTTTTAACGTCAGACTACTTTCAGTTTCGCCGACAAATGCAATCTTTTTTGCGGTTTATGGTCGATCGCGAGATAACTTTATTATTTACTTCCGAGGGAAGCGATCGCCATCCCGATGACGATTTACAATTTATGAGCGATGGCGTAATTCAGCTAAACATGAACTTAGAAAGACGGAGTATTCAAGTTACTAAATTTCGTGGTTCGAGTTTTGCTAATGGTGATCATGATTTAAAGTTGAGCGATCGCGGAATGGTAGTTTTTCCGCGTTTGATTCCTGAAACCCATGAGCGAAAGTTTGATTCACAAGCAATTTCTTCTGGTATTCCCGAAATTGACGAATTACTACATGGTGGGATTGAAAGAGGCACAACGACAATTATTAGTGGTCCATCAGGAGTTGGTAAATCGACTTTTGGCATTCAGTTTATCAAAGAAGCTGCGGGTAGGGGAGAGCGATCGGTACTTTATGCCTTTGAAGAGGGAACAGAAACTATCTTGAAACGTTGCGAAGCAGTTAGTATTCCGATCCATGCAATGATTGATCGCGGTACTTTATCAGTGGTTTCTGTTGAGCCATTAGAATACACTCCCAATCAATTTGTCCATTTAGTGCGCCAAGAAGTAGAACAAAACAATGCCCAGATTGTGATGATTGACAGCACATCGGGTTATAAGTTGGCGATGCAAGGAGAAGATTTGGTACGTCAGCTACATTCTCTTTGTCAGTATCTCAAAAATATGGGAGTCACGGTTATTTTAATCAATGAAATCCATTCAATTGCAGGTGGGGAGTTTAGCGTTACTGAAGAAGGACTTTCTTATTTGGGAGATAATTTAGTTTTTCTGCGTTATCTAGAATTATCTGGTCAGTTACGTAAAGCGATCGGTGTACTCAAAAAAAGAGTCTCAAATTTTGAGCGTACCTTAAGAGAATTTAGCATTACTAAGTATGGTATTAAAGTAGGAGAACCTCTGACGCAACTCAAGGGAATTCTTAGTGGTATGCCAGAATGGATTGAGAAACCTTAAACGCGAACGAGAATCATCCTTTGTTAGTGGCTAGTAGTTAGGTTAAAGCTAATTCAATCTCGGTGATTCAGACTCATGGTTTCTTTGGGGAATGACTATAATAATCCTTGGTATTGAGCAGGAAAGCCATCATGAAATCTATTCTTTTGTTAATAGAGCAGCAAAAAAACCGTCATTTATTATCTCAATGGCTAGCAAACCAATACCACATCTTGTGTCCTAAAACTCAAGCAGAGTTTACTACCGCAGGAGAACAACTGTTGGAGCAAAGTTTCGATTTGTGTTTTGTTGATTCTACAGCGATTCGTCAACTTCGAGAACAGATGCTGGCGAGACGAGAAGCAGAATCACCACTATTTCTCCCTTTTGTTTTTTTAACTTCTCTCAAAGATATTGGCTTTTCTACAGACCATTTAGAACCTCTAATCGACAATATTGTTTATATACCCATCAAAAAAATTGAATTGCAAACTCAGTTAAGAGTTTTATTGCGATCGCGCTCTTATTCACTACAACTTCAAACTGCTCAAGCGGAATTAAATCAAGCCTTATTTCAAGAAAAAGAACTCAATCAGCTTAAATCTCAGTTTGTATCGATAGTATCCCACGAATTTCGTAATCCTCTCAATAGTATTTCGGGAATGGCACAAATTCTAAAATCTTTGGATCATAATTTATCTCCTGCCAAAAAAGCCGAAGTTTTGGAGCGATTACAGTATAATGTCACCAAAATGACTCATTTGCTAGATGATGTCTTAGATTTGAGTCGCCAAGATTTGGGTAAACTTAAATTTGACCCTGCACCTTTAGAGTTAACAACTTTTTGTCAAGACTTAATTAACGAAGTTCAAACGGTTTTTAACCATAAGCAGCAAATTAATCTGGTTTATCAAGGAGAACAACCTCAAAAATTTAACCTCGATGGTAAACTGCTGCACCATATCTTAACTAATTTACTTTCTAATGCTTGCAAATATTCTCCTCAAGATAGCGTTATTGACTTTGAGGTTTGCCCTCAAGTTTCAGAGATTATGTTTCTTATCTGCGATCGCGGTATTGGGATTCCAGCAGAAGATATCCCCTATTTATTTGATTCTTTTTACCGTGGGAGTAATTCGCAAAATTTTCAGGGTACAGGTTTAGGCTTGGCGATTGTCAAACAATATGTGGAGCTATATCAAGGGGCGATCGCTGTAGAAAGTCAATTAGATGTGGGTACTAAGTTTAAAGTTACTATTCCTGTTAGTTAAATTTACTAGCTTTCAGACCTTTGAGATAAAATGGCAGCTTATTGAGAGCAGTTAGCATTAACTTTTCGACCCACTCCCAGCATATATCCCTAGATAACACCCATGTCTTATCGTATAATCCTGTCCAGAAATAACTATGTCTAGGTCGGTTTTGTCCTTCGTCGTTCACCTGATTTTAAATCAGGTGCTTGCGACGAAGTGCCTTCCGCACTTCAATTTTTAGGCGATTAATATACTCGGTTAAACCAGCGTTTTTAATTTTTAATCCTGTTAAACAGCTAGCAGTATAGGCGATTGCTATTAATAAAATTAAATTCGTAAGACGTTTGAATCTAGAGATTGATATTCTTTGGATCTAGGTTTAATTAAGGTATTCTTGTTTAACCTGAGAATAAAGTATATTTTCTTTTTGGTCAGCCAGAGAGCCAAAGCTGTACTTCTATATTCTCTAAGGAAACCAAAGTAAAGATCAACTCAAATTTGATGACATCAAAAATCTTTGTATTTTTTTCCTTCTGCTTTCACATTTGATAGGATAAGGAAAACTAGATGGGAGTCTCTCGATCCTGACTTGGCGGTGAACTTGTAGCAGCCAAACGAGAATTTGTAATGTTCAGAGTTCTGATGATGGTAGATAAGTTTTAAGGTAATCAATATAGAATTGAGGCAACATTTTTGGTTTTAACTGTCTTCATTATTAGTCTGTCTTTTTTTTTGGATTACAAAAATTCTAGAGACACTTTAAAAAGCGATCGCTTTTTCTTTGGCTTTTTTCACTATTAAATTCTTACTTCACAGTTTCAACTAGGTATGTTATATTGCCTAGGTTTTTTAGGCTTTACATTCTGTTTACTTTTGTCTAAAGAGTTGATGAATCGCTTATGTTACCCGTTTACTACTCACTTGGGTATGTGGGAATAATGGGTAAGTGAGCGAAATTTGAGCGAATTATCGAGTAATTTTAATGTGGAATATTGAGGTCGTGTCGGTGAAAGTCTGAATTTGCCTAACTCTAAGCAGATTTTATTTTATGGGCAAAGTCGGACTCGAACCGACACGACCGAAGTCGCCACATTTTGAGTGTGGTGCGTCTACCAATTTCGCCATTCGCCCGTGAATTATAGATCGAGACAAAAAGAGGCTATAACCCTTGATATATATAGATTGTAGCCCAAATATTTAACTCGGTATATTTTCTCGTAATTGAGATAATTTAGGGTTTTCCAGCAATAAAATCAAAAAAAATTGGGTAAAACTTGGGTAATTGTTTGTTACCCAAATGTACGTATACGGTAAGAAAACCAAAATAGGTAAAGTATCTGTTGAACTTCATTTAGGAGCTTTTCGTTTAAGATTTACACACCCAAAAGGTCAGAGACATGAAATAAGGCTACCTAATGAATCGGACGAGGCTTACAACCACGCTATTAAGAAAGCACGTCAAATAAACACAGATATTGAGAATGATTGCTTTGATTTTGACTACATCAGGTACAAACCAGAGATTGCTAAGAATCTCGCGATAGCTCCCCAAAAGCAAAAACAGAAAAATAATTTGAAAGACCTATGGGAGCAGTACAAAGAGACTAATAAAAACATAACGGAACAGACAACCCAAAAAGCTTCATGGAAGCAAACCGATAATTGTTTAGATAAAGTATCGAAGAAAGCACTGCAACTAGACAAAACAGATTTACTACTATCTGAATTATTAGCTATTTATTCAGTAGGCACTATAGAGAGAGCTTTTGCCAATCTCAAAGCTGCTTGCTACCTATCTTTAAAACGAGACCAGATTCAGAAAAATCCGTTTGTCGGATTAAAGCTACCAAAACGAGCTAGACCAAAAATTGAGTGCTATGAGTCGGATGAGATAAAGGTTATTTTGGAAGCTTTTAAATCGGATGAGTATATGAGTAAATATGCCAGAATCCCTCACTCATATTACTATCACTACGTTAAATTTGTAGCTTTAACCTTCTGTCGCCCTGAAGATGCAATAGCCTTAACTTGGTCGGATATCAGAACGAGAAGTAATGGCACGTTCATAACATTCTCAAAAGCTTACTCTAGAGGTGTTCTTAAAGACGGAAAAACCCATGAAATAAGAGTGTTTAAGTGCAATCAAGAATTAACAAGATTTCTAAAATCTGTACCTTATAGACCCAATGAAAATAATCTGTTGTTTCCTACCCCTAGAACCAAATCCTATATGGATCAAAGATGCTGGGGGCGAGATACATGGAAACCATTAGTTAGCAAAATAGCATCCGAGGGCAAAATTCATAAGTACCTGAAATTTTATAGTTTGAGACATTCAGGAATTACGCGCCTTGTAAGAGCAGGAATAGATGTAGCAACTATTGCAAGGCTAGCTGGTACAAGCCCCGATATGATTTTGAATAACTATTTAGCAGCTAGAAACAACATCGATTTGCCTCCCATGTAAAAAAATCTGCTTGATTTAGATTTTAGTTCCTTACTGAAAAAGAAAAAATAAGTAAGGAACTAATAATTATGTCAAATAAACTAAAGAAAGATTTAACCAACGCTAAAGCCAGATTTAAAGCAGCTTCCAAGAGATTAGAGAAGCTAGAATCAAGCGGAGATAATCAGGCAATAGCGGAAGCTCAGGTAAAGCTAGACAAGGAGCAGGAAATTATTGACTCAATAGAGAAACAACTGGCAACCCGCGAAGCTGTTGATTATGACGAACCCAAAAGCTTCAAGGAAATTATCGCCCTCGCGAATACACAAGAGACAGATTTTGAAGATTCTTGTAGTACACGCAGGTCTAAAGACAATCCGCAGGTTTCTTTTAGAACCGATGAAGTTATATACCAAAGGTTGAAGGAGCACATAAAGAGTCCAGATAGTAAGCATTTGAAGCCATATCTATCTATGGCAGATATGTCGAGGACTTTAAACTTATCGGATCTCTATTGCGACTTGTACTTCATCATCCATAGAACCAAACAACAGTTGGCGCGGTTTATCGAGCTATCGAGAAAAGACCCATCTGAATTAACTATGGAAGATCAAGAAATCCTCAGAAGCCAGTATAGAAGCTATTACACCGATACTGACGAAGAAAAAGCTCAGTTAATTGAAACCATGCAAGAGTTACACGATTACATTAATTCGCTTGCTATTCTATATCGCTATTAAATTGAGACTTTAATTTGATATGTCAGATAGGAGGGGAAACCCTCCATTCTTTACATTGGTGAGCGTGAGATGAGAAAATTTGCGCGAAAATTTACTGTTCAAAAAGTAAGACGAAAAGTACCTCTAGTTCAGTCGAGCAATTAAAGCTTAATTCCATGTGCAGCAATAGAAAAGAAACCATCAATAACTTTATCTATTGATGGTACAGACTTTTTAAGATACCTAGATCGAGCAGGCTGCGTGAGAATATATGACTACATAGGGTTTAAGTTTGGTTATTGTTAGCTCACTGTCAATAACATCGACATATTCCCAAGATTCGTGATCATTTCCGTTTTTACCAAAATTGTTGCTGGGAGATCGCGGAATATATTTGGACTTAACGATTTCAAATGGAACTGGTTGAACATTGGTAAGTTCATCTTCAAACTCTCGAATCCTTATATTTGTATAGATAGGCATCAATACATTAGTGCGATCGGGTATTTCTCCCTCATCCGCAATGCGACTGATAATCTTTGTCCAAGTAACTGTCGAGCCTGGAATTAGTTTTAACTCTTCCATTTGAGATGAAG
>DAXETX010000050.1:0-4355 GCA_051155735.1 Xenococcaceae cyanobacterium
CGATCGCAGTAATTTAGTTTATCAGTCTTTCTTGAAAGTGTATGAAAAAATTAACCGTCTGCCTCCTGGGGTTAAAATCGAGATTAAGCTAGGTGTGCCTTTTGCTAGAGGTTTAGGCAGTTCTGCAACAGCTATTGTCGGAGGATTAGTCGGTGCGAATGAATTAGCAGGTAAACCCTTAACCGAAACAGCAATTCGTGATTTGGCGATCGCCATTGAAGGACATCCTGATAATGTTGTACCCGCTTATATAGGAAACTGTTGCTTGTCGATTAAAGAGGCAGAAAACTGGCAAATTTGTCAGATTCCTTGGCATTCTGAGCTTATTCCTGTAGTAGCAATTCCTGATTTTGAACTAGCCACCGCAGCAGCACGAAGGGTGTTGCCAACTACCATCAGTCGTAGCGATGCGATTTTTAATATCTCCCGTATGGGTTTATTGTTACGCGGTTTAGAGACTAATAACGGCGCGTGGCTAGCTACTGCTTTAGAAGATAAAATACATCAACCCTATCGTAAAGCACTAATTACAGGATACGACGCGGTTAAAGCTGCTGCGATCGCTGCTGGAGCTTGGGGAATGGTGATCAGTGGTGCTGGTGCAACTTTACTGGCTCTAACTAACGCTCCAAATCAAACCCAGGTAGTAACCGCTATGGAACAAGCTTGGCAAAAAAAAGGAGTCAAAGCTAAGGTTAAGGCTCTGACTCTGGATACTCAAGGTACAAGAGTAATTTATAACTAAGCTTCGGGAATTAACTGAATATAAGCATCAAAATCAGCCAGTGCTTGCTTTAGTTGGGCTTGGGCGACTCGATAGTCTTTATCTTGCGCAGCAGCGTCAATATTTTCTAAGCGAGTAAAAATGTCTTGAGCTAGTTCGGTTGCTTGTTTTTGATCATTAGGAAGTAGTGCATTAGATAAATATCTAAAATCTCTTCTCAGAGAACCCAAAGGTCCATGAATAAAACTTTTAACATTAACCCAATCTTCATTCTGAATGAACTCGCTGAGGGTGTTCATTTTATCTTGTGCTACATCTACAGGAATGCGATAGGTTTTAATGGTTTGTAATTTTTCAGGGGTGTAAGTAGGGGGCGCAGCAGCTTGAGGACTACCACAACTAACTAATACTGTTGCTACCAAGATCAGCATTAAGGACAAAACAGAACGAAAGATTTTCATATCTCCTAAAGATGCAATTTTATTAACTTATTCTAATTTTCTCAAAAATTTGGACATTTAAAAAATTGAACGGCGAAAAAACTGTGTCATTTCCTTTGTAATATCTTCCGCCCAATGTTCTTGGGGGTAATGTTTGGCTTCTGGTAATGATACTAATTCAATTTTTGAGTTAGAGCTTACTACCGATTCTGTATCGGCGATCGCCAGCCAGGGGTCTGCAACGCCCCAAATCAGGAGAGTGGGTTGCTCCCAAATTTTTAATCCTTCACTAATTTCGGTGGTAGTATTTTTTAGGTCTAAAGCTTTGATCGTTGCACCCAATGCCCTTCCTACTGCCGAACTGGTTAAAAAAGGTTTACGATGAATATCTAAATCTCGATCTTCGATCACAAAACCGCTTCCTCCTTCTAAGGTGCGATCTACCTGTAAAGGATCTTGGGTTAACATATCCCCAACCAATGGGATGCCCCACTGTTTCATTTTCCAGGGTAATTTCATCTCTGGCGTTAGGGGAGTGTTAAGAATTATCAGTCTGGCGACTTGTTGCGGATGCGCCAGAGCATACTGTATGCCCACTGAACTTAAAAATCCTTGTACTACTAAATAAAATTGCGCTAACTCCAAAGCGGAAATCAAATTAGTTAAAGCAGCAATAAAAGCCTGGGGTGTATAAGCAAACTCGCGCTTGTCGGGTTTAGCCGAAAACCCCGAACCAATCCAATCAGGAGCGATCGCTCTTAATCCCTGGGCTTCGAGTTTCGTCATGACTCCGCGCCAAGTATAACTGTGAGTCGGTAATCCGTGTAATAGTAGTACAGGGGGTCGCTCACTAGGAGTTGTAGTTTGACGATAAAACCACTGTAATTTTCCGACTTCAATGCGACATTCTTCAATAGACACTGTTTTTATTCCTCTTATTATCTATTGAGGAAGCATACACCACAGGAGTAATATGTCGCGAGTAGTCAGTATTGAGTAAATTTTTTACCTAAATCCCATCTACTGTTAATGATTAAATTTAATTTAAAAGTTCTTGGAGAAGCTTAGGTGATTTTGATTGAGGTTTAAATAATCTGATATTTCCATTATTTAAGCCTACAGCCAATATTTTACTATTAGGACTAAAGGCAACTGTATTTATAGTTTCTTGGTGATTTATCTTTGAAATCAACTTGCCTGTAGCTAATTCCCACAATCTCAAAGTTTTGTCTCTACTGCCACTAGCTAAAATCTTACTGTCTGAACTAATAGCAATAGATGTAATATCATCACTGTGACCCTCGATAGTCATTAACTCTTTTCCTATGTCAACTTGCCAAATTTTTATTGTCTTATCTTTACTTCCGCTAGCAATTAACTTACCATCAGGACTAAAAGCTATTGAATAAACTCCACCAAACCAATCAGAGTGTCCTGTTAAAGTGATATTTTTATCTTCAGCTAAAAACCATAGTTTAATTGTTTTATCGTTGATATCACCGCTACTAGCTAAGATATCTCCGTTGGGACTAAATGCGACTGCTACAACATTGTCTGTATGTCCGTCTAGAGTACAAACCTGCTTGCCTAATTTTAAAGCCCAAAGTTTGACAGTTCGATCCGCGCTGGCACTAGCTAGAAGTTTACCATTAGGATGAATCGCTACTGAATTTACTGCTTTTTGATGTCCTGTTAAAGTACCAATAAGTTTTTTCTGTTTCAAAGACCAAAGTTTAATTTTACTATCTTTTTCCCCACTAGCTAATATCGTATTGTCGGAATTTAGCGCAATTGAATTACTAGATTCTGATTTAAAAAGTATCTTATTAACTATTTTTCCTGATTGCAGTTGCCAAATTTTTAGAGTTTTGTCTTGACTTGCACTAGCCAAAAGCTTGTTATTAGCTCCAAAACAAATAGAATTTATTTTTCCTGAATGACCTGCAAATTCAAAATAAGATATTAAGTTTTGAGTTGTCATAGATGAATTTTTGATCTGGCTAAACTAATAATTCCCTCAAAGATATCAAGATTAACAACTAAGTCAATTAGCGATCGCATTTAGAACGCGAACCAAGTAGGCATATTTTGCGTTACCTCATCCGATAAAATTTAAGAAACTGGAGAATTACAACTGTAACTAGCAATGCCATCGATTAAAAATACTATTACTACTTTTATTTCCTTATTATCTATTGGTTTTGCCACAAATGCGATCGCGCAGAACTTAGGCGATGCGGGCTACACTTGGACGGGAGATTTCAATGGCGATGGTCTTACTGATGTCGCTTCTGCTAGGGGGAGTACGGTTTATCTGTATCTTTCTAACGAAACTAAATTTGAGCGAGAAGTTTGGACGGTTTCGGGTAATTGGGGCGCGCCTGAATATACTTTTTTAGGTGACTTCAACGGCGATCGCAAAACTGATATTGCCACCGCTAACGGGGCTAATGTCTATATGCATCTGTCCAATGGTGATGGGTTTGATAGCGCGATTTGGACAGTTCCAGGTCAATGGGGCGAAGGTGGTTACAGTCGCGTCGGGGATTTTAACGGCGATGGTAGAGCGGATATTGCTTCGGCAGTAGGAACAAATGTTTATATGCACCTATCTAATGGGGACGGTTTTGATAGCGAAGTTTGGATCGTTCCTGCTAACTGGGGTTCTCCTGGTTATACTTGGTTTCGTGACTTTAATGGCGATCGCCTAACTGATATTGCTACGGCTAATGGTGCTAACGTCTATATGTACCTGTCAAATCGCGATGGTTTTGATAGTGAAGTTTGGACTGTCTCTGGCACTTGGGGCGATGCTGCTTATACTAGAGCCGGAGATTATAATGGCGATGGTCTTACCGATATAGCCTCTGCCAATGGAGCTAATGTTTATCTGCACCTATCGAATCGCGATGGCTTTGACAGTGCAGTATGGACAACGCCTGGGACTTGGGGCGATGCTGCTTTTACTTGGGCTGCGGATTTTAATGGCGATCGCCGAACTGACATTGCTTCGGTGCGTGGGAGTGAGGTTTATCTCCACTATTCCAACGGAACAAGTTTTGATAGTTCTACTCTTTTAATTGCTAATACTTGGGGCGGTTTTACTAGAGTTGGTGATTTTGATGGCGATGGTAAACATGATATTTTTGCTCCTGCTGATAACAATATGTTTGTTCATACTCCAGACAAAA
>DAXETX010000051.1:0-28873 GCA_051155735.1 Xenococcaceae cyanobacterium
TTTCGCTACTGGGTTGAAATGTATCAGCAGCAACTATTACCGCCAGAAGTTTTGACTCAAGGACATCGTTATGGGGTAGAACTTTACCAAGCAGGAGAAACCGCTTTACTGGCTTCTGGTGCGGAATTTTTATCGGCGATCGCCAATAATGCTCCTACTATTGCGGAAGTTTCGGCTGCTGCACCCCAAATAACAGGAAAAACAGGCAAAAAAAATGTTGCAGTCATGAATTTAGCAATTCCTCGTAATACCGAAAAACCCGAAGCAGCTTTACAGTATGCTCTATATATTACCAATACCGAAAATCAATTAGAATTTGCCCAACAAGCTAATGTACTTCCTTCGACAACAGAAGCGATCGAGCAATATATTGAAAATCTAGCACAAGAAACGACTAATACCCCCTTACAGCAAGCTAGAAAAGTTAGTGCCATGCAACTTAAAGATGCAGAGGTATTAATTCCTGCGATGGACAATTTACAGTCGCTGCAAAAAATTATTTACGAAAACTTACAATCAGCAATGTTAGGGGAAAAAACTGTCGAGGAAGCTGTTAAAGATGCTGCTGCTGAGTGGAATGCGACTGAGAGTTAAGTTTTAATTGAGCGAACCAACCCAATCTTAGATTAGAACATAATATTTGAGTAAGGGGGAATCACGATTCACCCTTACAAAGTTTATCTGTTTCACTCTCATTTCAACCGATCGAACCCAAAAAAATGCAACAACTTAAACAACTTCATGAACAAGATTTGAATTTGTGGTTAGAACAGATAGCGATCGCAATTAAAAACCGAGATTTTAACAGTATGGATTGGGATGGTTTATGAGCAATTTACCCCAACTAGGTAGTATTAGTCCTTTAATTCCCGCAGGTGATAACGTGGAAGAGGCGATCGCCTTTTACCAGCAAAAGCTTGGCTTTAAAGTAATTCACCAAGAAGGGAAGCCAGCTAGAATGGCAATCGTTGAGCGAGATGGAGCAACAATTTTTTTGGTCAAAAATGACTATCAGCCATTAGACAACTCGATCGCTCTTCGCATCAAAGTATCTGGTATTGAGCAACTTTATCAGGAGTTTTTGGCGAAGGGAGATGACATAATTCATCCCAACGACAAGCTAGCAACAAAACCTTGGGGACCTAAAGAGTTTTCTATTATTGATTTAGCAGGTGTTTGCATTACTTTTTATGAGTTTCCTAACTAATAATAAAAGAGCAGAGCAGAATTTAGCGGTATTAAAGTCCGAACTCAATCCCCAAAGTACAAGCTTGCTCAAGATTTGCCCCTTCAAAATTTGCTCCTGAAACCTCAGCACATAAAAGATTCGCACCTGATAGATTTGCACCAGCCAGATTCGCACCGCGTAAGTCAGCTTCTTCCAAATTAGTTTCGCTAAGATTAGCTCCTTGTAAATCTGCTTGTACCAAATTAGCTCCTCTGAGATTGGCACTATTAAAATTAGCACCTCGCAAATCAGCACCTCTTAAATCGACACCGCGAAGATTCACCCCTGTAAGATTTGCTCCACTCAGAAATGCACCTGCAAGGGAAGCTTGAATTAGTTTTGCACCCATAAGATTGGCGCCACGAAGATTTGCCCCTCTTAAGTCAGCTTTACTCAAGTCCGCTTGCATTAAATTAGTACCGAGTAAATTAGCTCTGAGATCGCAAGATTGAAGTTGCGCGCCTAAAAGATTAGCACCGTCTAATTTTGCTCCTTTAAGATTAGATTGCGAAAAATCTGTACCTACTAAACTAGCTCCAGCCAAATTAATTCTTTCTAACTCGCAGTGAGCCAGGCTTTCATCTTCTAAGTTGATTCCTGGAAAATTTTTTTCTTGTCCTTTTTTGATACTTTCTATGGTCATTGATTGTGCATTATCGATCATTAATTTTTTAATAACAGAGTGACTACTTAAGGCATTGTTTACCCTATTAGTTATCAATTAGCCAAATACCTGAAGCAATTTTAGGTTGATAGGCTTGAAGATTCATGCCTTGCTGCATTCCCATAACCAGTAAGCTAAGAGCTTCGACCAGTTTTGGATCATAGACAATACCAGAGGCTTGTTGACATTCGGCAAAAGCTTGAGCTAGAGCGTTACTTTCGGTTGATTGTAAATTATATCGGGTTACTTTTTTTTGAAAATCTGCCAATAAGCGAATAATTCTCGATTCTAAAGGAATATTATCGTAGGCTAAACCAGAGGGGTTTCCCGAACCGTCCCAAGCTTCTGTTTGATAGGTAATAATTTTGGCGATCGCCTGAAGTTGGGGCATTACCCGCAAAACTTTCGCTTTGGGTAATTCTGCTTGCTGTTCTAGAGTTTGTTGTTGTACGGGAGATTTTTTAGTGTCTGTTTCGGTAATTTGCGATAATGAGCCAAGACGATGTAATAATCCTGCGAGCCTGAGTCTTTTAATCTGCCATGCAGGTAAATCTAACAGTTGTCCCATAGCTTCCCCTAAAGAAGACACTTCCCTAGCTGCCATCGGGTTATTAGTATCAGTGCGATCAATGATTTGCGCCATTCTCAAAAAAGCTTGCATTTCATTGGAAAGAATATTGTCATCTAAAGCTTGACCGAAATTAAACTCAGAAATGTCTTGCGGTTGATGGAGGACTTCTTGAGAACTCTGTAAATAATTAACTACTTTAGTCACTACCGCCATCAAATCGTCTTGGGGTTGCTTTTCCTGGGAAGTTTTGATTTGCTTGATTTGAGACTCAAGACTTTCAGCTAAAGCTGAATCATAAGCTTGAATGTGAGATACAGCCAATTCTACAGTTTCTAAGACTAAATCTGGTTCAAATGTCCAAAATCCGTAGAATTTGCGTTCTAAGTCCGCTTGAGGTTGTCCTCCTACACCATAATCTGCTTCAGATAGTTCTTGGCACAAAACCATAGCGGTATAAGTAGGAGATAAAATCATCAAGTGCCATTCTTGAGCTACAGGATCGTCAGGAGTAAGTTTGACCAAAGCGACATTAGACTTGTTGCTAGTAGGATGACTGTCAAATCCCGCTTCTGCTGTTGCCATAATCGCTATCTGCCCCGATTTTTCTGCTAAATCGCCATAGCGTTCTGCTTCTTGGAGATACCATTTACCCCGTTGAAAAGCTGTTACCATCAAAGGCTTACTATCTGTTTCTAAGATAAAGTCTTCTAGGGCATGACAAAGAGCAACCAAGGTATTTTTATAATATACTCCTAAATTTAGCGAAGTACCATTATTTTGGTGATTTGTCGCTAATTTTTCTAATATAGAGCCTTTAATCATAATAAAGTTATTGATGTACTAATAATAAATATTAAAACTTAGTAGGTAAAACAATTCATTCTTTAAGATATTGCAGCCGAAATCTTCTGATCGGAGGAGTTTTGCGATCAAGATAATCTTCTTCAGCTACTTTTTTCAATCCCAACTCTTCAATCAAAACTAGTTCTTCCTTGGTCAAATAATATGGCGGAAATTCCCCCTCAGCTTCCGATTGGTTACGTCCGCGACAAATAACCAACAGCGTTCCTTGGGGTGCTAAATATTTTACTATTGTAGGTATGACCTGCTGACGAACGGAATTAGGCAGAGCTTGTAAAGTATAAGATTCAAGAACAAAATCGAAACTTTGTTGCCAAGTTTTTTGCAATTTTCTGGCATCGGCAACAACATAGTTAACCTGGGAATTAGGAAACCGTTGCTGACACCAGGCGATCGCACTGGGAGAAATATCAAACCCAGTTACCGCAAAACCCTTTCGGGATAAAGCTTCTGCATCATCTCCTAAACCACAGCCCACAACTAAAGCGGTTTTTCCTGTTCCTTGAAGCTGATTTTTGTCTAACCACTCAGATAAATGAGGATTAATCCTTAAATTTGCCCAAGGAATTTGAGTTATATCGCCATTAGCTTGAGAATATAAAGCTTCAAACCAGCCAGTAGGATTGTTTTGTTGCAAAAATTGTTCGGCTAGTTCTCGGACATTAGTTCGAGTTATTGCTGGTTCATCTTTCATTGGTATTTAATCACAGTTGAATCAAAAATTAAGACACGCAATCCGTCACACCTAAATCTCTCATAATTTATTTATATAACTTAACTTTAACTATATTATTAGTTTAGGATCAACTATGAAAGATGAGTTATTGAACCAAGTAGTAAATAATCGGTAATTGTTACAGCTATAAAAACATCGTGATAGTAGATACTAATAAACTTAAGCCAGATTGGGCAGGAAATGACTTTTTAGCGCAGGTTGTTAATTTTTTGATCGGGATTAAGCCAATTTATGGCATCATGAAACAGCAAGCGAGAAAGGTACTAATTAAAACAGCAGAAAAAAACGGTATTCCTTGGCGCAAAAACTGTCAGGAATTAGAACAATCAAACGTAAGAGAATTGCTAGAGAAGATAGCCAACTCTGATTTAATTTATCCTGATTACTACCGCGTACCTTTTCATGCTTACGCTGAAGGTAACTTATGCTGGAAAGCAGCATTTGAAGCCGAATCTGCTACTTATGCTATGGCGTTACGAGTCTGGAAAAATGAATCTTTAACTTGGCAAGAAGCCCATAAAAGGCTTAGAGAAAGTTTTTATCAGGTTATAGATGCTTATCTTCCCGATACCATCACCAAAATTCTTGATATTGGTTGTTCGGTAGGGGTTTCTACCTTGGCTTTGCATCATTATTATCAAGCAAAACAAACAACAGCGATTGAGACAACAGGCTTAGATTTATCCCCTTATATGCTTACTGTCGCCCAAGTGAAGGATATCAAGCAAGAAATAAAATGGGTTCATCAAAACGCCGAAGATCCAAAATTCGCTGCTGACTCTTTTGATTTAGTAACCCTTCAGTTTGTGGCACACGAACTACCGAGAAATGCTACTCAAGCAATTTTTCAAGAAGTATTCCGTATTTTGCGTCCAGGTGGAATTATCGCGATTACTGATAATAATCCTGCTTCTACCGTAATTCAAAATCTGCCTCCTGTACTCTTTACTTTAATGAAAAGTACTGAACCTTGGAGTGATGATTACTATACTTTTGCTCTCGAAACGGCGCTGCAACAAACAGGATTTAATTATCAAATAACTGTTCCTTGCGATCCACGCCATCGCGCTATTATTGCCAGTAAACCAAACTTAGATTGAAAATCAATCATTAAAGCTTTGAGTAATTAATAAGTAACAATTAACCACTAACCACAATCAACAATCAAGCAAAAAATCAAAAACCCCCCTATTTAGAGAGGGATTTTCAATCTGTTAGTCTAATGCCAGGTGCTTCGGATCTCTTTTTCCGTCAGGCTTGCCTGGCTCACCACAACGCCGTCTTACCTTAGTTTACGACCTGGAAAATCCAGGTGGGTACAAAGCGACGTCTAATTCCGTTTCCGAGTACAAGCTCGGTTTACTTCCTCAGACATCTAGCCCGTTCCCTCATAAATCAAGCATAGATCGATAAACTATGCAGGCAGTCACCAACGTCGTAGCTGACTGTATCTATCTTAATAATTTTTGTAATTTTCGCAAGTCTTTTGGTTGTCACCCTAGGATAAAAACTAGCTAAAATCTAATTTTGCCAAACCACAGTGGAACTCAAGCACGTAATTATTGCCTACAAGGCTGGAGACAATCGCAGTAAAAAATGGGCAGAAAAATGCGCCCACGAGCTAGAAAAAAGGCAATGTCAAGTTTTAATCGGTCCTAGTGGCATCAAAGATAATCCTTACCCTGTATTTCTGGCTTCTGCTACCACTAAGATTAATTTTGCTGTAATTTTAGGTGGAGATGGTACAGTACTCGCAGCAGCTAGACACTTAGCTCCTGAAGGCATACCCATATTAGCGGTAAATGTTGGAGGTCATTTAGGTTTTTTAACTGAACCTTTTGAATTATTTAAAGATACGGCAAAAGTTTGGCAGCGTCTAGAGTCCGATCTTTATGCTGTTCAAACTAGGATGATGCTGCAAGCTGGATTGTATGAAGGCGATCGCACTGAACCCGAATCTGTGAGTGAAATATTTTATTGCCTCAATGAGATGTGTATTAAGCCTGCTTGTATTGACCGTATGCCGACTTCAATTCTCGAAATGGAAGTAGATGGACAAGTAGTAGATCAATATAGTGGTGACGGATTATTGGTCGCAACTCCTACGGGTTCTACTGGCTATACGGTATCTGCCGATGGTCCAATTTTACATCCAGGAATGGAGGCGATCGCGGTTACTCCGATCTGTCCTTTGAGTCTTTCGGGGCGTTCTATAGTTTTACCACCAAGAAGCATTGTTAGTGTTTGGCCTTTAGGCGATTATGAAGTTAATACCAAACTTTGGACAGATGGGACACTTGCTACCACAGTTTGGCCAGGACAAAGAGTAATCGTAGAAAGGGCAGAGTTTCAGGCAAAATTTATTTTACTAAGAAAGAGCTATTCCTTTTATCAGACTTTACGAGAAAAACTACAATGGGCAGGCACGAGGATTCACTATGAAGCTAATGGCAATGGGTTATCAAGTAGTAAGTAGCCAAAATCAGCAGAGAATCTCAATTGTTTGTTTATCATTAAAGAAGACAAGCAATGATCGATATTATCAGAATAAATGTTAAATGCTCCTCAAAGCTCGCTCTTCCAACAAGCCAATCTTATTAGAAGACAAGCTACTTACCGACTTTGGCATCGTCATAAATCTCAACGCTATATTTTGCGAACTCAATTAGGGTTTGATCATTGTCGAAGTTCTCGCCCCGAACCTTGTGTTGGCTGTATTCACTACCACGGAAAAGCTTACGGACAAACTCTAGCAACTCGAAATGTTTTAATTTGCGGTTTTCATCCTTATGGTTGGTCGGCTTCCATTGCTTGTCCTGATTGGCAAGGAAATATTTAAACATAGCGGTTTTTAGCAAGACTGAGAGCCAAAAGCAAATAACTTTTAGCTCTAGCTAATTTTTTTAAGCAAATTATTAATTAACGACCAATACCGAGATAGCGGAAACCAACTGCTTCGATGGCGTTACGATCTAAAAAATTACGACCATCAATTATTACGGGATGAGTCATCAGTTTTGCCATTTTACCGTAATCGAGTTTGAGAAACTCTTTCCAGTCAGTCACTAGCACTAAAGCGTCACAACCATCTGCCAGCATTTCCGCATTAGTTTCAATGATGACACCTGATAAGCCGTGACTTAATCCTGATTGGGACACAATCGGATCGTAGGCTTTAACTTTAGCACCAAGGCGGTTTAGTTGCTCAATTAAGGTTAAAGCAGGAGCATCCCGCATATCATCGGTATCGGGTTTAAAGGTCAATCCTAGTAGCCCGACAGTCTTACCTTTGAGGATTTTTAGTTCTTGTTGCAGTTTTTCTAAAGCAATAGAACGTTGACGGATGTTGACATTAACCGCAGCTTTCATTAGTTCGGCACTGTAACCATAGTCATCAGCAGTGTGAATTAGTGCTGAAACATCTTTGGGAAAACAAGAGCCACCCCAACCAATTCCAGCACTTAAAAACTTACTGCCAATACGCGAATCTAAGCCGATACCTTTGGCTACTTGGGTCACATCTGCTCCTACGCGATCGCAAATATTGGCTACTTCATTGATAAAGCTAATTTTAGTTGCGAGAAAGGAGTTGGCAGCGTATTTAATCATTTCTGCGGAACTAAGATCGGTAACTACCACCGGTACGGGAGGTAAAGCTGGATCTTCGGCAAATTTTCGCGAAACTAAGGGTTCATAAAGTTCTTTCATCATGGCGATCGCTTGTTCGTTGTTACCACCTAAAACAATGCGATCGGGATTAAAGGTATCATATACGGCAGAGCCTTCTCTGAGAAATTCAGGATTACTGACAACGTCAAAGTTAGCTTCAATATGAGCCTCTGCATCTTTAGTACCAGAAGCTTTGTGTTTTTCTTTAACTCCATCTAGAACGATCATTCTGACCCAATCCCCAGAACCAATAGGTACTGTTGACTTGTTAACAATTACTTTATAACCACTACCATTAAGATTCGTGCCAATACCGCGAGCTACAGCCTCTACATAGCGAGTATCGCTTTCTCCTGTAGGTAAAGGAGGAGTTCCTACGGCAATAAATAGAATTTCTCCGTGTTCGACTCCTTTAGCTAAATCTGAAGTAAATTGTAATTTTCCCGACTCAGCGGAGGATTTCATTAACTCTGATAATCCTGGTTCGTATATTGGAGATTGTCCCGATTGCATCAACTTGACTTTCTCTTCATTGTTGTCAACACAAATCACATCATGTCCGATATGAGACAAGCAAACACCTGTTACTAAACCCACATATCCAGTTCCAATTACACAAACACGCATCGTAATTAATCTCCTTGGTAATAATTTATTTTTTAATCCACATTAAATACTGATGATTAAGGGATCGCTAATTTAAGTTCGATCATTGATTATTGATAGTTTCAATACTTAAACAAGTCAGTAAAACTTGAGTTGTCACTACTTTTCTTGAATCCGCTGCCGAAAATCTTCGATAGTTAGTTTTAACCCTGCTTCTAAAGGAATAGTCGGTTCCCAATCTAGCCAAGTTTTAGCGCGGGTTATGTCGGGTTGTCTTTGTTTGGGATCATCTTGTGGTAGGGGTTTAAAAACTAATTCCGCGTTAGGATTAACCATTTCTTGAATAGTTTTAGCTAACTGTAAAATGGTGTATTCTCCTGGATTACCAATATTGACAGGACCAATGTAATCGCCATTCATCAGACGCATCATTCCTTCTACTAAATCTGAAACATAGCAAAAACTCCGAGTTTGAGAGCCATCACCATAGACAGTTAAAGGTGTACCCCGTAAAGCTTGAACAATAAAATTACTAACTACTCGCCCGTCATTTTCTAGCATTCGTGGTCCATAAGTATTAAAAATCCGAATTACTCGAATATCTACATTATTTTGCCGATGATAGTCAAAAGCTAAAGTTTCTGCGACTCTTTTTCCTTCGTCATAACAACTGCGAATGCCGATACAATTGACATTTCCTCGATATTCTTCCGTTTGAGGATGCACGTCAGGATCGCCATATACTTCAGAAGTAGAAGCTAACAAAAATCTAGCTTTAACTCTTTTGGCTAATCCCAACATATTCAGTGTTCCCATCACATTCGTTTTGATGGTTTTTACTGGATTGTACTGATAATGAACGGGAGAAGCGGGACAAGCAAGATGGTATATTTGATCTACTTCGAGGCGAATTGGTTCAGTGATATCGTGACGAACTAATTCAAAATAAGGATGATCTAGCCATTTAATAATATTTCGCTTGTGACCAGTATAAAAATTATCAAGACAGAGAACTTCATGTCCTAGATTCATCAAGCGATCGATTAAGTGAGAACCAATGAAACCTGCTCCACCTGTAACTAATATTCTCATTTATACATTCTCTTTATAAATTTAAAAAGCAAACCGTAATCTATAGAAGGTATTCTGTTAATTTTAAAATTAACTGTGAAAGTTTCTTCTATCTAATATGACTTAATCTGGAACAGAATTTAGTAAATTACTTACGTATTTATATCAAGTTTTGGTAAAGATTTTTGTTTTTCATTAATTAGCCAAAATTATCGACTGATAAAGTGTATTTCTTTGTTGTGCCAAACGACGAATTGAGCAAATCGCTTGTTGTAAATCTCTTACCGACAGATTAGTTCCGCCTTTAGCTCCTGCCATAGTAGTAATATGTTCTTCCATCAGTGTTCCACCCAAATCGTTACACCCCCAATTTAAAGCTATGGTTGCTCCTGCTAATCCCAACTTGACCCAACTAGGCTGATGATTGGGTATCCAATTACCTAAAAAAATGCGAGCGACTGCTGTTAAGAGTAAAGTATCGGCTAAATTTGGTTGATCTCTGCCTACTCTGTGGCGTAAAGGTTTTGGGGCTGATTCTCCGACGAAAGGTAAAATAATAAACTCAGAAATTTTAGCAGGATAATTATATTTTATTGCTTGTTGTTGTAGCGATCGCAACTGACTGAGATGGTGAATTTGTTGCTGAGGAGTTTCAATGTGACCTGATAGCATGGTACTTGTAGTCGGCATTCCCAGGCGATGAGCCAAACCGACTATGTTTAACCAAGTTTGACTGTTAAGCTTTTCGGGACAAATAATGTTTCTCACAGAATCAGCTAAAATTTCTGCTGCTGTTCCTGGCATCGATCCTACTCCTGCTTGCTTAAGAGTAGTAATGACTTCTTTGTAGCTAAGATTATCTTCTCTGGCAATAAATTCGATTTCTTGAGGCGAGAAAGCATGAAGATGGAGTTGCGGAAACTGGTCTTTAATCTTGGTGACTAGTTGTTGATAATAAGCTAGAGATTTACCCTGTAATTTTGCTTTTGGATTGAGTCCTCCTTGGATACAAATTTCTGTTGCTCCTCGTAGCACTGCATCCTGAGTTTTTGCCAAGATTTCTGTAGTATTTAACCAAAATGCTCCTGTTTCTCCTGCATCACGCCGAAATGCGCAAAAGCTACAGTGTTGTTCACAGATATTCGTAAAGTTAATGTTGCGGTTGATAACATAGGTGACAGTATCCCCTACTTGTTTTTTTCTCAGATAATCTGCTGTTGTCTGAATGGCTTGAATAATCTGAGGATTTTTCTGTTGTAGTAAGATAACTGCTTCAGCTTCAGAAAGATCTTGTCCTTGTTGGGCTTTTTCTAAAATTACAGCAACTGATTTGAGAGCATCCATTTTTTTATCAGGTGGCTAATTGCAATGAAATTAAAATATCTTGCTTTTCCTTTGGTAATTATATTATTCGGAATTTTATTCTCTGTTTATCTTCAGGGAACAGTCTTAGATGGAGTTTATTTTAGTGGTGATGCAGGTTTAAAAGCTTTATTAGCTAA
Organism: Xenococcaceae cyanobacterium; assembly: GCA_051155735.1. Taxonomy (GTDB): domain Bacteria; phylum Cyanobacteriota; class Cyanobacteriia; order Cyanobacteriales; family Xenococcaceae; genus JASJCP01. Next base: position 10,909 of record DAXETX010000051.1, read on the forward strand.
ACAACTAGCGACAGGAGCGCTGCGCTTTGATTTAATCTTACCCGAATCCAATTGGATTCAAGCTCTCTGGAATGATGGTTTATATCCTTATAATGAACCCTATGTCTATAATGTTGCTGACAAATATTATATTACTTTTCCCTACACTTTCCCTCTAGTTACTGCGCCTTTTTACGCTTGGTTTGGCGAACGAGGTTTGTATTTAGTTCCTTTGGGAGCTTGTTGGCTAATCTGGTTAGTTTTTTATTTAGACTGTATTAAATTGAAACTAGATAGTTTTTCTACAGCTTTAGGGTTATTTTTAATAATTTTTAGTTCTTATCTCACGATTTATAGTGCCATGTATTGGGAACATACTTTAGCGGTGGCTTTGAGTTTTGCTGGACTATCTCTATGGTGTATTTTTGGCTATCCCCAAGGTAATTCTAAAGTTACTGCAATTATCAGTGGCATTTTAATTGGTTTATCTGTCTGGTTTCGACCCGAATTTCTCTGCCTAGTAGCAGTTATTACAGGCATAGTTTTAATAACTTTAATAGAGCCTTTATTGAGAAACACATCTTTAAATAAATTTATGCCTTTACAAGAGATTAGTTTTTTAGCTAAACAAAAAATCTTATTTATTGGTAGTATGTTTCTTACAGTGGGAGGTTTTTTCTTATCTAATAAATTAATTTATGGTTATGCTTTAGGTATTCATGGAATTCAAGTTGTAGAGAAACCTGCAATCAGCGATCGCCTAATTGGAGCTTGGCAAAATTTTTCGGGAATGACCTTAGCTTTGACTGAATACTTACCAATTATCAATTTTAGTTTATTATATTTATTGCTTTATTTAATTCAAAAATTTTTATTCTTTCCCAAGCATAATCGAGTTAATTTTAATTTTAAATTAGTTGCGATTTATTTAGGCTGCTTACTATTTATTATTGGAGTATCGCTTTTAGTACCAGTAGGTGGTAGAGGTTTGATTGCAGGAGGAAAACAATGGGGAGTCAGATTTTTATTAATTATTGTTCCTGTGGCGATTTTAGTAACAATTTGGGAGTTCAAAATTATTAAATTAAAAACTACTAAATTAGTTTATAATTTAGCTTTAATCACGATTATCGCTCTAGGTATTATTGGGAGTTATACAAATACGGTAAAAGCGACTCAACTCTTAGAACAAAATAATCAAGCAATCCAACCAGCAGTAAAATTCTTACAAGAAGATGATCGCAAAATAGTAGCAATTTCTCATGAATATGTCGGACAAGCTTTAGAAGCAGCTACTAATGGTAACAAAATATTTTTTAATGTACCTCAAGAATCAGAGCTTATCAAACTAAGTAAAGCTTTAACCTCACAAGCAATTACTCAATTCATCTATATTTGTTATCCTCACCGTAGTTGCGATTTACCTCAAGCTCAAGCTGAAAATTTACAGTTTAGGCAAAACAATCAACGCTATCAAATTCATTTTAATAATCTTGGTGAGTTTGGTAAATATCCGATTTATGAAGTAGAAATTAAAAATCAACTAATGTAGTTTTCTTATTACAGCAGACTGTTTCATCTCTTCTACTTTTAGTAATATAAGATATTCATAAAAAGCTTGTAACGTACACCAGGTAAATCCAGCTTTTCCGTCTAAAAATCCTCCTAAGAGAAAATACATATAAAACCAACGAATTAGAGGACGAAACGGCAACCGCAGCGACAAATCTTTTAAAGCTCTTCTTCTTTCAACTTCCGACTTGCCCAAAAATAAAACTTGCCAATTAATTTTGCCTTTTTCTAATTGACGAATAGTTTCTTGAGCCTCATCTGTAGAATAACGATTATGTTTTTCAATCCAACGACTTAGACCTTTTCCCGAAGTGTAGTGGGGATATGTTTCTTTAAGAAAATCTGTTTTGCCATTACAAACTTCTCTTTCTGTATGTCCATAATCAGTAAACCAGACTTTTTCTTTGTGAAATAAACGCATCTGATAGCGAGGATACTGAGTACTATAAGGAATCCAGCAACCCATAAACATAACTCTTTCCGCTACATAATAGCCAATAGCGCGATTACTTTGGGTAGCAGCAACACACTCCGCAAACAATTCGGGCGTCATTCTTTCATCTGCTTCTAAAATATAGACCCAATCGTACTTGGTAGCTATTGTTTCTAGCATCCAAGTTCTCTGCTTGCCATGACTTTCAAATTTGTGCTGTACGATCTTGACAGGATATTTAGATGCCATTTCGATAGTTCGATCTGTACTATAAGAATCGACTACGATGATGTCATCAGATAGTAATGCAGATTCGATGCAGTCCGCTATGTCTATTTCTTCGTTATAAGTAAGTATATAGATAGAAAACATGAACAATCGTAAAGTAATCAGGTGATTATTGCTATATATATAATTTATTCTTCCCTAAATCCCCTTTATTTTGGCAAACTGCTACCTTCACTACTATAGTTCTCATTATTGCTGGAATCAAAATAGCAACAAAAAAATAGGTAATAGAAAAGGCTACTTTCATAGCAATCTACTACCCATGTCATTTTTTTAGTATTAAAGCGGATCTAGGCTTGCTTGACTCCTGTAGGCGGGAGTTTGACATTTTTTGCTAGCCCTAAAATTTGTAGTGAACGGATGATCATCCAACTAAGATCGATTTCCCACCACTGAAGACCATGACGGGCGGAATATTGGAAAGCGTGATGATTATTGTGCCAACCTTCGCCAAAAGTCAGTAAAGCAACCCACCAGCAATTGCGAGAATTATCGTTAGATTGGTGTGTTTGATAACCAAATTTATGAGTGGCACTATTAACTAACCAAGTACAGTGAAAAACCACCACTAAACGGACAAAAATGCCCCAAATGACCCAAGACCAACCACCAATAGAAAATAAAATCAAGCCTAAAACTACTTGAATCGGAATCATAAATTTTTGGCAAAACTGATAAAAAGGTTCTTGTTCAACATCTTTGACATAACGATAAATCTCTTTATCAGCAGGATTTTCATAAATCATCCAACCAAGATGACTCCAGAAAAATCCTTTGTTAGAATCGTGAGGATCGGAGGCGGTATCAGAATATTTGTGATGAATACGATGTAAGCCAATCCAGTCGATTGGTCCTCCTTCACAAGCAAGAGTTCCTAAAAAGATAAAAAAGTATTCTACAGGCTTTGAAGTTTCAAAACTACGATGGGTTGCTAGACGGTGAAACCCAATCGTAATACCCCATTCTGTAATACAATATAAAGCAAACGCGACTCCCACAGCACCCCAACTAAAATTGCTGGGAATCAAGGCTAGCAATGCTACGAGATGAATTGTAGCCATGTAAAAAATAACGCCCCAAGATAGAGGTAGTTTTTCTGATGTAGCAATTGTCATTTAATAACCTAAATTCTCAACTTTAAAATACTAATCATTAAAAAGGTTTTATCATGTCTTAGGTTATTGAGAAACTAAAAACACTATAAAACTCGTTTTAAATGATTCAATGATGTTTTTTAGCTTTGTGCTGTCCATTACAGTATCTCTGTTCTAAATTTCGCTTTTTAACCAAAGTCAGAATTGACATTAAAGCCAAAAATATTTTTTGATCGATGATTGTCAGCAAAATTAACATTTTTACTGAATGATAGATAGTTCTAATCTACTAGAAAAGGCAGAAACAGCACTATTACCGATTTTTTCTGGAATTGACACTCAGGTCAAGAAAAACCTGAAAAAAGTGTTGACTTCTTTTCGAGAGCGCCGTGTCAGTGTTCAACATTTTGCTAGCGTTACTGGTTACGGACATGATGATTTGGGCAGAGAAACTTTAGATCGAGTATTCGCTGAGATCATGGGCGCAGAAGCTGCTGCTGTCAGAGTCCAGTTTGTCTCTGGTACTCATGCTATAGCCTGTGCCTTATTTGGCGTACTCCGTCCAGGAGATGAGATGCTAGCAGTAGCAGGCGCACCTTACGACACTCTTGAAGAAGTAATCGGTATCAGAGGGAACAACCAAGGTTCCCTTGTTGAGTTTAGCATTCGCTATCGTCAATTAGATTTGACTAAAGTAGGAGATATTGATTGGGAAAAACTCGGAAATAGTATTCAAAAACAAACTCGGTTGGTGTTAATTCAACGCTCTTGTGGCTATTCTTGGCGTAAGAGTCTGTCTCTAGATGAGATTGCCAAAATTATCACTATCGTTAAGGCGCAAAATCCTGACACTGTTTGTTTTGTTGATAATTGTTATGGAGAATTCGTCGCCGATCTAGAACCGACAGCAGTAGGTGCTGACTTAATAGCTGGTTCTTTAATTAAGAATCCTGGCGGAACAATTGTTACCACTGGGGGCTATGTCGCAGGGAAGCAAGAATTAGTTGCAGCAGCAGCTTGTCGCCTAACTGCACCAGGTATTGGCAGTAGTGGGGGAGCAACCTTAGACCAAAATCGTCTGATGTTTCAAGGATTATTTCTCGCCCCGCAGATGGTCGGAGAAGCCCTGAAAGGGAGTCATTTAATTGCTTATGTTTTTGACCAACTAGGCTACCCAGTTAACCCTTTACCTTTGGCGACTCGTCGCGATATTATTCAGGGAATTCAACTCGGTTCTCCTGAAAAACTGATCGCTTTTTGTCGGGCAATTCAACAAAACTCGCCAATAGATTCTTATCTTGAACCTGTTCCTGCTGAGATGCCTGGTTACGAGAGCAAATTAGTCATGGCTGGTGGCACATTTATTGATGGTAGTACTTCCGAATTTTCCGCTGATGGACCTTTAAGAAAACCCTATATTGTTTTTTGTCAGGGTGGAACTCATTGGACTCATATCGCGATCGCTTTAGAAGCAGCGATCAAAGCTGTAGCTAATTGTTAATTGAAGTTTGCAATTTTGTGCTTTCAGGTTCATTTCCTTGTAACCTTAATTTTGTAACCGTGTAATTAGACAGAAATTATGCCTCTAAGTCTTTCCACCGAACAACAACAACTTTTTGAACGCAGTTTACAAATAATTGAAAAGGTTGCAGGATTGTTTGTAGAGGCACAAACTTTGTTTCCTGAGTTTGCTCCCGATATTGTGGGAATCAAGCAACAGCTTACTAATCCCTTCTCGATTTTTATTTGTGGTGAATTTAATTCAGGAAAGTCGAGTTTACTAAATCAGCTAGGAGATGATTCTATCGCTCCTGTTGGCATTTTACCTACTACCAAGAATATTGAATCTTATAATCCTGAAGGGTTAGGAGGATTAGTTTTTATTGATAGCCCTGGAACAAATTCAATTATTGAACAGCATCAAGAAATAACCGAAAACTACCTCAAACAAGCGGATATTATTTTATTTGTCTCCTCGGTAGAACGTCCTCTTAGTAAGTCTGAACAAGATTTTTTAACTTTAGTAGATCGAACTTGGTCGCGCAAAGTTATTATCATAATCAACAAAATTGATTTAATTAGCTCAGAGCAAATTAATGAAGTAACTAATTATATCTCGGCAGGATTAAAAGATATTTTTAAGGAGCTACCTCCTTTATTTACCATTTCGGCTCAAACAGGACAGGGCATTGATCTCTTAAAAAACTTTTTACTAGAATTTTTAGCAGAGACAGAAAAAACTAAACTAAAGTTACAAGGACCACAAAATTCTTTGTTAGTTTATTTAGAACAATTAGAGCAAAAAAATCAAGGAATTCAAACTAAGCTTACAGCAGAAAAAACAATTTTAGATCGTACTTTAAGGCGAATTCAAGAAAGACTCGAAGAATATAAAATGCTCTTTGGTATTTTTCAAGGTAATATTGATGAACTTTTTCGAGTTTTATTACAAGCTGTTTTTAAAGTAGTAGATCAAAAAGTTGCCTTTTTTAGTGTTGCCAAAAAACGCCTGACTAATGAAGAAGATGCTTTAGAAGATAAACTGACTAAAGCAATTCAAGAAGTACAACTTGATGATAATCTGAAAAATATTTTTCAAGAAGCAACCACAACTTTTTTAACTTATCGCAATCGCATTATTCGGGAAGCTACAGAAGATGTTGAAACTGCGATTGAAATAGGAGGAGATAAGTTTAGTATTCCTACTTTAGATAGTAGCCAGGTAAATATTCAAGAGATGTCAGAAAAAATTAAGCTAGCAGCGGATAGAGGACTAAATAATTTTGGTAAATTAGGTGCAGTTGCAGCAGTTACAGGATTTGGTGGACAAATGTTATTTACTGCTGCTTCTGTGGATGCTTCTGCGTTTGTGCTTGCGGTATTATTTGGCTTGCTTGGGATTAATGCTTTACCGAGAGAACGACAAAAAGTCAAAGCACAAATAGAGGCGAGTTTTGCTGAATTAAAACAGAACTATATCAATACTTTGTGGAAGTCTTTAGCAACAGAACTAAATGATTGTCTTAAACAATTTATTGATGTAATTCAACCCCAACAACAACAACTAGAAAGTCAAATTAAACTGAGCCAATCGATTACGGAAAAAGTTGCGACTATTAGAGCCGAAATTAACGGCATATTACAAGAATTAAACGAACTTTAAGTTTAATTTATTCGAGTTTAGCTACTTTTAGCTGTGAATCACTTTTAAAACTCATTTATCATGTTTGATATTTTAATGATCTAATTAAACTAGCTACTCGTTTAGCACTATCATTCATCGCTAAAGAACTAGCTTGAGTCGCCATTTGTGATAACTTATCAGGATTTTGTAACAACTCAGTTACTTGTGACTCTAATATTTTTGGGGTTAACTCCGATTGTTGATTAACTACCGCAGCACCAGTATTACTAAACACTTGAGCATTGTAAGTTTGATGATCTTCGGCTGCGTAAGGATAGGGAATTAAAATCGCTGGAGTTCCTGTAATTGCTAATTCTGTAAGTGTTCCAGCACCAGCACGAGAGATCGCTAAATTGGCTCTTTGAAATAATCCTGCCATGTTGTGGTAAAAAGGCAAAGGAATATAGTGAGAATGACTGATACTGTTGGCTTCGGGATCATTTGTTCCTGTAAGATGAACAATATACACTCCTTGTTCTAACCAAGAAGTTGCTGCTTGTCGCACTAACTGATTAACTGCAACTGCACCCTGAGAACCTCCGATTACGACAATTAATCTTGCATTAATCGGAATCGGTAAATCTAAGGTTTGAGCAGAGAGAAACTGTGAACGAACAGGGGTACTAACATATTTGGTAGTTACTTTGGGTAAATACTGGGCTGTTCCCTCAAAGCCGATCGCGATCGCGCTACAATATCTACTAAGAAAACGAGTAACTTTTCCTGGGATAAAGTTTGATTCGTGCAGAATGGCAGGTTTGTTGGCTAAACGCGCTGCTAAAATTGCAGGAGCAGCAATATAGCCTCCTGTAGTAAATACGGCATCAATCTGTTTTCGCTTGATTAATTTTTGCACCTGAAACACCGCAGCAATTAAGCTCAAAGCAATTTTGAAACTTTTAATTTTAAAACCTACTTGAAACCCCTCTACTGAAACTGTATTTAGAGGATAGCATTCTGGGATAAGTTCAGTTTCTAAACGATTGGGTACTCCTAACCATTCAATTTCATAATCAGATAAGGCTTCTGCTACGGCTAAAGCTGGAAATAAATGACCTCCAGTACCACTTGCAGCGACTAACAAACGATAGGGTTTACTAGACATATATTTTGGCTATAGCGTTAATCTTCTAGTAATAACTCTACTTATTAAGTGTTGATTAGCAATTTTGCTAATTATCAGCATAGTATAATAGTTAATCGTCCATAGCTTATCGATCAGCCTGCTAAAGATTTTAAGAGCCAACCGATAACTATTCCTAAACCACCAAAACGCACTGCTTGCCAAAATAAATCGGGAAGTAAAGCACTTTCTAAATCGATTTCTAAGGTTTCTAATTCTTGAAGCAACTGTTTGAGTTCGGTTTTAATCGGGTCTTTTGCTGGATTAGGGATCTTTTTCGCTTCTAATTCTGCTTGATATTGCTTAAGCTCGGTATATTTTTGCCAATCTTGCTTGATCTGGTAGTAGCGATCGCCTAAAGTAGTGAGAGTGTGTTCTACTGCTACTAAAGTTTTTTTGACCTCACAGTCGGTTTCTAAAGACATGGGACGATTCGAGTTGTAACGAGATTCATTAGAAGTCATAGAAAAATCTACAATGGAAAAATCAGCGCAAACTTCTACGATATTAACTCATGTCTGAAAGTACTCAACTATCTCCTAAAGAGCAATTACAACAATTTGAGACTCTAGAATTAGCTCAAGCTTTAGCAGCGAAACTGGCGATCTCTCATCAAGATTGGCATCGTCTTAAAGGTAATCGTAAAGCGCAAGCAGGACAACAAATTGCTTCCGCGTTAGTTTTTTTACTCAAAGATCGCTCCTCAGAAGCTCTAGTTCATCTTAATCAAGCTGCTGGCTGGTTGGATCGTTCGGTTAAAGCTCCTGGTTGTCCTGATAAAGAAAGAATCAAGCAACAACAGTAATTGATCAAGTTTGGTCAAAATAATCCAATTCTGCGTTGATTTTTTTATCAACTAGTGTCACAATAGCGAAGAGCAATCTCAAAAATTAATCTATTTGTCTTAAGAATCCAGAATTTCACTAAGATGGCAAACATCAAATAGAGAGAGCCTAAGATGGCAATTATTCACCTAAACTAATTTTTTCCTTTATATTGAGGCATTTATGGCAACTACAGTAACTATTCCTAGTAATCCTGATAAAGAAAAAGCCCTTAATTTAGTTTTAAAACAAATCGAGCGTAACTTTGGTAAAGGTGCAATTATGCGCCTGGGGGACGCTACCCAGATGAAAGTGGAAACTATCCCCAGTGGAGCTTTAACCTTAGATGTCGCCCTGGGAGGTGGTTTACCGAAAGGACGAGTTATTGAAATTTATGGTCCTGAAAGTAGCGGTAAAACTACTTTGGCTTTACATGCGATCGCCGAAACTCAAAAAGCTGGAGGAGTTGCAGCCTTTGTCGATGCAGAACACGCTCTCGATCCGACTTATTCTGCTGCATTGGGAGTCGATATCGAAAATCTGTTAGTAGCGCAACCAGATCATGGAGAATCCGCTTTAGAAATTGTCGATCAGTTAGTGCGTTCGGCTGCGGTAGATTTGGTAGTAGTTGATTCTGTTGCTGCTTTAGTACCCCGCGCCGAAATTGAAGGAGAAATGGGAGACAACCAAGTAGGGTTACAAGCTCGCTTGATGAGTAAAGCTCTCAGAAAAATCGCTGGTAATATTGGCAAATCAAGTTCGACAGTCATTTTTCTCAACCAATTACGCCAAAAAATTGGTGTTACCTATGGTAATCCTGAAGTAACGACAGGAGGTACTGCACTCAAGTTTTATGCTTCGGTACGTTTAGATATTCGTCGCATTCAAACTTTGAAAAAAGGTAGTGAAGGAGAATATGGAATCAGAGCTAAAGTTAAAGTAGCCAAAAATAAAGTTGCACCTCCATTTCGGATTGCTGAGTTTGATATTATCTTCGGTCAAGGGATTTCCCGCTTGGGATGTCTGTTAGATATGGCAGAAGATTGTGAGGTTATAGTCCGTAAGGGTGCTTGGTATAGCTATAACGGCGAGAATATTGGTCAAGGGCGCGATAACACTATTAAGTATTTGAGTGAAAATCCTGCTGTAGCAGAAGAAGTAGAAAAGTTAGTTAGAGAAAAGCTGGCTATGGGAGTAGAAGTATCCGCTAACTCTGTAACCCACGAAGTATCCCCAGATAGTGACTCAGAAGAGTAAATTAACAACGCCCTGGCGTATTGCATTTTAATCCTACAATTATCAGCTAATAGTTGTTTGCTATTAGCTTTTTTTTGATCTATTTCCAGGGTTTAAACCGATAAAAATAAGCTTCAAGATGAACTTATCATAAGATCAAGAAGCTTTTTGAGCCTTAAACAATCTTTCTCAATTAAAAAACGACTAATGAATTTTGGTGAAGAACTAACTTTATTATTCCGTGCTTGCTATCCTCTGATTTACATTCCTACAACAGAAGAAGAAAGACTGGAAAAAGCGATCGCTACAGTTGCCGAAACTATGAGTAATCGCAATGTCTATATCTGGGATTTTGTTGATGGTTATGGCGATAATCCGAATAATGCGGGTTTTGGTAAACGCAATCCGCTACAAGCGTTAGAATTTATTGAAAAATTACCGCCAAAAGTAGGAGGAGTGTTTATTTTGCGAGATTTTCAACGGTTTGTTGAAGATATTTCGGTTTCTCGTAAATTACGTAATTTGGCGCGGACTCTCAAATCTCAATCGAAAAATATTATTATTGTTTCGCCTCAAGTTAATCTTCCCGATGAACTAACAGAAGTTTTTACTGTCCTCGATTTTCCTTTACCCTCAGCAGTAGAAATTAAAACCGAAATTACCCGACTAATTTCAGCAACAGGACAATCTCTCTCAGCCCAATTACTAAACGATCTAGTACGTTCTGCTCAAGGATTGTCTCTAGAAAGAATTAGAAGAGTTCTAACTAGAGCGATCGCCTCTCATGGTCAACTCGAATCAGACGATGTAGAATTAATCCTCGAAGAAAAGAGACAATCAATTCGCCAAACTCAAATTCTTGATTTTTATCCTGCAACCGAGCAAATTTCTGACATTGGCGGTTTAAATAATCTGAAAGATTGGTTACTGAGAAGGGGAGGCGGATTTAGTGAAAAAGCTAGAGCCTATGGATTGCCAAACCCCAGAGGTTTGTTGTTAGTAGGCATTCAAGGTACAGGTAAGTCTCTTACCGCAAAAGCGATCGCTCATCATTGGCATTTACCTTTACTACGCTTAGATGTAGGACGTTTGTTTGGTGGTTTAGTGGGAGAATCAGAATCTCGTACCAGACAAATGATTAATTTAGCAGAAGCTCTCGCACCTTGTATCTTATGGATTGACGAAATTGATAAAGCTTTTGCTGGTGCTACAGGTAAAGGTGATTCGGGTACTACCAGTCGGGTATTTGGTACTTTTATTACTTGGTTGGCTGAAAAACAGTCCCCTGTATTTGTGGTAGCGACAGCTAACAACATTCAATCTTTACCACCAGAAATGCTCCGTAAAGGTAGATTTGATGAAATCTTTTTTGTGGGCTTACCTTCCCAAGAAGAAAGAGAAGCAATTTTTCAAGTTCATTTATCGCGATTACGCCCTCATAACCTCAAAAATTACGATCTCAAACGCTTAGCTTATGAGACTCCAGAATTTTCGGGTGCAGAAATTGAGCAGACTTTAATTGAAGCGATGCACATTGGTTTTAGTCAAAATCGCGACTTTACTACCGATGATATTTTAGAAGCAGCAAGTCAAATAGTTCCCTTAGCCAAAACTGCTCAAGAACAAATCCAATTTTTACAAAACTGGGCAGCCTCTGGTAAAGCCCGTTTAGCTTCACGCAATCATCCTTTAGGAAATTGATCATTTAATCTCGATCAAAAATTAATAAATTCTAGATTAATCCCAAAACACTAAAAATATAGCGTTACTCTAATAGATACAGCTACAAGCTCATCAAATTAGCAATTTTTACAATATGACTTTTAACGAACTATTAACTTTAATCATTTTACTTAGTCCTGGAATGCTACTTTCGATTGTAATTATGGGGACTTTTGCTAAAGGCGGTTAAAAATTAAATAACTATTGGCAAACACAATAATATTAGGGAAAGAGTCAGTAAAACTTTTTCCCCCGTTTAAAATAATTTTTTCCATATTATTCTGAGTCTGGTAATTCCCCTGCTTCAGAACTGCTATGGAGAGAGTCAGAACCAAAAATACTCTCTTCTAAATCCCGGCGTTTTTCCATTTGACAGAGAAAATAGCCAGTCATCATCGCCGAAGCCAAAAGATGCGCTAAATTTTCTTTATCAGTAGTAACTTTAAGATTAAAATCTTCTGAGGGCAACATTCCCACTAACCCTTGAACATTTTGAGAAATAATTTGTTTGACTTCAGGGCTAGCAGATTGAGCAATTCTGGATAACACTTCTGGGTGTTGCTCTCGAAGATATTGCATTAAATTGTTGCAGTCATGGTCTTGGGATTCAGAATCGAGAAAATCAAAGTTAAATATCATTCCTATCCAAATTTTGGATACACATCTCCTCTACTTTTACACAATATGGTTACAAATCGCTAGTCGATCTAGGGTCGATCTACTGTTCTTTATCCCTAAGATGCTACCATTTGCTCTATTTCAAAGTATTGATGAAATTTATCGGTCACTTCTAACCAATAAGAACGACCATCCGCTTGCGGTCGTTTACGAATAAATCCCAACTCGACTAACTCTGCAACTTGTTGATAGGCACTACTCCCTCTCAGTGCGATCAACTCTGTTTGCAAAATGGGATTTTTAAGAGCGATCGCTGCTAAGGTTCTTAATGCGCCTTTGCCCAATTCGGCAGGAATCAAGTCTTTAAGCAGACTATTATATGTAGATTTGAGTTGCAGACTATAACCGCGGTCTGTTTCAACAACTTCTAAGGCACTAGCACGATGGGCGTAGTCATTGATTAACTCAATCAAACCTGCTTCAACCATTTCGCGATCGCATTCTAGCAAAGTTCCAATCGCTTCTAATGTCAAAGGTATGCCTTTAAGGTATAAAACTGCCTCAATTTTCGCTGCTAGTTTTAGGCTCTGGTTCATGAAATTTATTTAGACAAAAGTGGAAAAAAATGCCCTACAGGACCACTACCTTGACCAAGATCTAAAGCAGCTTGTAGGGCTTTAGTGAGATATTGCTTTCCTAATTTAACTGCTATCAATAAGTCTTTGCCAAGAGCTAGGTTAGCTGCAATTGCTGCTGAAAGAGTACAACCCGTACCGTGGGTGTTATGAGTTTCAATAATTTCTCCTGTCAAAATCTCCCAATTGTTGCCGTCATACCAAACATCAACTCCTTTAAGTTTGCCTGGCATTGAGCCTCCTTTGACCAAAACGACTTGAGCTTGTAAATCTTGATGAATTATTTTACCAGCTTGTTTCATGTCGTCGAGGGTCTTAATTTCAATTTGACTCAGAATTTGGGCTTCATAGCGATTGGGAGTGACAATAAGAGCTTGAGGAAACAATAGCTGAGTTAGGCTAGCTATCGCCCGATCATCAATTATTTTTACTCCCGCACGAGTTACCATTACAGGATCGACTACCAAATTAGTGAGATTGTATTGGGCTATTTTTGCTGCTACTGTTTCGATAATTTCTTGATTAAACAGCATTCCTGTTTTGGTGGCATCTATTTTAAGATCTTGAGCAACTGTGGCAATTTGCGCTCCCACTAGTGAGCTTGCCATAGCTGCAACTTGCGTTACTTCTAAGGTATTTTGGGCAGTCACACAAGTTATGGCACTTGTGCCATGAACTCGATGAAAAGCAAAAGTCCGCAAATCAGCTTGAATTCCTGCCCCACCGCCACTGTCTGAGCCAGCAATAGTTAAAGCTACTTGAGTCATTTAGGTAATTTTAACTGCGAGGAAAACGTCTTTTTTGCAGAAAATCGGGAATTTGAATTTGATTGCGATCGCCAGACAAATCCATCGGATACTTTTTCGGAGTAGGTGGCTGCGGTAAATCTGGCGCGAGTTTGATCGGTTCATTGGCAGGTTCACCACCGTCAAACCCTGTAGCAATCACGGTAATCCGAATTTCTCCTTCCATGCGTTCGTCAATTACTGCGCCAAAGATAATATTCGCTTCTTGATCTACTACTTCATAAATACTATCAGCAGCAGCATTAACTTCGTGCAGCGTTAGGTCATAACCTCCAGTAATATTTAGCACTACTCCTTTAGCCCCATTAATTGAAGCTTCGAGTAAAGGCGAAGATACGGCTGCGCTAGCTGCTTCCCTAGCACGGGATTTACCAGAGCCAATACCAATACCCATTAAGGCTGAACCTGCATCTGCCATAACCGCTTTAACATCAGCAAAATCAACATTGATCAACCCAGGAACAGTAATAATATCAGAAATACCTTGAACCCCTTGTCTTAAGACATCATCTGCCACCTGAAAAGCTTGGGGCAAAGGAGTCTCAGGCGAAATTACTGTCAAGAGTTGATTATTCGGAATCACAATTAAAGTATCAACTCGGCTTTTGAGAGCATTGATCCCTTCTTCTGCTTGCTTAGTCCGTCTTCTTCCTTCAAAAGTAAAAGGACGTGTTATTACCCCAACAGTTAAACAGCCCATTTCTTTAGCTACTTCGGCAGCGATGGGTGCTGCGCCTGTTCCCGTACCGCCTCCCATACCTGAAGTAATAAAGACTAAATCGGTATTTTCTAGAGCATGAGCAATTTCGTCTCGCGACTCTTCGGCAGCCTTTTGTCCAATAGCAGGATTTCCCCCTGCGCCCAAACCTCTAGTAATTTTATGTCCGATTTGCAGTTTTTGTTCGGCTGCTGCTTGATCTAGAGCTTGAGCATCGGTATTAATTGCCCAAAACTCAATTCCTTCTACTCCGCTATCAATCATGCGATTAACGGCATTACATCCGCCACCGCCTACGCCCATAACCTTAATTTTAGCGAGATTACTATGAATGATTTTATTGCCTCTAGTATCTTCTTTAGGAGTGGCTTGATTGCCAATTTTTGCCGAGTACCCTGCTGCATGATTATTTTGATTATTGTTTACAGCTAAAGATAGTCTTGGATCGTAGCCCATTTGGTTTTGCCGAGAGTTGTGGGAAGACTCAAACTGGTTTTTAAAAGACATAATTAAAGAGGAGTATTTCTAAGTGCTTTACTATAAACATTCATGACGGGATTGACAAACCCGACCTACGAGCAGTAGGGACAACTCCCTACCAAAGTCGTCTCGATCATTATCATCTATACATCTAAATGCACCAAAAAGCTTTAAGTTTTTGTAACTATTGCTGATCTAAATACAATTTTATGGGTTGAGGCGTAAGAATCGGAAAAACTACCGTAAAAAAGCTTTTTTTTGCGATTTATTAGGGCAATATTCTGAAAAAGCGAATCTTACTGTTTTGAGAGATCAAACTTTAAAAGTCGTGATGAGGCAGAAGGGTTTTAAGCTTACTTAAACGCTTAAATGATAAGTGTCGTTTTAGAATCAGATTTAGTATTACTCCTAACTCGATTAAACTAAATTAAAGATCAAGATTAGATGAGTTGATTAATGACTTTAATTCGCATTCCTCAAATTTGGTCAGTCCCAGACCATCAAATAACGGCAGAAAATCTCTATTGGAATCGGCGTCGTTTTCTCAAAACTTTGATTGGAGCAGGAATTGGTACTAGTGTTTTATCTCTTACAGGATGCGATGCTTCTGGTTCGGCTATTGGTAAATCTGCTTCTCAAACCGCTTTAGAAGCCAGTTTAGCTGTACCTAAGATTAATAACTTCACCAAAAATTCGACATTTGCTAAGGTATCAAGACCGATTACTGAAGAAAAACTTGCAGGGCAATACAATAATTTTTACGAATTTGGTGGGACAAAAAAAATTTGGTTAGACGCTCAAAAACTACCTACTGAAGACTGGAAAGTAGAAGTTACAGGATTAGTTAAAAATCCTCAAACTTATGATATTGATCAACTAAAGCAAAAGTTTCCCCTAGAAGAAAGAGTTTATCGGTTTCGTTGTGTAGAAGCTTGGTCGATGGTTTTACCTTGGATTGGCTTTCCGATGAAAAAATTAATTGAAATTGTCGAGCCTACTGCTCAAGCTAAATATGTTCGCTTTACTTCTTTTTATGACCCTGAAATTACTACAGGTCCAGCATTTCATCTTGGTTCTCTACCTTGGCCTTATCAAGAGGGATTACGTATTGAGGAAATGGCAAATGAGTTAGCCTTTTTTGCTGTGGGAATTTATGGTCATGATTTACCCAAACAACATGGCGCACCTTTACGGATGGTTATTCCTTGGAAGTATGGTTTTAAAGGCGCTAAATCTATTGTCAAAATTGAATTTCTCGACACTCAACCTGCAACCTATTGGAATACGATTGATCCTAAAGAATACGGTTTTGAAGCTAATGTTAATCCAGATAAACCTCATCCTCGCTGGTCTCAAGCTACAGAAAAGTTTATCAGTAAAGGTCCTGGTTTATCTTGGGAAATTAAAGAGACTTTACCATACAATGGTTATGGAAATTATGTGGGAAAACTATACAGTTGAGAGCAAAAGTTTTTGAAAGTTTTAGGAGTTAATAATAATTTTTGTAACAGTCCAAATCAGACTCGATACAATAAAGAATAGAACCATTAAGTTCAATATAAAAACTGACACTTAAAATCTCAAACTCTCAGTTCTAGAGTGAGACAAGGAAGATTAAGTTTTTAATCAAAACTGCAACTTATTAGTTGGCAAAATACTCTAGATAGACATAACTCCTAATTTAAATTATTAAAAAGGTCATGGATATTAATGAAGGCGATCGCCATCATTGGTTTAATCGGGGTAAAATCCTGGCGAACCTAGGAAAGTTAGAAGCAGCGATCGCTTGCTATGAAAGAGCCATTAAGCTCAAACCTGACTACTATGAAGCATGGTGTGAAAAAGGACTGATTTTAGAACAACTCGGCTTAATTGAGGCAGCAGATGCGTGTTTTAATCAAGCTTTGGGGGTGTTTACTTCTAGTGTAGAAGCTAGTCTGGAAGATGATATTCTGGCGGTGATTCCTGCTATTGATGAAGCCAGCAGCTATTACAATAAAGCCTGTTTTCATGCTCTGCAAGCTAATATTGAACAAGCGATCGCTAATTTGCAAGAAGCAATTAAACTTCATCCTGATAAGTATCGCTCTATGGCTGTCCAAGATAGTGATTTCGCTGCAATTAGAAAAGATCAAAATTTTTTTAAAAGTCTAGAGATGCGTTGTAATCAAACTCTTGCCTCTTAATCAACTGACTAATAACCAATAACCAATAACTCTTGGCGCAAACGGTAAATAATCGTGTTGGGTTCTACTTGAGATAAAATCTCAGTTATCACCGTAGAAGCACCCAAAGAACCCCAAGTACAGCCTTGTTGGAGGTAAACTTGTGCCACTTTTCCTACAACGTAAGCACCATAGCCAGCAACTGCACCTTGGAAGCTAGCAGTGGTACTATAAATGGCAAAAGCGGCAGGACTACTAAAAGCTTGGGTCAAAGCTATACTACTCTTACCGATACCGAGAATCAAATTACTGGTAATTTCTCCTAAAACTAAAGCGCCAGCGCTAGCAGCAATTTTGCGCCAGAGATTACCTGCTTCGTGATTAGTAATCGGTAAGCCATATAATCGAGCTAAAGCCCGAATTAGCGCTAAATCTGCCACTAAACCCCCAATGACATCTAATAAGGGAATGGGATTAGCGGCAACAGCGATCGCTTTATATCTAACATATTGCCAAATTAACGCTTGAGCTTCAGGTTCTCTGAGTTCGATAGTTTTGCGAGCAATATTAGTTTCAGCCTCTTTGGCTTGGATTAATGCATTAAGAGCTAAGAGTGATTGTCCTTCTCGTTGCAAAATTTTGATCATAGCGGTTTTTAGCGCTTCTAGTTGAGGGGATGGTGTTTCCCAGCCTGTGGTTACTGTTCCGTCGGCTGATTCAACTCTGACTCGAATCGGTTGCGGTTGCGCGGATACCATCACTAGATCGTCAGTATAAATAGTATTCTCTAAATCTTCTGGGTCGTAATGAGCATTGAGCAGTTGTAATTGATAATGAATACTATCGCGATCGCGATCGGGATAGAGATCGATTTTATTAAAAACTAAAATTAAAGGTTTTTGGCTACACCTTAGTTCTCGCAAGGCTTGGTATTCGGTACGAGTAATATCTCCTGCTACCACAAATAGAATTAAATCTACTCCTTGGGCAATTTCTCGCGCCATTTTTGCCCTCGCTTCTCCTGAAATTTCATCTAACCCAGGAGTATCGATTAGTTCGATTTCTAAGTCCCCATTAAGCGGATTCCA
>DAXETX010000052.1:0-2332 GCA_051155735.1 Xenococcaceae cyanobacterium
GGCTGCGGGAGTTGTTTCTCTCATCATGAACAATTACCATTAACGGTAATGTGAAAAGCTTCTATAATAACAATTATACTTTATTCTAAAGCTTAAAATCGTTTAAGTACCATTAAGAGAAAATTCACCTCTTTTCGATATTGTATTGCACAAAATAAAAGTGTCACTTAATGTCAAGGATGATTTAAATAACATTTATAGATATCTGTTTCCAGACAAAATAGGCTCAGATAGTTTCGCTACTTATGTAGTAAATTACACTTTAACACGTCCTAGAGATGTAATAAGAATGTTAACCTTGGCGAAAAATCAATACAAAAATCATCATCTTTTTGATGCAATAGCTTTTAAAAACACAAAACTAAAATATTCAAGACTTTTTTTAGAGGACATTAGAAATGAAATGGCAGGACACGTATCTGATGATACTATTAACGAAGCTTTTACTCTAATTCGCAATTTTAGAACAACATTTGATTTAAAATCACTAAAAGAAAAAAAGCCAGATTATTTTGAACAACAGGAAGGAGAAAAAAAAGTAAGAGAATTATTATTACTTTTATTTCAATTTAGTGTTAGAGGATTACATTGAGCCACATTACTTACGGGGCAAAATTGAAAAACCTGCTTGAATTAATTCCATGACAATGCGACTGGCTTCCACCATGCGATTAACTTGCCAGTGGGAAACTTTTAACGCTTCTTTACAAAATACTTTGAAGTTGGAATATGTCTTTTTGTAAAGTTTGAGGGCTTTGACTTTGTACATCAACAAGCCATTACGGACGAAAGAGAAGATGTTATTGCGAAATTCAAAGATAACCGAGCTTAAATTGAAGTCTCCTGCTATTTGTTCCTGTGACATCTCCCGGCGCTGACCTACGGTACAGCGCGGGCTTCTTACGAAAGTTGCTCATGGGGGAAACCCCCAAGACCGCACTTTCGCGCTTCCAATCCTCGCGAACTGGAATTTTCTGCCCTGCGCCACTTATCTAGGCATGACACCCCCGACAGTACGACTTGACAGACAATTTCTTTCCCCGATAGTCCATCGGTACTATTAATAGCTTCCAATCCTCGGTTTAAAATTACTCTTCCACTAGCATGGTCACGACTCGTTTGATACCCACATTCAGGACAATTATGAACTCGTTCACTGAGTTCTTTCTTGCCTGTGTGAGTATTGCATTCTGGGCAAATCTGAGAAGTGTATTTGTGAGCGACTTTTTGGAAGTATTTTCCACGCTTCCAACACACCCAAGACAACAAATCTCGGAATTGACCGAAACCCCCGTCGAGCATCTGTTTACCAAGAAATCCTTTTGCCGAAATACGAAAGTCGATATCTTCGACAAAAATCATATCTGCTTGATCGCAGAGAAGATGGCTGGTTTGAAAGTGAAAGTTTTTTCGAGAATTAGATATTGTATGGTGCGCCCTCGCAACTTTAAGCTGTGCTTTCCCCCAGTTTTTACTACCTTTCTTTTTACGAGATGCTCTGCGTTGCAGCACTTTAAGCCTACTTTGCAAGTCTCGAAAGAATCTAGCTGGTTCAACTCGGAAATTGTCACTCGATACCAAAAAAGACTCCAATCCGATATCGATTCCGATGCCACGCCCAAAAGGAACTGGATCCGGAACTTTAACATCGCATTGGATGGTAACTACTGCATACCAAATAGTCCCTCTTGCTCTCGATACAATCCTGACTCCTTTAACCTTAAATCCTTCTGGAATTGGACGATGTTGATTGATTTCAACCTCGCCAATCTTAGGAAGCTTAATTTTCCCATTATTAATTGGATTCTCCTTGAACTGGGGGAACAAGAAAGATTGATATCTACCGTATTTTTTATATCTAGGGAATCCGAATTTACGAGCCTTAAAAGCTTCCCAGGTATTATGCAGTCGTTTAACACAATCTTGGGTTACTTGAGAATGGACAGATTGCAACCAAGGATTAGTCTTTTTCCATCTCGTTAGCTGTCTTTTCTGTTCCAAATAACTAGGAAATGGAATATCGGGAGACAAAATGTATTCCCGATCCCGAGAGCAAGAGTACAAACTACATTTTCTCGAATTAATCCAATCCTTCAAGTCGCGAAGACAACGATTATAAAGTCTACGACAAGTTTCCAGCCATTCAAGCATAACAGCTTGTTGGTCGGCAGTTGGATAGATTCGATAGGTGTAGTTCATAGTTAGCATTTCATAATTTTAGCATAAGATATGACGCACGATAAAACTTTCGATAATCAAAACCCTGACTGGCATTCATCCAGACACCAAGGCTTCGCCTATGGTGCTGGGCTTCTGCCAGACAGGAGCTAAA
>DAXETX010000053.1:0-2093 GCA_051155735.1 Xenococcaceae cyanobacterium
GCAATTTCTACTTTTGGCACACGCAGCCCAATTTATTTACCTCCTGGTGATGCTGGTTTGGGAATTATTCACAGTTTTGGTGACACCATCGAACTTAGTGCTGGCTATCTGGCTTCTCCTGCTAATGAACCTGGCGATGAAGGGGGACTTTTTAACGGTTCTTATAGTGCGATCGCCCAAATTACCCTGACTCCTATTGAAAGCTTAACTATTGCTGCAACTTACGTTCATAGCTATAACCAAAGTGATCCTGAAACAGGTAGTAACCTAGCTAATATCCGCGCTTTTACTGCTAATGATACCTTTGAAGACGGAGTTCCGACGGTTAATAGCTCCTATGGATTACAGTTTTCTTGGGAGTTGAGCGATCGCATTGTCCTTGGAGGTTGGGGTGGTTTAGCAAAAGTGACCACTCTTTCGACTCTTGGTGGTACTTTAGACCGCGGTACACAAGATGTATGGAATTGGGCTGCTACTTTGGCTTTTCCCGATCTGGGCAAAGAAGGTAATCTAGGAGGTATTATTGTCGGAATGGAGCCTTGGGTAACAGAATCTAGTATTCAAGGAATCGGAGATGATCAAGATACCTCTTTACACGTTGAGGCATTTTATCAATATCAAATTAATGACAATATTGCGATTACTCCTGGCGTAGTCTGGATCACAGCACCCAATAACAACAACGATAATGACGACCTAATCATTGGGGCAATTCGTACTACTTTTACCTTTTAATTAGTTGATAATAATTAGCATTAGTAGTATGATACTATTTTAGTAATCATCAATTTTAGAGTCGTGAACCAAAAGAGATTTATTCAGGTAAATCTCTTAAAATCCGAGTTTGCTAGGCTTTGAATATTGCGAGTACCTCTTTGATTAATCGAATTAACCAGCCAATAGTTAGGACTAATTTGCAAATAAAATATGAGTCTGTTGCTATCTCTATCAGGATGACTAATAGTTAAAGATGATTTTTTCCATTCCCCATGTTCTTACTTTACAAGAGGTGGCAAAAATTACTGCTCATCTAAAAGTAGGTGAATTTGCTGATATCAAAGAAACCAAAGGTTGTTGTACCCAGACATTCAAGGAACGAGCTTATTGGAACTTAGTCAAAAATAACCAGCAACTACCAACAGCAGCCACTCTTGAAGCCAAGCTAACCGAACAGATTAAATCAGCCCTTTATCGTAATAGTTTGTTTCAAACTGCGGTGCGTCCCAAGTCAATTCATTCTTGCTTATTACAGTTGATCCCATCAGATAGATCATCTAAAAGTCCCCTAAATCCCCCGCCCCTCCCTACCCCTCCCCAAAATTGGGGAGGGAACGATTTGTCTCCCCCAAGGTTGGGGGAGGCTAGAGGGGGCAAGAACTTCGAGAATATTTCCCCCCCAAATTGGGCGAAAACTGCTATAAGTTGTCACGATGAGGGAATGTCCGATCATTATCCTATTGATCGCGTCTCAATCAATCACAATAAAATTTGGCGTACCGATATGGCTTTTACCCTATTTCTCAATTCTCCTTTAGAATATCAAGGAGGAGAATTAGTCATTAAAGATACTGACAAGGAAAAAACTTACAAATTAGAAGCTGGTTGTGTAATCATTTATCCTGCTACTACCTTACATCGAATTAACCCCATCACTAGAGGCACAAGATTAGCTGCAATCGGTCGAGTTGAAAGTTTGATTCAAGATCCAGGAGATCGCGAAATTTTGTTTGATTTAGAAACAGCCAGACGCGTTATCTTTTTCCAAAGTGGGAAAAACGCGGAATATGAGTTAATTTCTAAAAGTATTACTAATTTAATCAGTAAGTGGGCAGATGTTTAATCTATAGGGTTTATCATTAAATTTTAAATCTCAAAAATCTAGCTAGTAAATGATAGAGGAATAATTTATGAGAGAACTCGATCTGAAATCTACTATTGATATCCTCAATACCATTATGGAATACGAACTAGCGGGAATAGTCCGTTATACCCATTATTCCTTGATGATCAATGGACCAAACCGCATCCCCTTAGTAGATTTTTTCAAAGCCCAAGCCAACGAATCTTTATTGCACGCTCAACAAGCAGGAGAA
>DAXETX010000054.1:0-7611 GCA_051155735.1 Xenococcaceae cyanobacterium
GGTGCTGTTACCTTCACAGGTTCGATTGTGGCATTTGGTAAATTAAGCGCGATGATTGGTAGTAAACCCTTATTATTACCCGCCCGTCACCTACTGAATCTTGCCATGTTGGTTGGCACAGTAATTCTGGGTTGGCAATTCATGACGGTAGAAAATGGTTTACCACCCCTCTTAATTATGACAAGTATAGCTTGTGTGTTAGGGATGCATTTAGTCATGGCGATCGGTGGTGCGGATATGCCTGTGGTAATATCTATGTTGAACAGCTATTCTGGTTGGGCTGCTGCTGCTGCTGGTTTTATGCTTTCTAACGATGTACTAATTATTACTGGTGCATTAGTAGGAAGTAGTGGCGCAATCCTCAGCTACATTATGTGTGCAGCGATGAATCGTTCTTTCATCAGCGTTATCTTAGGTGGTTTTGGTGAAGGTAGTTCTCAAAAAGCTGGTAGCGGTGAACAAAAATCCTATGGTGAAGCAACTACAACCACTGTAGAAGAGACTGTCGAGTTACTGAATGATGCCAAGTCTATAGTTATCGTACCTGGTTATGGTATGGCAGTTGCTCAAGCACAGCACATGGTTTCTGATGTGACTAAAATCTTACGCAAGCGCGGTAAAGAAGTGCGTTTTGGTATCCATCCTGTAGCGGGTAGAATGCCTGGTCACATGAATGTATTACTTGCAGAAGCTAATGTCCCTTACGACATCGTGCTAGAAAGGGATGAAATCAACGACGATTTTTCCGATACCGATGTAGTATTAGTAGTTGGGGCAAACGATACAGTCAATCCTAGCGCGTTAGACGACCCCGATAGCCCCATTGCAGGTATGCCAGTTATGGAAGTATGGCACGCTCAAAACGTGGTGGTGATGAAACGTAGTCTCGGTATTGGTTATGCAGGTGTTGATAATCCTCTGTTTTATAACGATAATACTCAGATGCTTTTGGGTGATGCGAAAACTAATGTTAGTGCGATTTTAAATGAGTTATCCGCTAGCGAGAAGAAGGAATTAGTTGCTGCTTGAGGTTTAAGTTTTTTTATCCCTCTTTTTTTGAGGGGGATTTTTTTTGTATCACGCAAAGTCGCAAAGTGGTTATTTTCTTATTTTATTGTTTCTTATATACATAAATGTTAAATTATCATATGGAAGGATTCCTGCATAAACTGTAGTTATTATTATGAATAACCAATATAATTTCGCGAATTGCTCAAACAAGTTTTGATAAAGAAAAAAATTTATTGTTAGTAAAATAGATATTAACATCAAGTTTCTTTTTCTTAAAAATAAGTCATTTTTATCCTTATCATGTGCTTCTAATTTCTTTCTTATTCTTTCATCAGGATTATCTTCTAAATACTCTTCAACTTTAAGTTTAAAAACAATATTACGATTATATTTATATTGTTTTCTAATTTCTGAATCACGATAGTCATTAAATATACGTGCATAAATATATTCTATATTAATGAAGATTGAGCTTACGATTTTACGCAAAATGCCAGAAATTTCTAATAATAAATAATATATCGCTACAAACAATAATGAAAAGATGATTAAGAGTGAAATATTTTCTTTAATACTTGATTCGATGTTTTGATAAATAAATTCAGTTGCTAAATTAATATACTTTTCAAATTTAGAAATAGTTCACAAGAAAGTTATTATATAAATAATCCATACAAACAATTTTAGAAATTTATCAAAAGGGCTGATATTTTGACCTAAAATATCATCGAATAGTCTTTGTATAAATTCTGTAAGCATTTAGCTAAGCCTTAAGTAGAATAATGCAATCTTTATTTTTTATAATATCAAATCTAAGATGTGATCGCACTTTAACTCTTTTTGCGTTTCTTCCTTTGCGACTTTGCGTGAGATATTTACAACAACCATAGCGATTTACAATCAGAAAAGCGATCGCATTCATCATAATCAAAACCCGTAAGATAAATTAAAAGGATAGAGGTAAAATATTAGCTAATTAGGAAAAAAAACTATGTTTTTAATCGCACTGAGAATTATTGTCCTCTTCGCATCTGCTTACTTATTTGGTCTGTTAGTGGCTTGGCTATTTTCGTTATTCAACGATGGTAATGGTGGTGATAACTTTGATAACGATGACCCCAATCCTCCTACGCCCCCTCAATCGGGCAAAACTTTGGCATCTCAGAAAAACCAGAAGCGTTTGGTAGAGGTCGATGAATCCTATTATTTGGAAGAATTTGATCTAAGCAAAAAGCGTTAGTTTTACTAAGTTCAGAGAATCTCTAGTTATTGATTCTGTTAATTAATCTAATTGATTGCGATCGCTTTTTAGCAGCTTTCTATAACTACAAAAAAAGCGGACAAAGTCCGCTTGCTAACTCACTCTAATAAATTACTCAACTTTCTTAGTCGCGACTATTAATGGCAATTAATAACCGCAAAATGAAGACAAACAAGTTAATGTAAGTCAGGTACATCGAAAGTGCAGCGGGTAAATACTGTTCATCACGATAAGCACGAGGTAAAACGTAAAAATCTACTACTGCCGAGCCGACGAATATAGCAACTCCTAATCCTGAAATGCCAATTTCTAGCCAAGAAGGTGTATATACGCCAAAAACAGCAAATAATAGCTGTCCGACTAAAACTACTAATAGGGCAATTATTCCCAAACGTACGGTTTGGGCTAACGCTAGACCATCCTCATCGCTAAGATTAGAGCCAATATTACGCCCCACAATGAAAGTAGCGCCACAGCCTAAAGCAGCAATGCCAACTCCTTGAATGCCTACGCCTGAAGTACTCAAAGCCACAAAAATTAAGCCACTAAGAGTATATCCAGAAAGTAAGCTATAAAGAGCTAGTAGTGGTAAAGCAGTACTATTGTTGCCTTTCTCTGCAACACCGCGAGCGACAAAAAACAGAATTAACTCGCCAATGAGAGCTACCCAAAAAGTGGGCATAAATATTTCAGGACGAGAACTAATTACGCCTAAACCGCCATAAGCTCCCACAGCAGTAAGCACCAACCCACCACCAAGATAGGGTAGGGCATTGGATATGACGTTAGGTCCTACTAATGCTTGTCCTTGAGCTTTTTTGATTGCTTGTCTAAAATTACTTGTATTACTCATGACAATGTTGATTGAAATCTCTTTATATTGTGTCTTAAGTATCTATTGGTAATCATAATTTAACTCTATATTAAGGAAGTAGGTGGATTACCGTATCACGAAGTCAGCGGTACTCCGCCGTGAGACGACTCCGCTTCCTCTGACTTCGTGATAGGGGACAGGGAAATAAAATCAGTAATTACTTGAGTAACTACTGCACTCCTTCCAAATTAAACAAAAAGGGAACACTACCTTTTGAGTCGCCACTCATAACTAAAACTCTGGGCATTTGCGCTCCGCCTTCGCGCCAGGCTTCAATTGCTTCTTTTTGTAGGACTAACTCTCCGCCTTGAGCTTTGAGAGTTTCAGCCAGGAGTCTTTGAGCCTCAGCTTTACCTTTAGCACGGTTAATATCTGCTTGCGCCTGCTGTTCGGCTTCTTTGGCAATATACACGGCTCTTTGAGATCTTTGCTCAGCAATTTGCTTTTCTTCGACGGCTCTGGCAAATTCAGGAGAGAAGGTAAGATCGACAACGCTGGTATCGAGAACGATAATGCCATATTTATCGAGACGCGAAACCAAAGCATTATCAAAATCTTCCTTGAGTTCGCTTCTTTTGGTAATTGCTTCTTCTACAGTTCTACGAGCAGCAGCTATTTTAAACGATTCTTGGGTTTGAGGCGCAATAATTTTAGAAACAATATTTTGTAGTGTTCCCTGAGTTCTTCTAATGTTTACTACCTGAATTGGATCTAGTCTAAAGTTAATCGCAAAACTGGCTTTAAGGTCTTGCAAATCTTTGGTGGAACTTTCAGCAGGAACTTCAAATTTTTGGACAGTTACATCATAAACATCTACATAGGAAACTAATGGTGGGCGAAAATGTAGCCCTTCTAACAGTACTCCATCTTGTGCCTTACCTAAAATACTAAGTACTCCTGCTTGACCTGGGTTGATGATAATAAAAGAATTAAAACCGACTAAGACAATCAAAGCAGCAATAATCCCAAAGACTAAAGGTTGCCAACTTTGAGATGATGGATTATTCAAACTAAATTATCTCCTCTATTTAGATTGCATCTTATCTTATCTATTTTGACACTCTTACGGCTGAAGTTAGCTATGATGTCAGAATTAATAGGTTACTAGACTAATAATCGGTAAATCGGGCAATTTCTCTCTTCCTGCTAAGGCGGTGAGTTCGATCACAAAAGCAAATCCTAATACTTGTGAACCAAGTTTGTTTAATAGCGCCGCAGTGGCTTTGGCTGTACCGCCAGTAGCAATTAAATCGTCAACGATTAAAACTTTCGCGCCACTGGCGATCGCATCTTGGTGAATTTCTAGTTTATCTGTACCATATTCTAGAGCGTATTCGATAGAATGCACCGCAGCAGGTAATTTGCCTGGTTTGCGGACAGGAATAAAGCCAGCATTGAGATGATAAGCTAAAGGCGTACCAAAAATAAACCCACGAGATTCCATGCCGACGATATAGTCTGGTAGTAAATTGGCATCTTGGCACTTTGAAGCCAAAGTATCAATGGTGTAGCGGAGTCCTTGAGGATTATTTAACAGAGTCGTAATGTCTCGAAAAGTAATACCAGGTTGGGGAAAATCAGGGATATCGCGAATTAAAGCTTTTAGTTCCATAAAAAAATCCTATAAGTAAAGAGTTATTTGACTTAGGAGAGTTAACTTTGCCATCATATCTGCAAAAAGTTTGTTACTCTCGATGAAGATAAAAATAACCATAACGCGGAAGCTAAACTTAATTTTAGAATGAGCCAATCTGCAAGTATAGTATCTGATTCATCTAGTCCTACTCAAACTTTACCAGCAATTTTAAAGCGTTTGCCTGACATTGCTGCATCAGTAACAGAATGTTCGACTCGCACTCAACAAGAAATCGATTTACTTTTATTGGCGATTGAAGCTTTAGAATTAGGCGCGTCAGAAAAGATGTTGGCAACAGTGAAAAAACTCGAATTAGAAGCAATTATCCCCAATCGCGTCGCTTTATGGCGAGTTCGCTGTAGTAATCCTTGGAGACGTTCTTATACGAGAGATTTTTTGAGTATTAATGAAGCCAAGGCTTTAGTTATTTTAATTAGCGATCGCGCTAAACAGTTAATGGTTGTAATTCGTCAGTTGTTAGTAGTTCAGCAACAGATGCAAGCGAAAAAATTGCCTTTAGAAAATCATTTTCGTCTCTCAGAATATTTAGAAAGATTTCGCGCTCACTTTCGGAGTCGTATGAATCCTCGCCGAACTAAGGTATCATTACTGTTAGCCTCAGAAGCAGAATTAAACGATTTAGCCATGTCTCTTTTGGAGAAGTTATTATTCTGTACGGGAACTAAAGGAATGGAAAGAGTTTGGTTTAGTTTGTTTGATGGAGAGGTGTAACGGTACAAGATGAGTATTAGAAAACAATATAGTCTGCCTAACTGTAGTTTGATCTTAGAGGGAATGGAAGATGTCTCTGATTCAGAAAGCAATAGTATCGGTGAGCAAATTGCCATTCTGATTAATGCGGAATGTCATTTTGTTGGTTCTAATCAACATCTTAGCGGAGGCAGAGTTTTTCTCGAAAACCTAGCTAATACTGTGAGTAATTATGCCCAAGAATTATTAAGTGGCTTACCGCATCCGCAACCGCAAGTCTCAGAATATCCGCAACTACATTTAAAACATCTCCCAGAAGCCGATCTGCATCGTCTGACTTTAGAACCCGAACCGAATAGTGAAACCCAACCTGTCGCCATTGACCTGAGTGCAGTACAATTATTCGATTTGGTCGAAGCAGTAGATCAGTTTTTAGCAGATCGGACAGCTTTGGCTGATGTGACTCTAAAGTTAGAATCGATTAGTAAGCGTCATCGCCCCGCAGAAGAACCTTTAGGAGATCGCATCATTCCTTTTCTGGCTGGTACAGCGAGTTTAGCGATCGCAGCAACAATTTTTTGGTTGATGCCACCTCCACCCATCCCAGAACCTAGTGAAACATTACCAGAGCCTAACCCGATTGAAGAAGTTGTCCCTGATGAAGATGAGCCAGTGACCGAGTAGAGAGAAGTAAAAAACCCTGAAGTTGCATAATTTTTCTATACTTATATTTAATTAACAAAAAGCAATGATTTTAAATATCTTTTTAACAAATGCAACAAACAGGTTTAAACTTAATCGCGATCGCTATTTTCACCATGACTCTTTCTTGTTTATTGAGTCCGATTCTTAATATCTCTCCTTTTATTCCTGCTGCTACGACTTTTGGTATTTTAGGTTTAGTTACTGTCGATACTTTAAGTCTGCAAAATCGTGGTGTTACCTTACTACTAGATTTATTTGCTAGTGCCGAACAACGTCAACGAATTATTCATCATGAAGCAGGACATTTTTTGACTGCTTATTTTCTCGGCATTCCTGTTACTGGCTATACTCTTACTGCTTGGGAAGCCATCAAACAAGGGCATTATGGCAGAGGTGGTATTATTTTTGATACCGAACAAGTTACAGAAAAGCCTTTTTCTCTAGAAGCGAAGCGTTTAACCTTAGATCGTTTATCTACTGTATGGATGGCTGGGGTTGCTGCGGAAAAGCTAGTATATGGTACAACGGAAGGAGGAAAAGAAGACATACAACAACTGAGAATGGCACTAAATCTAGCTGGTATCTCGCCTCAAGCTTATGGACAAAAAGAACGGTGGGCGCAACTTCAAGCAACTAATCTCTTACAAAGATACCAGTCATCTTACGATGCTTTAGTCCAAGCAATGGTAGCCAGAAAATCTGTCGCTGAATGCTACAGTATTATTCACCACAGTCTAGATTCAACAAAGTCTTTAGCGCCAAATTAAACTAGTAAGGTGTAGGCTCGATCAAAATGGAACAGGGGCGAGTTGAAGCTATTTGGTTAAAGCGGGCTAAACGTGGTCCTATGGACGCTGTAGAACGAGCCGAAATGATTCCAGGACGAGGCTTAGTGGGAAATGCTAACCAAGGTGGTCGGCGACAGGTTACAATCCTTGATGCTGCGGTATGGGAGCGGGTGATGCAGGAACTAGGCGCAGCAATTAACCCATCCGCGCGACGCGCCAATATTTTGGTACGGGGGGTAAACCTGGTGCGAAGTCGCGGGCGAGTGTTACAACTAGGGGAATGTCGAGTACGCATCTTCTATGAAACAAAGCCCTGTGAGCGCATGGATGAAGTATTACCTGGTTTGAAGTCAGCACTATACGATAATTGGGGCGGTGGTGCTTTTGGTCAGGTAATTGAGGGGGGTATAGTTCAAGTTGGGGCAATTGCTAGATGGGAAGATACGGCTGGACAAAATTAAATCAGAAAAAAGCGAACTATTAATACTCACTCATCAGTCATCAGTCATTGGTGACAAGTTAAGAAAAAATAGTTTTAGTCAACTACTACGGATAGTGTTTTATATCTCGGACAACACTAAAAATGGATTAGAGTTGATTGGTACGGCGATCGCTATTTTTCAAG
>DAXETX010000055.1:0-4372 GCA_051155735.1 Xenococcaceae cyanobacterium
TTAGTCAAGAATTTTGAACGTACTTTGAGTCATGCTACAGCTAAAATTAATCTTTGTTTTATTCGACTTCTACTTAAACGGCTTGCGCTTAATTAGATCTCAAATGGGTTCTATAAAGAACTTTATTTGTTTCGGTATTGCTAAGCCCGTAGCTAAATCAAATATTGCCAGCACTTCGACAAAATTATCTCCAACCTTAGAAAGATAAAAAGCTTGTTCTGATTTATCTATGCTGTTTAGTGACACCGTGTTTTGATTCTTGCCTGATTAGTAGCCAAATTATTTGAACTAATTATTTCATTAGCTTACATACATACCATATGCCTTTACCGCCAAATTCATCTAATCAAACATCTGAGGCGTACTCTGATTTAAGTAACTCGATTAACGATAAAAATCCAGATCCCTTAGAGCCAGAAAATAATAGTCTCAAAATGCTAAACAATTCTAGTACTGCTGAATCAGAGCCAAACGCCACAGACTCAAAGCAGCAAATAACCTTATCTTCGGCAAAAAGTTTAGATCGACAAAAACCGAAGAACCAATCAGAAGCAAATAATGCTGATAATGCTGATAAATCAGGTCTTAAAAAATACTGGTGGATAGCTCTAATCGGTGTCGTTTTGGCTGGCGGTGTAGCAGTTTGGCGACCTTGGACGAATAATAATAATACTGAAGAAACCGCAACTACTAGTGAGACGACACGACTTTCGGTGCGAACCACTAAAGCCCAAAGAGAACCAATCCGCGCCTGGGTTTCTAGTGAAGGTAGAGTTCAAGCGGTTGAATATCAGCATCTTACCTTTGAAGTCGAAGGAGATGTTACCTATATAGCCGATCGCAATGGTCGAAGACTCAGAGAAGGCGATCGCGTAACCGCAGGAGAATTATTGGCTCGTGTTGATGATCGCGAACTAGTCGCCGATGTCAGTCAGGCAGAAGCAGCGATCGCAGAAGCGCGACAAAATCGCGCAGCAGCAGCAGCCCAAGTAGCCCAAGCCCAAGCCCAAGTAGCACAAGCTCGTTCTCAGGTACAACAGGCGCAAGCGCAAGTAGCACAAGCCCAAACCAGTCGTAATCTGGCTCAAACAGAGTTAGAACGCTATCGATTGCTCGTTCAACAAGGAGCTATTTCTGAGAGTGAATTTGATAGTCGGGTTAGTACAGCCCAAGATGCAGCAGCCCAGGTTACTGCTGTCGAAGCAGAGGTAGCAGCAGCCAGAGAACAGGTGCGATCGGCTCAAGCACAGGTACAAGCTGCCCAAGAACAGTATGAAGCAACGCGATCGGCAATTACTACCGCCGAAGCACGTCTCGAACAAGCGGAAGTCGCTCTAGAAGGAGCTAGTATTTATGCCCCTTTCGATGGCATCGTGGCATATCTCAACTACACTGAGGGAGAGTATTTCAACCCTCAAATCGTAACCTCTCAACTAGGAGGCGACTACCAAGGAATCCTAGAGCGCATCCCGATGGTAATTATCGATCCGAGTCAATATGAGGTAATCGTCGATCTCGCAGGTGCTACGGGAGAAAGAGTTGATATAGGTCAACCGGCTTTAATTGCTTCAGAAGGAGAGATTCAATCTCTTAATAACTCCGCTAATACAACTTTCGCTTCTCCTACTGTTGATAACGCTAGCGAAACCTTAGTCGATAATGCTCAAGCCAGGGGTGAAGTTTTTGCCGTCAATCCTGCTATTAGTCCAGGAGGAAGAGCGATTGAAGCTACAGTTCGTTTATTTCCTGAAACCACTTCTAATATCAGACACGGAGAACGAGTTCTAACCTGGATTGCGGTAGAAGAAGACTCCAATGCGATAGTAGTACCTCTTAATGCTGTAGTTTATCGCGATCAAACTCCTTATGTTTTCGTAGTCAATCAAGAAAATGTTATCGAACAGCGACAGGTAGAATTGGGAATTCGCGGTATTACTCAACAGCAAATTATTAGTGGTGTCAAAGTAGAAGAATCCGTAGTTACCCAAGGACAAAATCGTCTCGTCGATGGTGCGCCAGTCAGGATTGTTAATTAGATAGGGAAGAACTCCAGGCGATCGCAAGTTAAAATTAAAGAAAAAAGCGTTTAGATATAAGAAATAAAATAGGGTAATTTAAAAATGTCCTTCGTTGAGAACTCTATCTACTGATGGGCTAGCATCATCAATTAAAGCCTGAATTTTATCAATCATTCTTTGGAAAACATCAGAATAATATCGAGAAGAATCTAAAAATTCAGCGTATTCTTGTCTGCGAAGCTTTCTTACTTCTGGTGTTCTGTACTCTTGTCTGATATTGGATGACATACGCTTACTCTTACGGACAATTAAAACATCATCAATCTGAGTTGACACTATAGATACTGGTGTCATATCTAAAAATTCACAGATTAGAAAATATAACGATCCTGGAACAGCAACCTTTAAATCTCTACTGGTAGCGACAGCTTCCTGGAACATAGTCTTGTCTAGATTTGTTTTGCATTCTGCACAGACGTATCCTAGATGAGACTCGACTAACTTATGATCTTGAAAATCTGGATCGAATGATGATTTTAAATATAGCTTTTTCCCAAGTATAAAGTCTTGGTCTTTCGATTTAACAGTGGGTTCGCCACTCTGACCAGGGTTTCCAATTGAGGACAAGAAACTAAGCCCAGAAAAAGTTTTTCTAGGACCTAGTTCAAAAGAATCATCTAGTCCTCTTAAACTACGAAAAACTAATTGAGGTAAGAACTCTTCTAAGATTGTATTGTCTAATTTTAGTTGTCCCTTTTGACGATACAAAAAATTCTCGGAGCTATCGAATATTAAATCGAGTTCAATAAATTGCTTATACTGATTAGTAGCTTCAACCATTTTCTCTACTGTATCTGCTTGTCCACGTTCAATTTTCTCAAGCGCAGCAATCCACTGGTGATATTTACTAACTGCTTCTTCCAATCTTTCTTTGTCAGCTTCAGGAAGCCGACGATTACTTAAACACGCTGTAAGTTTGTGGTAATGAGGACGAGAAAGTTCGGGCATAGATTGAGTAGATACAGAAATAATAGGACTTGCCAATTGAGTAGATTTAGATGAAAAATAGATAGAGTGATTTCGGGCCAAGATCGCTGTTTTTCCAAGATGCGGAATTCGTTCAATTGCACTTTTTAAATATTTAACATTTTTTGAAACGACTGTTGAAAGATTACTCTTCAAGACATCTAATGCAACTTCTCGTGCAGTATTTTCTAAATTTTTTTGACAGCATTGATCGCGATTATCGAGATTGAGAAAATTTATTATATCTTCTCGGATAATTTTGCCAAATTTATTTTTAAACTCTCTTGTTTGCCTAATAGCTTTAACAAAAATACCAGACCTGATTCCAATTTTTTCAATAATATCAGCATTGTAAAAAGGAACTCCAAGAACATTTGATTGATGTCCGACAACTAAGACAATTCGACCATTGGTTTTGGTAACTCTGGCAAGTTCTCTAAGAGTATCAGCCATGTCTAAACAGTACTGCACTACTGTATAAAAACGATTCCCCCTGTTTGCTCTATTAGAGCCAATTTCTGATTTAGCAATTTTTAATAAATCCCATCCTAAAATTTCGGCAGATTTTCGATAGTTTTGATGATAGTTAAATACATTTATGTACGGTGGCGAAGTTAAAACAAAATCGACTTTGTTATCTTTGAGTGGAAGAGAGCGTGCATCAGACAAGCCAACCTTGATTTGCTTTTTAGATAATGGCAATTTATCTATAATATTGACTAGAGTATAAAATTTATCTTGGATAAGTTCATTAGTAATTTTATTTTTATCAAGATCGAGCAGAATTATCAAGCTTTCTAATATTTTGCTCGAATCTTCATCTAAATCTTTTTCTATTTCTCTAACTATTTTTTCTAGATTATGTACTTTGATATTATTTTCAAAGACTTTAATCGGAAATTTTAAATCTATTTTTTCTCTTACTTTCTGAATATTTTTGTTGCGCTGAGTATTATTTATAAGCTCAAAAGTTCTACTCAAAATCCAAGCTGCGGGATTAATTTCAAAGCCATATGCTTCAAAGCCTAGATTTCCTGCCTCTGATAAAACAGTTCCACTGCCGACAAACGGATCGAGAATAATTGAATTAGGAAGACAATAAAATTCTAAGATAACTTCAATAAGCTGTGGTGAAAACTGACCACGCCAAGCAAATAGATTCGATCTAGTCTTCTCAACAATATTGAGATATTCTCGCGGAATTGGTTTGTCAAACTCTTTCAATGAATATTCTTTGGATTACTCTGAGACTCAATGCAGTTTAACATTTTTTATTTATTACATTACGAAGCAATGAAAGCTTGTATATCATTGTATTAAGCCATTTC
>DAXETX010000056.1:0-8581 GCA_051155735.1 Xenococcaceae cyanobacterium
TCCCCTTTTCTATCTCGAAGAGATGAAAAGTCTTTAATCAAAAGTAGTTTAAATCTACTTTTGATTAAGCTAGAAGCTAATGACTAAGAGCTAATAGCTACCGCGAAGCGGTTTTAATAATCAATTATGAATTAATCGCTGCTAATCATGATAACAGTAGTCTTATTCAGGCTTCGATTTAGTTGGATTTTTTATGATTCCATTGACTCTCAATTTAATTCAAGGCTCAGTTCAAATTAGCTTTTCTGTGGCAGCAGCCCAAAATTTACAACAAGAAATATTTACTTTAATGCAAAATCTCAAAACTGCTGCTAGCCTAATAGGCGATCGCGGTACTAAACCCCAACCTCAACCATCAATGGAATATCGTCATACAGGAGAGGTTTTTTTAGAAGTTTTTTGTAATCCCAATATTTATCCTAGTCCTTTTGCTGCCAAAGTTTTATTGACTGTAAAAGATGAGCGAATACGTCTGACGAGTGAAGCAGAACTTACGCAATTAATTGAGGATGTTAACCAATATTTAGAACAAGCAGACAGTAATTAGCGAAAAATTATTGAGTCAGCCCCGTTTTTTCAAGACGGGGCTGACTCTGACTTTGTAAGGACGCGACCCCCGAATCGAATTCGGGGGCTTGTGCCGTCCGTAAGGACGCGACCCCCGAATCGAATTCGGGGGCTTGTGCCATCCGTCATTATTAATCGCTATCCCAGCTTTCACAACTAATTAAATCACCAATGCGATCGCGCAATAAATAATCGCATCTTTCTAGTTCACACTCAACCCCCAACCATTCTCTAGCAGGCAAAAATTCACACAACACATATATGGGTTGGCTACGGCTAATAATCCCTTTTTCTACCAGTTGTTTTGCCTCGTTGCGCAAAATATCTATGGAAAGACGACAGGCACTTCTCGGTACAGTTGTACTAATAGTCATATTCTTACACCATTCTCAAACAAGTGAGACTTAATTTTTTAACGTTAATCCATTGCGTATGTCACAAAGAAAATTTTTCTTTTTTTGATCATAGACTAGTCTAGACACTAAAAAAACACATTTTTTTCTGTAGCGGTAGTTACGTTTATTCAAATTATCATAAAAAAATATTACTTAACGATACACTGTCTTAACATTTCTGGAGTAATACATAAAGATATCTAGTTGCCAATGAAAAAAACTTACTATGTCGTAGCCTTACCAGGAGAAGGAATCGGCGTTGAAGTAGTAGCAGCCACCCTAAAAGTTTTGCAAATAGTAGCTGAAGTTAACAATTTTTCTGTAACCATAAATCATGGCTTAATCGGCGAACCTGCTCGACAAAAATATCACAATTATTTACCAGATAAAACTTTAAAGTTATGTAAAAAAGCTGATGGTATTTTATTTGGCGCAGTTACTAAAGGTGGCTTGTTGGAACTAAGAAAATACTTCGATTTTTATATTAACTTGCGACCTGTAAAAACAATTCGTAGCCTGATCAATAAATCTAGCTTGAAACCAGAAAAACTTTTAGAAGTTGATATTTTATTTATCCGAGAATTAGTAAGTGGTATTTATTTCGGAGAATCTCAAAGAAAATTGGATCGAAATGGTAAATATGGCTATCATACTATGAAATATTATGATTGGGAAATTCAAAGAATTGCTAAATTTGCTCTAAAAAAAGCCCAACAAAGAAAGAAGTTATTAACTATTGCTCATAAAGAAAATGCTTTGCCCAATTTACCTTGGACTGATTTAGTTTTACAAGAAGCGATGAATTTTCCTGATGTGACAATTCAACCAATGCTAATAGATAATTTAGCCATGCAATTAGTCATCAATCCTCAGCAATTTGATGTAATATTAGCTAGTAATTTATTCGGTGATATTTTAAGCGACATTGGTGGGGCAATAGTTGGCTCAATCGGATTGTTGGGTTCTGCTAGTCTTAATGAATTAGGATTTGGTCTTTATGAACCAGTTCACGGTACAGCGTCAGATATAGCAGGAAAAGGAATAGCTAATCCTTTAGGAACTATTACTGCGTTAGTTTTAATGTTGCAACAATGGGGAGAGCTAACAGCAGCACAAACTATAATTCAAGCTCAAGAAAATTTATTAGCTAAAGGTTATCGCACAGCAGATTTATTTACTCAATCTGATGAAATATTAGTGAGTACTCAAGAGATAACGAGGTTGTTAATCGAAGAAATTATTTTTAGTAGTAAGTAGTAAGTAGCAGGTAAGTTAGCTATTTACTATCTAAAGTAATAACCGTTAATTCGGGAGGACAAAAAAATCTGCCTGGAGCATAAGTTCCTAAACCACGATTAACATACAGTTGATTTTTGCCTACTTGATGCCATCCTTCTGACCATTGCCAGTATTTTACTACCGCAGCACATTGTTTAAGATAAGGAATATAATTGCGTAAAAATTTGGGGGTTGACTTTCTAATTTGTTGGAGCAAAATTGGCGCAGCACCATAACCAGGAATCACTATCTGTCCCCCATGAGTATGACCAGATAACTGTAGATCGACACGATATTTTTGCAGAACTGCTGCGGAGTCAGGATTATGAGAAAGTACAATACGCGGTATGGCAGAATCTATTTGAGTTAAAACAGATTTAGGTTGAAATTCTTTTGACCAGAAATCGTGCAAGCCAACAATGGCTAATTCTGCGCCCAAAGGATAGACAATTTCATTAACCAGAATTTTAATGCCAACCGCTGCTAAAGCAGCGATTATTTTTTGTTCACACCATTGAGCAACAGAATCATGATTACCCAAACAACCGTAGATACCAGCTTTGCTATTTAATTGTTTTAAGCGTAGTGCCAGTTTGGTAATCGGCATAGGGTTATCGGTAACAAAATCACCTGTGATAAAAACTAGATCTGGATTTTCACTGTTACTAAGAGCGATCGCCTCTGCTAAGATACTTTCTGATAGACGAATTCCGTCATAATGTAAATCTGATAGCTGAATAATTTTCGTTCCCACAAGCGATAGCGGTAAATTAGCGATCGCAATAGTTAATCTTTCAACTTTAAGTGGCTCAGTTATGATCAAAGGCATTAGCTGAAACTTTCAGGAATTTAGGAGAGAAAAAGTGGTTATCGCTCCCATATCTTTACATTAATCTAATCTTTTTTAGATAATTTTAGTAATCTCTGCGACCATCTAGGTTCTAAAATGCAGAATACGATTTATTCAATGTGTTAAGCTAGAAAATACCGATTTAAAATGGCAAGCAAAAAAGTTCACGTCAAAGCCCATACTCGCACCATTCATACCAGAGTTTATAAGTTTGTTTGTCAGGGGTGTAATAAAAAGGTTGAAAGGGAGACATACGCTACAATTTGTCCTTCTTATGGCAACAAATGTAAGGGTGTAAGAGCAGATTGTCAAAGATTTACTAAAATTTAAATTTCCTCCTAACAATCAACATTGATTATTTTTGCTCACATCATCTTTGATAAATTATGTGGCTTGAACCTCCGCCAAAACCACCACAAGAAACCGAACAAACTCTTACTCGACTCGCGAGTTACTATCGTCAGTTAATTGCCTATCATCAACAAAGTGCAGCACTCGCATCTGCTAAACTCGCTCAAGTAGAAGCATTACTTACGACCAGTAGTTCTTATTTAACTCCTTCGTGGCAATATCCTCTGCCTCAGTCATTTGGCAATACACCCGAATTAATTGCCGAGTTGGAAGAATCCGTCCAGACAAGTTTACCAGAAGTTAAATTACCAGCCAAAGAAACTCTGACTAAAACCCTTCAGCAAATACTCAAACGCAATAAAGGTAAAATGCTGCGGTTGGATTACTTAGCTTTAGATGTAGCCGAAAAATTATCAATTCCTCCTTCTGCTCAACCCCAACTAAAACCAAAACTTAGAGAACTATTGCACCAAGGCGAAGGGTTTAATCTTTGGTATGGCGTTCCCGACTCTCCTGACTGTTGGACGATAAGTTTGACAGATTTTCCCGATTTAAATCCTGAATCTGCGCCTAAACCGAAAAAAAGGAAAAAACCGCCTACTTATACCAAAAAACCCTACAATCTCTCGCGGTTGCCTGATTGCCCCAAACTAGATCAGTATGGCACTCTTACTGCAACGATTCGCGCTTGTCTGAAAGAGAATTATCCTACTGATCTGGATGCGAATGAAGTCATGGATTGGATGTTTCCGCGACGTTTAACAGGAAAAGATAAAGCTAAAGCCTATCAAGCAATCAGTGATGGCTTGAATAAAGGTTGCTCTCGCAATCACTGGACAAGAGTTGAAGTCGGTCGCTATGTTTGGAATAAAGAACTCGATTATGAGAGTAGTTAACTAAGCCAAAGTAACCCACCACAAGCCAGAATCGTAAGCATCAAAGCAAACCAAAGAAAGCGATTATCTTCTGTTTCTACTTGCGCCAAATCTATTTCTGGCTCTTGATTTAAGCGATCGCGTTTGGTAGCTGGTTTGGCATTAACATACTGAGGTGTAGCTGTCTCACTCTGACTGAGATCGGGAATTTGACTCATCCATGATTCAGGTCGTTTCAACTCAGGAGCTTGGATAATATACAATACTTCTTGTGCTTTTTTGCGAGTTATGACGTTAGGATGATTGGTTAATTCTTGACAAAGGGCGATCGCCTTTTCCCGTTCTCCCACAGCTTGATAAGCCGTCATTAACAGCATTTGAGTGTCTCCTCCCAAGCGCGAGCCAAAACCGACAATTGCCAGAGCCTTTTCCAGATTTTCGATACTCAGACGATATTTTCCCCTTTCTAAGGCATTTTTTCCTGCTTGATAGTAAAGATGAAATTGTTCTTGATTTTCTTGAACCATGAAAGAATACTTAACAGTAACAGTGAGCAATAAATGTTCAATAATCAATGATAAATGAATTTACTATCGACAATGTTTTTCCTTGGGGTCGTTCTTTAGCCGAATATCGCCAGATGTTTGCTTTGAGTACAAAAGATTTATCAAGTTCGATTTTAGATTGTGGTGGTGGACCTGCTAGTTTTAATCAAGAACAGTATCAGGCTGGTAATTTGGTTGTATCTTGCGATCCAATTTATCAATTTACTGCTGAACAGATACGCAACCGAATTGAAGCAACTTATCCGATTATTCTGGAACGAGTGCGAGCCAATTATGATAATTTTGTTTGGCAAAATATCACTTCACCAGAACATTTAGCTGAAGTTAGAATGTCGGCAATGCAGCAGTTTCTGGATGACTTTCCTCAAGGCTTAGAACAAGGACGCTATTTAATTGCAGCTTTACCAAGTCTTCCTTTTAAAGAGCGGCAATTTGAGCTTGCGCTTTGCTCTCATTTTTTATTTACTTACTCTCAAGAATTTTCTTTAGAGTTTCATCTAAAATCTATTTTAGAAATGTGTCGTGTCGCTCAATCTGTGAGAATTTTTCCCTTACTCGAAAGTTTTACAGGAGCGGTTTCACCACATCTTGATTTTATCATTCAATCATTACAAGAATATGGTTATCGAGTAAGTATCGAACCAGTAGAATATGAATTTCAAATTAATGGCAATCAAATGCTTCATGTTTATTAGATTGATTTTAAAAGACTAATTATCGCCTATCAACTAAAAAGATAAATAATCCGCAATCTTGTTTAGATACAATACTTATCCCAATTCTCTATAACAATGCACTAAATAAAATTTAACTCTTTTGCGTCTTGGCTATGTGAGCCTTCTTTTGCGGGTCGCCATTCGGCGCGCTTTCAACGGTACAAATTCCCCAGGTTCGCACCTCTTTGCGTGAGATCTAAACCTAAAATATTAAGTGCAACTTCAAGGAGAAATAGTTTCTGATTAAAATAATTTTAATAACTATTGAGCAATATGACTACTACTTTTATCAAAGAAAATATCAATACATGGATAGCTGCTTCTTGGAATGAATATCTACAAAATATTGAAAATCCTATTTATCAAAAAGCTAAAGGCTACTATTATAATCAAAAATATCGCATCGAAATGACCCCAATAGGTAACGATCATTCTCAAGATCACTCAATTGTTAATCATGCAATTTATTTGTATGCAACTCTTAAAAATATTCCTTTAAATGGAAAAGACAATTGTAGCTATCGTCAACCAGAAATCTGGGAAATTCAGCCAGATTTATCTTATTATATTGGCGATAATGCTAATAGTATTCCCTGGGGAACAGGCATTGTTGATTTGAATCAATATCCTACACCAGACTTAGTAATTGAAGTTGCGAATACTTCTTTGGCAGATGATTTGGGACAAAAAAGATTGTTATATGAAGATTTAGGAATAGCGGAATATTGGATTGTTGATGTCCAAAATGTACGAGTAATTGCTTTTAAAATTGAGAACGCAGGTAGTAAAAGAATTTCAGAGTCGCAAGTATTGCCAGGATTAGAAATTAAGCGATTAACTGAAGCTTTACAACGCAGCAGAAGCAGTAATCATACTGAAGTTAGTAATTGGTTGTTACAGCAATTTCAAAAATAGGGTGAGCTATTGCCCACCCTAAAAAGATAATTAGGACTATTAAGCTTAGCCCGCAGCTACAGGCTGATTGATTCCGACTAAGTTTTCACTCAACTCCCAAAGCTTTTTCGCTTTATTTTCGTCTAAAGCCTCGTTAGAAACTTCTTGCACAAAAGAGGTTCTTCCTTCTTGTTGTCTATTACCCCAACTAAAGTAAGCTCCCGATTCTTTGTATTTATCTTCGGCTACAACTTGCGCTACGCGATCGCCTGCCAATTCTTGCGACACATAACCCCCTGTAATATTCTTTTGGAAGAGAGGAAAGATTTTACGAAATAGGGGATAGTGGTTGCGGAACAGAGGAGTATCCGCGACACAACCAGGATACAAGGAAGAAAAGATGATTCCTGTAGTTTGGTGATAGCGTCGGTGTAATTCTCGCATCGTTAGAACGTTGCAAAGTTTGCTATCTTTGTAGGCTTTTCCTGGTTTAAATTTCTTCCCATCGATCATGGTAATTGGCTCTTTAAAACCTGCTGCCATCCCTTCGAGGTTGCCTAAGTCTGGTGGTGCAGGAATCGGAATTTTGCCACCTAGTTCTTTCGGGTTGGCTGTGACAGTACCCAAAATGACTAATCTCTTGTCAGCAGAAGGCGACTTCATTAAATCTCCTAGCATCAGGTTACACAAGAGAAAGTGTCCTAAATGGTTAGTCGCCACACTCAATTCATAACCATCAGCACTGCGCATGGGCTTCTTGAGCAAAGGTAAATAGACGGCTGCGTTACATACTAAAGCATCTAAATATTTGCCAGTGGCGCGAAAATCTTTGACAAACTGACGCACACTATCTAGAGAGGCTAAATCGAGTTTGATGATGCTGTAATTATTTTGGGGAATGTTGACTTCTTTAGCAGCGTTTTCCGCTTTCTCTTGATTGCGACAAGCCATAACTACGTGCCAACCTCTATTAGCTAGGGATTTGGCTGCATATAAACCGACTCCTGAAGAAGCACCCGTAATGATAACGGTTTTTTGATATGTATTCATTGCGATCGCTTTTTGTTAAAACTATTTGATTCTTATTTTTTAGAATCGCATATTCGGGTAAAACCTGACTCGGTATAGGCAGTAGTTGTCACATAAAGCAAAAATTGGGTTAGGGAATTTAAGCGGATGAAGCGGGAAATGATCTGATTTAAGCTATTAGCTGTTTGCCAGGTTAAATACTCAGGATTCGGGAAACCAGTCTTCATCTAAAATTTGGACTAAAGTCAGTTCAATCTCTTCTGGAAGCTCAAATAATCTACTTACAGATTTTTTCGCACCTGGCAAAATTTCTTGGTAAATATCTGCTAACTTAGCTGCTAAACTAGGGGACTCTTTTAATCTTTTTTTGAGTAACACGCGAAAATTAACTACCTCTGATTCCCAGGGTCTTTGGTTCAGTTCTCTTGCTGATTCCCAATATTTGAGCTTTAACAGATGTTCCGTCAGGCGCATTAATAAGCTTTCTACAGCACGCTTCTGACTTCTGCTTAGATCTTCAATTTCTGCAACTAAATTATCCCAGTCGATGCGAGCATAGTCTCTCTTTTTGAGTCTTTTAACCATGGTTTCTATCCAGAGATAATAATCTTCTTCGTATCCTATCTGCTGCATCTCAACCTCGCGAAACTTTGGCTTTTAATAAGTATTTTTTCACAGGATCAATCTCTGTTAAGACTAATACTGTGAATTTTTGCTTTTTGTTTTGTTTTATAGTAAAACCAATTACCAAAGTCAACGCAGGCACCGCCACGTCCGTCACGAGTGCCTGAACCAAGTTCAGGCAACGCGGACTTGTAAGGGGTCGTCTCTGCCGTTCAACGGCAGAGTTTGTGAATCCCGTGAAACGACAGAGTTTGTGAACCTTATAAGACGACTCCGCTGACTCTGACTGCGTCAATTTAACCTAATAGCGATCGCCGATTGGTGACAAGTTAAGAAAAGCAGAGCCAAGTAGGTAAGAACAATTAAGTTAAAGATGATGTGGAGTAGTGGGGTATTGAAAGCCGACAAACAGTTTTCCATTTTATATTTAATTACA
>DAXETX010000057.1:0-11902 GCA_051155735.1 Xenococcaceae cyanobacterium
ACTAATAACTAACAACTAACAATGAACAATCAACCTGTAATATCCATTCACAACCTCGACTATTATTTTGGTGAAGGAGAACTCCGCAAACAAGTTTTATTTGAGATTAATTTATCAATAAATCGCGGAGAAATTGTCTTAATGACTGGTCCTTCTGGTTCGGGAAAAACCACATTATTAACTTTAGTAAGTGGGTTGCGTTCCGCCCAATCTGGTAGTCTTAAAGTATTAGGAAAAGAACTCTGTGGCGCAACTCAAGACGAGTTAGTTAAAGCCAGACGCAACAACGGCTATATTTTTCAAGCTCATAACCTTCATAAAAGTTTAACCGCAATTCAAAACGTGCAGATGGGGTTAGAAGTACACGGTAAATATACTCAAAGGCAAATGCGCGATCGCGCTGCTGCAATCTTAGAACACGTCGGTTTAGCAGCTAGATTAGATTACTATCCCGATAAACTTTCTGGAGGACAAAAACAACGAGTCGCGATCGCCCGTGCTTTAGTTTCTCATCCTGCAATCGTTTTAGCCGACGAACCCACAGCAGCTTTAGACAGTAAATCGGGTCGTGATGTAGTGAATTTGATGCAAAAACTCGCTAGAGAACAAGGTAGCACAATTTTGTTAGTGACTCACGATGATCGGATTTTAGACATTGCCGATCGCATCGTCCATCTGGAAGATGGCAGACTAGTCAACAATTCTCGCAATCATAATCAAGCAGCTTAGGCAGTCGTTAACAAGATACAATACTTTATCGAAATTAATAAAAATATCACTAAAAATGAATCCTAACGCAGTTAACGATAAAGCCATTGTCAAAGACTATTTTAATGCTACTGGTTTTGACCGCTGGCGCAGAATCTATGGCGATACCGATGATGTCAATAAAGTGCAAAAAGATATTCGTCTGGGACATCAGCAAACTATTGATACGGTTATTGGATGGTTAAAAGCAGATGACAATTTAGCAGCAATATCTGTTTGTGATGCTGGTTGTGGCGTAGGAAGTCTCAGTATTCCCCTAGCACAAGCTGG
Source organism: Xenococcaceae cyanobacterium (assembly GCA_051155735.1). Classification (GTDB taxonomy): domain Bacteria; phylum Cyanobacteriota; class Cyanobacteriia; order Cyanobacteriales; family Xenococcaceae; genus JASJCP01. The sequence continues at coordinate 1,039 of DAXETX010000057.1, forward strand.
TACACAGGTTTTTGCTAGTGATATTTCCGAGAAAATGGTAGAAGAAGCTAAAGTTAAAGCAGAATCACTGCTAGAAGACACCAGTAAGCTGACTTTTGCCGTGCAAGATTTAGCAGCTTTAACAGGAAACTATCATACAGTAATTTGTTTAGATGTCTTGATTCACTATCCGACAGCAGAAGCAGCCAAAATGATTTCTCACCTCGCTTCTCTTGCTGAGTCGCGGTTAATCCTAAGTTTTGCTCCTAAAACCTGCTTTTTGACTATTTTAAAGAAAATCGGGGAATTTTTCCCTGGTCCTTCTAAAACCACTCGCGCCTATCAACACAAGGAAAAAGATATCATCAAAATTTTAGAAGATAATGGCTTTACCATTAAGCGTCAGGGAATGACTAGCACCAGATTTTATTTTTCTCGCATTTTAGAAGCAGTTAAATCATAATCAATTACTGTTTTTGTTGTTGCCATAGTAGGGGTAGTAATGAGCCGAGGATAATACCCAATCCTGCACAACAAGCTAATAATACCCCTACAGGAAATTGGATCGATTCAAAAGCGAGAAACTGCAAAGATACGAGTTTAATATTCTGAATCGAAAAAACGGCGATCGCGCCTATGCCAATCGCTAACAACACCGAACTGATAAAATTAGTAAAAATTCTCATTGATGACTGATAACTGATTACTGTACTCCAATCGCTCTTCCGCCTGAACCAAAAATAATCGGTAGTTCGGTTTTATGAGGTTCCCAACCCACTTCAAAGCCTTCTGCCCAAGCTATTTCTCTCGCAGCACGAAACCCCGAAAAACTGTTAGGTCTAACGATAAACGCAAGATATTCTTCACTAGGGTTTAATTCTGCCAATATTTGCTTAAAATCAGAATTAGACTGACTAAATTGCTCCTTGGTTTCTCCTGGTTGAGTTTCTAGGGGTTGATAGAGTAATGAGAAACTACTAGCATTGATCATTTTAACTGTGTAATATTTAGTCTGAGTTTGAAAATTGATCAAACGATTAGCGCGACTTTGCAAACAAGAGCGATAGCGACTCATCTGGACTAAATATTCTCTAGAAGTTGTTAAATCGGAGTTGAGAGAAAAATCTGGTCGATTACAAGCAGGAAGATTGCCGACTATGGTTTCAATTTCTGCTCCTACTTGCGCATCATTAATGTAAGTAACTTTATTATCGCGAATTTCAAAAAATCTGGGAGTTTTTTTGGTTTCTGTCGCTAGAGGCGTGCGAACAATCGAATCAGCTTCTACGGTAATTAAAGTGACAAATAAACTAATAAACATCAACACTCCCACCGTATTAGTCAAAATGTCGAGAAAAGAATCTAAATTTTGTTTCGGAACAGCATTTAAGCGTTTATTTCTGCGTCTCATCAATAACTTCTTCCTCTGTTACCAATTGCCATCCTGCATCTATCGGCTCATAACCGATATCAATTTCTGCTCCTTCTACTAAACTCCGAACTTGGTTAAAAACATCGATTCCATTAGGTCGCACAGTAATAATTAGATATTCTGTCTCATGGTTAATTTTTACTAGTGTAATCAATTCTTGCAAGGGAGAATCAGGACTTTGTAATTCTGCTTGAGGCACAAATATCTTACTAGGGTGCAAAATTACGCCATCTTGACGACATTCAATGTAACGAGGTGTTTTCTGCTGATTTGTCCCATTTTCTGTGTCATCACGGGCGACAATTCTTACTTCTTGCTGATTTAAAGTTTGAGTAGTCAAAACAATAATTAATAAAATTAGTGTACCAATGGTACAAGCCAAAATTGAAAGAAAGGGAAAAAGTTCGACATCTGTATGTTGTCGCGAAAATGTTTGCCTACGCATCAGGGTATTTATTAATTAGGGATACTATTATTATCTTGTTCGATCAGAGTAATGCGACGGGGTTTATTGAGTTGTTGTAAGACTGGATGAAGTAAGTTGAGATTTTCTTTAACTCCTTCTAAAACCTGTTGGAGTTGAGCCGTTTTTTCCAGAGAACGCAAGTTATCATCAAGACTATCTTGAATCTGTTTAAAGTCACTAATTTTAGCTGCAACTTTTTCGAGAGCCTCAACTCTAGTTGCTAAAGTTTTAGCTACTTGTTCGAGTTGCTGACTAATTTCTTGAGATTGAGAGCTCAAACCTTCTGCTAGAGTAATGTTGTGGAATCTGATTTCATCGATTGTCCCTTTAATTTGCGCGATCGCCTCTTGATTGGCTTGTTGTTGTTCGGCAAAAAAATTCATAAATTCCTGACGATCTTGGGCGGCAATTTCTCTGACTACTGCGACTTGAGAAATGACTTGAGAACTGACATCTTGGACTTTACTAATTTCGGTTAGAAAGCCTTGGGCTAATGCCTGGGCTGCCTGTTCAGCATAGCTTTGGGCAGGTGTGATTAGGGCTTCAGGTTGCGGAAAATGTTGCTCTACCGCATTTTTTACGGCTCGGTCGATCGCTGCTGCGTCCAAATCGGAATTTTTCGCTTTCAGCCTCGGTAATAGCTTATCGTTAATAAAAATATCTACCCCTAGAAGTAACTGCGATTCGTAACGCTCGACTAAAACTAGCGGAATCATCACTACTACACTGAGAAATAAAGCGAGTAAAGTAGTATCAAAAGCAACCGCTAATCCCCCTGTAACTGTACCAATTCCTTCCCGAATTTGTTCGACATCTCCTGCTTGTTCGAGAAATCCTGAAAAGCCATTAACCGCACTACTAATCCCAATTACTGTCCCAATAAATCCTAATAAAGGAATTGCCCAAACTAAAATTCGCGGTACAGCATAAGATGATTCAGAAGCACTTTGATAAAAAGCAGCATCGTCTAAAGCAAATTCTGTCGCCGTAGCGCGATCGCCTGTTTTGAGATAAGCACCAATAATCCGACTACAGCGTCGCGCGATTAAACTCCCATCTTGATACAATCTCTCTTGAAAGTAGGCTAGTTCTTCGGCTTCTGGTCGATTCAGGGGAATATGATCCGCAATCCAAATGCGACTTAAAGCTCTATATTCTTGTTTTATTTGCCGATATTTTAAGATGGTCGTAGCAATTACTATATCAGCTAAACTAATTACTAAAATTTGGGTAAATCCTCGCTCATAAATCAAAATACCAATAGCCGACTCGCGAAAAGGCACTAAGATCGCGTAAGTAGCGACTACTAAAATACTGGCGATCGTCACAACTGCAATCAGATCGACTTCTAACTCTTGACGTTTAGAACTGCGAGAACGGGATTTTGCTTCAGACTTGAAATTTGCTTGATTCATCTTAATTCAACTAGATAAAACTCTTAAATAGCAGTTTCTCAGAACATAATTTTTGGCAAGTTCTAGATATTTATTATTAAAACCCACTCTTCTTTATAACCTGTTAACAAGACTTTGCTGTTACATAACTTGGCAAATTATCAACATATAGCAAGGACAGTAAAGGTTTGGCAAAAACCGCAGCAACAAAACTCAATCACAGATTAGTCTAGTAGATCATCAAGTTTGTTTTGAGGAGTAAGTTTTGGTCAAAATCTCCCCCTGCCTCCCCATCTCCCGAAGCTTCCCCTGCTTGCCTCTATCCATCATTTCAAAATTGACAGACCACTAGGCTCTAATTTTGCGATACCAAATTTTTGACCAGAAGTTGAAATCGGTATCTGGAGGATTAAAAGGATAGTCGAGTAACTCTGGTGCTAATTGTTTTAAGAGGGCAACTTGTACTAAAGAACCAAGTCTTTGGGATTCAGGAATACTGAGTAACAAAGCATAAATTCGTGCTGCATTAAGAATCGGAAATCGAGCGAGGTTGGTCAGATCGTAAACTTGTTCTTTGCTACTCAACCAGCCAGCCTGACGTTGTTCGAGAAAAAAGCGATCGCGCCAGTCTAAATTCGGTTGTGGGTGTGACTCTACCCAAGTAAGCCAAGTTGCTAAACCTTGAGTTGCTGTCGAATCTGTTGGTTCATTAAATAGTTCGGCAATTTGGGCTGCACCGATCGCAGGAGAGATAAAATTAGCTGGCAATTGTCGCAGAGTATGAAAGCCACTGGCGATCGCAAATCCGTGTCCGCCAAAAGCAATCCCTGATAAACGATCTCTGACACCCATAATAAAAGGTTCGGCATCTCCTTGGGAAACATTTCCTGCGCTGTGTGCTTGCACTAGTTGTTTTCGGGCTAACTGTTCTTGAGGTGGTTGATTACGGAGCAAAATATGAGGAATACCCAATTGGTTCGCTAATTTAGGTGGTAGGATGCGGTCAGCTAGAGACATTCTTTGGGCAATTCTGGTAAAAGCGGTAAAGTTAATTTGCGCCGACTTGGCGATCGCCAACATGAGACGAGAATCATAGCCAGCAGTTAAACCTAACCACAGTGGTTGTTGGAGTTGACCTAAATTGTGTAAAGCAATAACTAAACTATCTCTAACTAGCTCGATCGTTGTTGTATAGTCGCCCTTGAGATTAATCTCAGGCATCAAAGAACGAGGAATGACTTGCCCTGTCGTAAAATCAAGAATCTGACTCGCTAATAACCGCTTAATCTCTAAAAAACGCGATCGCGGTGGGGTGTACCAAGATATACCTCGACCATATATTAAAGAGCGAGTGTCGCTAGTTACAGGGGCTAAAATGGCTGCTAGTAAAGCAGGACTACTAGAAATCCAGAGTTTGGCTTGAGTATCCACACCATAAAAACAACCCAATAAACCATTTGCATCCAAATGAATTTGTCCGTTACCAATTAACAGCCAACGTCCCGCCCAATTACAATAACTATTTACTACTTCTTGACTCGATAATTGAGCAATGTGCTGCATCGGTGCAATGTTAGTTGTAGTTTCTATTGCTAAACCCAATAAAATCCAAGTAATCCCATCGCTGTCTGTTCCCCAAGTAATTCTGAGATCGGGACAATAAGATAGCCAGGTAGCAGCGTTTATTTGACGACAACACCAATTAGGGTAAGGCTGAAATGGTGCTGAACCAATGACAAATTGACGGCGATGAGGCTTTGGTAATTGATAATTATTCATTTAGTTGCTGTTGTTTTTTTACTTTCTCTGCAACGGGCAAAATTAAAGATCCTCAGAAATCATCTTATATTTTGTTGACAAATAATCTCTCAGATAAACAGCAAAAAACCTTGGCACACACACCAAGGTTAAGGAGGAGAAATCAATGTTGACGAGAGAAGGGAAAAAATTTTAGCTAACGATGCTAGAAATTACCACTAAGATAGAAACGAATAATGTAGCGATCGCTCCTTGCTGTAGGTAACGTTTTTGTTCATAGACGGCAGGATACTCAGCGTAGGTCATTTCAGGCTCAACTGCGTAGTTGTTAAGAACTCCATTATCTAATTGTGTGGTCTGCATAGGGCGTTGCTCCGTGTTGTTTCGCTTGTATGTAAATCAATGTAACAAATATATTGAGTTTTGTAAAGTGATCTTGACAAATTAAAATTTATTTTTTTTTGATTTCTGGCTTCTGATTATTTCCCAGCTAGTTATAAATTAAATGAGAGACAAAAAATTGTCTCATATTAAATCAAGTTTTATTGATACATCAAGTTTATTTGATGTATGATGAAGTCACTCCCAAATTTTGGTGGAGAAAAAAAATGCAGATTCCAAACAAAGTACCGTTTAAATCGCTTCAAATGACAGCTTTGGGAATAGGAACAGCGTTCTTAGCTGTAGCTAATCCTCTAGCTTCGCAAGAAACCCCATCAATTTCAATTGATGGCTCTAGTACGGTATATCCGATTACCCAAGAAATCGTCACCCAATTTCAAGATAGCTACCAAAAACCAGTCAATATCGATATTGAATTTTCGGGAACAGGTGGCGGTTTTGATAAATTTTGTCGTGGAGAAACCGATATTAACAACGCTTCTCGTCCTATCCAGCTAGATGAGATGGAAGCTTGCAAAGAAGCGGGAGTCGCCTACATTGAGTTACCTGTAGCTTTTGATGCTCTGACTGTGGTAGTTAATCCTGCTAATACTTGGCTCGATACAATTACCACCGAAGAGTTAGCCAAGATTTGGTCGCCCGAAGCTGAAGGAACAATTACCCGTTGGAATCAAATTCGACCGAGTTTTCCTGACCAACCTCTTAATCTTTATGCTCCTGGTGAAGATTCGGGAACTTTTGATTATTTTACCGAAGCCATAGTCGGAGAAGCAGGGGCGAGTCGTAGTGATGTCACTAGCAGTGAAGATGATGATGTTTTAGTGGAGGGAGTCAGTCAAGACCCCAACGCTTTGGCATACTTCGGTTTATCTTATTATGAGCAACAAGCTGACAAATTAAAAGCTGTCGCTATTGATAGCGGTGATGGTGCGGTTATACCTTCAGTTGAAGCCGTCGAGCAAGCCCAGTATCAGCCTTTAGCTCGTCCTCTATTTATCTACGTTAATGCTGCTGCTGCTAGGGAAAATGAAGCCTTAGTTAGATTTACCGAATTTTATCTGGAAAATGCGCCAGAAGTTGTGATGGCAGTGGGTTATGTTCCATTACCTGATGAAGCCTATCACATCAACGAAGTTACCTTTTATCGAGGGGAAGTCGGAACTGTTTTTGAGGGTCAGTCTCAGTTTAATGTCACCATACCCGAACTATTACGCAAACAAGCCCGATATTAATTATTAAGTGAGTAAGTAGCCCAATGCAATCAGAAAATTCCGCAATTAACAACCAAGTTGTTCAAGCTGGTGGTCAGCTTAGTTTCTTTGAGAAATACCTGACTCTCTGGGTGGCTCTCTGTATCGCTGCGGGAATTGCTCTAGGAAAACTCTTTCCTGGGGTAGCTCAATCTTTAGATGCCATGAGCGTTTATAACGTTTCAATTCCCATTGCTATCTGTCTCTTTTTCATGATGTATCCCATCATGGTTAAGATTGACTTTTCGCAAGCGAAAAAAGCAGCGAAATCGCCAAAACCCGTATTATTGACTCTGGTAATCAACTGGCTGATTAAGCCGTTTACAATGGTGATATTGGCTCAGTTTTTCCTCGGTTGGTTATTTCAATCTTTTTTATCGGAAACCGAACTAATCAGAGGGGTGGAAGTTACTCTGGCAAATTCTTATATTGCAGGGGCGATTTTATTAGGGATTGCTCCTTGTACGGCAATGGTACTGATGTGGGGCTACTTATCTTACAGCAATCAAGGACATACCTTAGTGATGGTGGCGGTTAATTCCCTGGCGATGCTGTTTCTTTATGCACCATTAGGGAAATGGTTACTATCGGCAAATAATCTCACCGTACCTTGGGAGACGATTGTACTATCGGTTTTAATTTATGTCGGATTACCATTATTAGCAGGGGTTCTGAGTCGTTACTGGATTTTTCATAACAAGGGAAGACGCTGGTTTGAAGAGAAGTTTCTGCATTATCTTTCGCCAGTGGCGATCGCAGCTTTACTCTTAACTCTAGTTCTTTTGTTTGCCTTCAAAGGAGAGCTTATTGTTAACAATCCCCTGCATATTTTATTAATTGCCGTCCCGTTATTTTTACAAACTAACTTTATCTTCCTCATCACTTATGTCGCAGCCCAAAAACTAGGGCTAGATTACGAAGACGCAGCCCCAGCAGCCCTGATTGGCGCGAGTAATCACTTTGAAGTGGCAATTGCTACTGCGGTTGTTTTATTTGGACTCAATTCTGGTGCAGCTTTAGCGACAGTAGTTGGAGTGTTGATTGAAGTACCAGTAATGTTGATGCTAGTAGAATTTTGTAAGCGTACCGCTAATTGGTTTCCCCGACATCCAGAAAAAGCCACTTTACTCGATCCTAGATGTGCGAGTCCTTATCGGTAGATAGTTAGGTCTTATTAAACTCTTTTTTAGCTATTACCCATCTAGAGAGGAATATATAAGATGTCAGTTTCAGTTACATATCCTGATTATGTTTGGTGGCTTATCCCAGAAAAGCTAGCGGGAATGTCTAGACCGCCGCTAGAAGATTTAGCTCAACTCTATCAAGCAGGTATGGGGGGTATCGTCTCAGTTATGGATGAACCTTCAGGCATTGAAGAATATAAAGAGGCTGGATTTCAAGCTCTCTGGATACCTATTACAGGCGGAAAACCACCAACTGTAGAGCAAGTAAAACAGTTTGTTCGATTTGCTAAACCACTAATTGCGAATAATCAACCAGTAGTAGTTCACTGTACCAGTGGCAACCGTAGAACAGGAACATTACTTGCTGCTTATTTAATTGCGGAAGAAGAACTGCCAGAAAAAGCGATCGCCCTTGTTAAAGAGGCGCATCCTACAGCCGAACTAAGAGAGGCTCAAATAGAGTTTCTCTCTAATTTGCCACAGTTACTCACATAAATTTTATTTAATGACCAGTTTCAACCATCCACCAAGAATTCTATTTTTATATGGCTCATTAAGAGAGCGTTCTTACAGTCGGCTGTTAGCAGAAGAAGCAGCCCGAATCATTAGCAATCTGGGTGCAGAGGTCAAATTCTTCCATCCCCACGAACTACCACTACGGGGACAGGTAGAAGAAACCCATCCCAAGGTGCAGGAGTTAAGAGAGTTAAGCCAGTGGTCGGAAGGTCAGGTGTGGTCTTCTCCCGAAATGCACGGTAATGTTACGGGTATTCTGAAAAACCAGATTGACTGGATACCTTTAACTATCGGCGCGGTGCGACCAACTCAAGGTAAAACTCTGGCGGTAATGCAGGTTAGCGGTGGTTCGCAATCGTTTAATGCGGTTAATACTCTGCGGATATTGGGACGGTGGATGCGAATGTTTACAATACCCAATCAATCTTCGGTAGCTAAAGCCTATCAGGAGTTCAACGAAGATGGCACGATGAAAGATTCTCCTTACAGAGACAGAGTAGTTGATGTGATGGAGGAACTCTATAAATTTACTTTGTTACTACGGGATCAGGTTGATTATTTAACCGACCGTTACAGCGAACGAAAAGCCAACGAACTAGCTAATAGTAAATAAAAAACCCCAAATTACGGAAAAAACCATGAAAAAAGTCATGTTTGTTTGCCAAAGAAACTCCTGTCGTTCCCAAATGGCGGAAGGTTTTGCCAAAACATTAGGGGAAGGCAAAATTGAGGTGAAATCTTCTGGATTAGAAGCCAGTCGGGTACATCCTACAGCCGTAGAGGTCATGTCAGAAATTGGTATTGATATTAGTAACCAAACCTCCGATCCTTTGAGTGATTTTAACGCGGATGATTACGATGCGGTTATTTCGATGTGTGGTTGTGGAACGGGTTTACCACCTGAATGGGTAACCCAGGAAGTATTTGAAGATTGGGAATTACAAGACCCCGACGGACAACCAATAGAGACGTTTCACCGCGTTCGAGATGAAATCAAAGAACGAATAGCTAAACTAATCGACCAGCTTAGTTAGTGCCTAAAAAAAATTAGATTTCGACCGACGTAGTTTTAGTGAGGAAAATGCTTCAAAGCCTTCGTAAACGCTGATTAATTCAGCTTTAGATTTAAAATTGCTCGATCCAGTAGCGATCGCCCTTTAAGACTATTGTTATAGTCATTTCAAAAAGAAACCATGAGATTGATCTTTTAGTCAAAAATAGCTTCGAGACTGACTGACAAATTTGGCATGACATCTTCGCCTATTCTCTCATTTTGTCCTGCAACATATCTAAATCGTCAGTAGGAGACATTAATTTATGCTACTATAAGTATGACAAAAAGTAAGATTAGCAAAGCTATGGCAAAAATATCGATTTATTTGGATGATCGTAGAATTGAAAAATTAGACAAATTAATCAGTATTAGTTCTGAGTTAGACAATCGAAGTGCATTGATCGGCTATTTGATCGATCAAGAGATGACTAGGCAAAAAAAATTAGAAATGGTTGAGGCTGCAAAATTAATTGATGAACTCGATCTAGGTTGGACTGAGGCAGAGGAAGAATGCGCGATTATCGACTCGGAACTATCTGGTTAGTAAACTTCGAGCCATCAATTGGTACAGAAATCCAAAAAACTAGACCAGCTTTAATTATTTCAAGTTCTGATTTTAATCAAATCAGGAAAAAAGTAACTTTGCTACCAATTACTTCTAGAGTTATTGATAACTCAAAAATAGCCCCCGTAGTAGTTAAGGTTAAACCAAACAAAAGCAATGGATTAAGTAAAAACAGTACAATTATTGTCATAGAACCAAACACTTTTGACAAACAAAGGTTGATAAAATTTTTAGGGAAAATTGATTCAAAAATCCTAAAAGAAGTTAAACAAAAATTGCAAGTTTATCTCGATTTTGTTAGTTGACTTTACTAACCTTGTTCTTTCTAATATTCTTTAGCTGTTTGGGCTGATAAGATGAAATTAATTTAGGCAACACAAATTTTCGCTTATTTTTAATATGACTGCTACAATTCCTTAACTACTCTTGATGCATATCAAACAATTAAAGTACCCGAACTATGGATTTATGATAGCGGACAGCTAACTATTTACATTCTCCAGAATGAAAACTACTTCCTTTAAAAAAATGATTATAGCGATCGCCTTATACAATCCAACAAACAAGCTATCGACGCCATTAAATTATTAGATATGCGGATGAAGAGACTCGAACTCTAAAGCAGACTCTTTAACAACCTAGCCACGTTACCTCAAATGCTTACTCACAAGTACATTTAGCTAAAGTGAGTGCAAGATGAGTGCAGGCTATAACCATGAAATAGGTTACGAAAGATTACTAAAAGACTTCGAGCGATATCAAAAACAATCACCGACAGGTATTTCTTTAAAACGAAATAGAAATACAATTAACCTTCAATTTAAAGTAGGCAATAACAAAAGAAAACCTTACGGTTGTAACTGT
>DAXETX010000058.1:0-5401 GCA_051155735.1 Xenococcaceae cyanobacterium
TAGTTTTTTCTTTTTGACTTCTAAACAAAATAGACCAAGTCATTGTGTCATCAAAAATTTCATTTTAAAGATTATCGTCATTCTAATTAGTTTCCTGATGATTGGTTAGTTGTTAGTTACTTCTTCCTTAAAAGATTAACTTTTTCCCTCCCCCATCTGAAAATTACTCTATTAAGAATTCAGTTTTTGAGCCGTGCGCAGGATTTGTCCCGCCAAAATAGCAGCACCAAACCCATTATCAATATTCATCACGGCAATTCCCGCAGCGCAAGAATTAAGCATTGTCAACAAAGGTGCTACACCAGAAAAACTCGTACCGTAACCGACACTAGTAGGAATACCAATTACAGGACAATCTGCCATTCCTGCGACCACACTAGGTAATGCACCCTCCATTCCTGCTACGACAATCAGCACATCTGCATCATCAATAAGATGACGATTGTTTAGTAAACGCTGAATTCCTGCTACTCCTACATCCCAAAGACGAATTACTTTAAACCCACACAACTCTGCTGTTACCCCTGCTTCCTCAGCTACAGGTAGGTCTGCTGTACCAGCGGTAAGGATGGTAATTTGACCAGGATAAACTACTTTCGCCACAGTAGAATTAATCGCACAAATCCGAGCTAAAGGATAGTAAACCACATTATCTAATTGCGATTCAATTTGAGCGTAAACTTCAGGCTGAATTCGAGTTGCGATCGCCACAGAATCATGAGCTTGCATCGCTTTCATAATTTGAACTATCTGACTAGGAGTCTTATCTTGACCCCAAATCACTTCAGGAAAACCGGTTCTTAATTGTCGATGGCGATCGATCTTGGCGAAATCTCCTACAGGTTCAAAAGCAAGATGCTTCAGTTTTGCTAGTGCTACTGCGGTACTGATTTCACCAGTAGCAACCGCTTCTAATAGTAGTTTGATGGCTTCGGGTTGAGTCATCTAGGGTACTGTTTAATTTTCTTTTGATCTACTTAAGTGTAAATAAATAGAGCAGCCAAAGAAAAGTTAAGTTTTGTAATAGTGCTAGTTACCCAAAACAAGTTCAAGTTTCCTAGCAAAATTTACTAGAGTTACTGCTGCGCCACTGCAATACCGAGGAATAAATTGAGTGAGACTATCGGCTTGTTAGCTAATTTCTGCAACAGATAATGATTAGATTTATTTAAGGTTAACGCTCAATTTACCGTGAAATTACCCTCAAATCTAGTTAATTGTGATTAATTTTCATAATTGGATCTAGTAAATTTACAGAAAAATAATAATTTTATTAAGTGTCTCTTCCTAATAAAAAACATTGACTTTAAACAACAAAATGAGTAAAAATGCGGTTATTTTTTTCGGGAAAAAACCCTTAAATTGATAAATATATAATTAGCCTCTAATTAAGCGAGAATTAATCTTGATAAATGTCTATAAAAAAAATTAATTCCCCAAGCTCGAATTCAACTTATTCTGAATATTCAAGTTTAAATAGTAACTTAAATATTAATCAAGAACTGTTTGAATTATTGATCGAACAAGCTCCTACAGCTTTAGCGATTGTAGATCGACAAATGCATTATTTGTTATTTAATCAACAGTGGCTAACAATTCATCAACTTGCCGAATCAAATATCGTTGGGATCTCTCATTACAAATTCTTTCCCGAACATTTACACAACTTAAGCAACATTTATCAAGCAGCTTTGTTAGGCTCAACTCAGACCTACCAAGAAACTAATTTTTGTAATTTAAATAATACTAATAGTAATTTAACTTGGCAGTTTTCTCCCTGGTATGACGCAAATCAAAATATTGGGGGAATTATGATTCATACTTTCAAAACCGAAAAAACTTTAGAGCCTTTTTTTGACTTGTCTGTAGATATGTTGTGTGTTGTAGCCCTAGATAATTTAGATGGTCATTTTAAACAGATTAATCTAGCTTTTCAGCAAGTTCTAGGTTATTCCGCAACAGAATTGCTAGGAATGCGATTACTCGATTTGATTCATCCTCAAGATCGAGATTCTACGATAGAAGCCATTAGACAACTACAGCAAGGAATTACAGCCAAAATACAATTTGAAAATCGTTATCGTTGTCAAAATAATTCTTATAAATGGTTGCAGTGGACAGTAAGTTTAGAGGCATCGGAAAAACTACTCTATGGTGTAGCTAGAGATATTACTCAATCGCGTCAAATAGCAGCGCAACTTTCGTGGCACACTCAACATGACGGATTAACTGGAATTTATAATCGTCATGGCTTTGAATTACAAGTTAAAGAAGTAATCACTTCAGCCCAAGAATCAACTTATCAGCATGCGCTCTGTTATTTAGATATTGGTAGATTTAAAGTAATCAACGATATTTGTGGACACGTCGCAGGAGACGAACTACTAAGGCAAATTACCCATCTTTTAAAACAGCGAGTACGCGCTAGTGATATCTTAGCTCGGATCGGTAGCGATGAATTCGGACTACTATTAAAACAATGTCCTTTAGCAGAAGCTGCAAAAATTGCCCATACTCTCAGTCATTTAATTCAAGAATTTCGGTTTATTTGGCAAGATAAAAGTTTTTCAATTGGAGTTAATATTGGCGTAGTCGCTATTGATAAAAATAGTAACAACTTTAGTGATATTCTTAATGCTGCTGATGCTGCTTGCTATGCTGCCAAAGAAAAAGGTAATAACACAATTCAGATATACAGTTTAGACGATCAAGAATTAATTAAACATCGTGGTGAAAGACATTGGATCTCTCGCATTAATTTAGCCCTAGAAGAAAATCGCTTTCGTCTTTACTGCCAAAAAATTTCACCCCTCCAAGACAAATTTGGGATCGATCATTACGAAATTTTGTTACGCATGATCGATCGGCAAGGCAATTTAGTTCCGCCCATGAGTTTTATTCCCGCAGCAGAACGCTATAATTTGATGCCAGCAATCGACCGCTGGGTCATTAAAACTTTTTTTGCTACTTATCAACAATACTGTCATTCTCAAGTATTATCTCAATCTAAAGCAATTTATACCATTAATCTTTCTGGTGCTAGTATTAACAGCGATTGCTTTTTTTATTTTCTTAAAGAACAGTTTGCCCAGTATCAGATTATTCCTAAAAATATCTGCTTTGAAATTACCGAAACAGCAGCGATCGCCAATCTCGCGACAGCAGCCCAATTTATTCGTGAATTAAAAGAATTAGGTTGCTCTTTTGCTTTAGATGATTTTGGTAGTGGGATGAGTTCTCTAGCCTATCTCAAAAATTTACCAGTAGATTATTTAAAAATTGATGGTAATTTTGTCAAAAATATTGTCAACGATCCCATAGATCGCGCTACCGTAGAATGCTTTAACCGTATTGGTCACGTGATGAATATTCAGACTATTGCTGAATTTGTCGAAAATGATGACATTATCTTACAGTTAAAAGAACTAGGAGTCGATTATGCTCAAGGTTATGGCATCTCTAAACCTTGTCCTCTCTATTTCAATTAAATATTCGCTAAAATTAACGAAGTCGAAGGTACTCTGTCCTTTCAGGACAGAGTACCTTCGACGATGAAATTCTCATCATACTTATGATCTATCTCGACTCTGCCCTGATTGAAGAAGCGGAAATAGCAGTAAAAATGGGATGGGTAGCAGGAATTACGACTAATCCCACTTTACTCGCAAAAAGTAATTTAGCCCCTGAAGCGACACTCCAAAAATTAGCAGCCATTAGTCCAGGCGAACTATATTATCAGCTATACAGCGATGATTTCTCTACTATGGTGGCAGAAGCGAGAAAAGCCCAAGCCATAATTGGCTCAAAACTAGTTCTCAAAATCCCTGCTACACCTTTAGGCTTTCGCGTTACCGCTTGTCTCGCCTCAGAAATAGGATGCGCCGTAACCGCAATTTATAGTCCAGCCCAAGCAGCGATCGCCCAAGCAGCAGGAGCAAAATATGCGATCGCCTACGTCAATCGCGCTACCAGACTGTTAGGGGATGGAATGGCATTAGTTCAAGGGATGGCAAAAATACTTAAAAATAGTAATACGACTATTTTGGCTGCTAGCCTCAAGTCGCCTGAAGAAGCTACAGCAGCACTACTAGCGGGAGCTTCTCATCTTACTGTACCCTTAAGTTTATTAACAGCGATGGCAACACACCAGTTTTCTGAGGAAACAGTAGCCGAATTTAAAGCGAAAGGAACAGGTATTAACTAAAATTACATGAATCTGATTACTAATTTACTTTTCCCTAAAACCAAAACCCAACCTAATAAAAAAACTACCACGGGGCTTCCTGTTCTCAAACAAAATGTTCGGGGAATTCACTGCAAATCTGCGCCAGAAATCGCCAAAATGCGAGAAGCTAGTAAGATTGTTGCTACTGTCCTCAAAGAGATTGCGGAACTGGTACAACCAGGAATGACTACCGCAGATTTAGATGCATATGCCGAAAAACGAATTCGTGAGATGGGAGCAACTCCCAGCTTCAAAGGCTATTATGGTTTTCCTGCTGCTATTTGTGCTTGCATTAATCATGAAGTAGTACACGGTATTCCTAGCCCGAAGAAAGTAATCCGTCGCGGAGATTTAGTCAAGATAGACACAGGTGCTTATTACCAAGGGTTTCATGGTGACTCTTGCATTACAATCCCTGTCGGTAAAGTTGCTGCTTCAGCAGCCAAACTAGTTAAAGTAGCAGAAGCAGCCTTATATAAAGGAATCGAACAAGTTAAAGCGGGAAATCATCTGTTAGATATTGCTGGGGCGATCGAAGATCATGCTAAAGCTCACAAATATAGCATAGTACAAGAGTTTACTGGACATGGTGTTGGCAAAAATCTTCACGAACCTCCCTCTGTCTTCAATAGTCGCACCGATCGATTACCCAATGTCAAACTCAAACCAGGGATGACACTAGCGATCGAACCAATACTCAATGCAGGTTCGCGTCATACTCGTACCTTACGCGATCGCTGGACAGTAGTAACTGTCGATAATAATTTATCGGCTCAATTTGAGCATACAGTGTTAGTAACAGAAAATGGTTATGAAATTTTGACAGACCGTACTGCGATTTAATTTCTGTAGCTACAGCACTTTGCCTCAAAGATTGACTAAACTTTTGGCACAAACCATCAACCCAGCTGCGTTCATCTGGGGACATTTATTGTCTCAGATTGAAATAGCCAACTACACAATTAGCAAGCCATTAATTTCACGATTTACTCAATTGCACTTCTGCGTCTAACGCTAAAGTGTCGGGTATTGGAATATTAAGAGCTTGAGCTTTCTTGATATATTGCTCGATTCTGGCTTGACAGTAAGCAAGACTAATATCTTGACCCCCACTATATTTTTGCTTAACAATTGCTCTTTGATTAATTTTTTTACTATACATCGCTTCAGTAGCTT
>DAXETX010000059.1:0-5323 GCA_051155735.1 Xenococcaceae cyanobacterium
AACACTGCCCCTGCTTTAGCAATTGCTGCTGCTAAGCCAGCCCCACTGGCGCGAATTGAAGTGGGAAAAACCTCCCCAGAAAGCAAAAAAGTTGTCGAATTCGGACCTGCATTCATCATCAAGTTGAAGACAAAAAATCCCAGAAACACGAGGATGATATTAGAACCTGGATCGGAAGTGAGCCAGTCAGAAGCAGCTAAAATTGCCAAGCCTACTGCCATACCCACAAAGCCTGTAATTTGCAGTCGCACGCGCCCCACTTTATCAACGAGAAAAATTGCTAATAAAAAACCTGCAATTAAAAATAAATCCACAAAGGCAGAACCTTTAGCAGATGCCATTTCTCTCGCTAAGAAATTGTTTTCCCCAGCAAATGCCAAAGCCCCAATAATCGCGGGAGTAAAAATTCCGATTCCATAAGTAGCAATATCTTGTAAAAACCAGGGAACAGAAGCAAAAAGTGTATTACTACGATATTGAGCCGAAAATAAAGCATTATAATTCAAACTGGGTTCGCGACTGGGGGGATCGGTTTCGGAGGTGATCGTAATGGGTTCTTCTAACAGCGTTGAGGCAGCTTTCGATGCTGCATCATATTCTCCCCTAGCAATGTAATAGCGAGGACTCTCTAATAAAAAACTCAACCGCAATAGACCTACAGCGATCGCCAAGAGTAACCCCACCCCTAACATCCACCGCCAGGCATACTGAATTGCTGGCTGGATCGCATCGGGATAAAGACTTTGAAAGAGATAGATAATCCCAAATCCTGTTAAAGCCCCCAGCAGCGAGCCAATGGCTTGAAAGGTAAAAGCACCGATTACCATCCGTCCTCGTAACCGCGACGGTACATTCTCGGTAATATAGGAGACACTGATCGGATAGTCTGCACCGATACCAACTCCCACTAAAAAGCGAAAGAAGATCAGCGAAGTAGCATTCCAGGCAAATGCCGTTCCTGCTGTAGCAATGACAAACAGCAAGACATCAACAATTAACATTCGCTGTCGTCCCACTTTATCGGTAATTGGTCCTAAAGTCAGAGAACCCACCAAAGAACCCGCTACTGCTGCTACTGCCACCGCACCGATTTGGGTCGAACTCAAGCTAAAATCGCGCTGCAAAAAGGGAATCGCTACCCCAATAATAAAGAAGTCAAAACCATCTAAGGCAATTAGTCCCGCAGAAAGCAACCACAACAGCCACATAACACGAGTAATGGGTGACTCGTCCAAGCGGGCTTCAAAAGATTGGGGTTCAAGAGGTGTTACCGTAGTGGTCATTCTTCAGCTTCTCCTTGAGACATCAAACGGGTACTTAGAGCGATCGCTACAATGGAAAAGGGAATTACTAAAATTTTCCACTGAATCTCTTCGGGGTGAATTACTTCTAAAGTTCGTTTGACAAAGACGACACTCAACAGAACTAAGAGTACTTCTAATAAACTTTTTTTAAGTACGGCAATATCTCTAACTCGTAACCATTGCGGAATGTCTAAATCTGCTCCTTTAAAGTTAATAAACAGGGCATAGATCCCATAGGCAAAGTAAAGAAATGCCAAACCGATCAGAAAATCATCCAGTGCTTCTAATAGGCGCAACGTTGCTTCTTCCGTCGTACCTATCGGCATAGTGTTTGTCCCTCGCTCAAAAGCGATCGCAAAAGCTGCTACGGTTTCTTTAATGCCCAATAACAGCATCAGTAAAGAGGCAGCTAGAGATGCTATTACAGGAATTACACTAATCCAGCGCGTTCGCGAAATTAGCTTCAACAATAGCGGGATCTCCGAATTCGCTGTTACTTCGTCAGCTTGATCTTTCATATTTGAGTTTTTTAAATAGGATTATTATTGGCTTCAGGAAAAATTCGGGCAAAATCTTGTTTCATGCTAATAATGTTCCAACTTCGCTC
The DNA here is from genome assembly GCA_051155735.1 of Xenococcaceae cyanobacterium. GTDB lineage: Bacteria > Cyanobacteriota > Cyanobacteriia > Cyanobacteriales > Xenococcaceae > JASJCP01. The sequence continues at coordinate 1,912 of DAXETX010000059.1, forward strand.
TTTTGCCATTGTCAAGGCGCGTTCGGCACTGCTATCGTAAGCATATTCGCGATCGCTATCATCGTGATGCACTAATAGGTTTAAAAAGGGTTTGCCACTGGCTTCGGCAAACTCCATCATTTCGATATCGCCGTTACTGTTACCACCCACCAAAATAGGGGGTCTGCCAATGTGCAGTTGAATATTAATCGGCTTACCAGCACCATCATTAAAAGGTTCAATAATCCCTAGTTGTCTCACCAAAACTGGCTTACCATCTCGATATTCCCAAGCAAGTTTCATATTAGAACCAATCACCCTTTCTCGTGGTATATCGTAAGTTTCTTCCGCAAATACCCGCATAAAATCCATCCCACCACCAGAACAGATAAACACTCGAAAATCCTGTTGCTGGAGATAATCAATTAGTTCTCGCATTGGTTGATAGATGACTTGGGTATAGGGCAAATTGAATCGAGGATGACGGGCTGTTGTCAACCACTCTAAGACTTGGGTTTCTACTTCCTCCATGGTCGAACCGACACCTGTTTCCAAAATCATGGCAACTAATTCCTGAATTTTGTCATTACCAGAATATCTTTCAAACCAAGCAGTATCATTTTCTAAGGTTGCTTTATAAAGAGGTTTGACTCGTAAATCGGGATTGGTCTTTCCATCAGCTGCAACTTTAGCTAAAACCCTGGCTAATTGATTGATTACGGGCTTTTCACACCAGAGAGTACCGTCATTGTCAAAAGTAGCAATTCGTTCTTTCGGTTCTACATAGTTACCATGAGATTGATCTGTAACCCTAGTGACAAACTCTAAAATCTTTTGTTTAGAAGTCGTCTCATTCCAGGAAGGTAAAGGAGTAACCATAATTCAATAAGCAGTATCAAGCTGTTAGTTTAGAGTCTTACCCATTAATTAAATTAAGAGATAAGGGCGTTGCATCGTTCTTGCTTTTTTTTAAATATGCAACGCCACTTTGCTTAAGTAACTAAGCTTTTAAATCGATTGCTACCTGTTTCAACTTCCCTGTAAAGGCAAAGGGCAATTCATAGCTTTCCTTGACTGGCGTTCCCGTATCAAAACCAACATCGAAGGTTTCATCTAAGGTAACTCGGTTGGGAATACTCTTTTCCACTCGACCCTGACCGATCTTGCGATTATTAGCATACAAAGTTACTGTCGCTCCTGCATAAGGACTATCCCCATCGGTTTTGTATTCTGCTTTGAGGGAAACATCTCCCGTCGGGACATCGCGGTCAGAAACAATATCGTATCGTTCGACACCAGCCAAGTTGTAGTGATACACTAGCTTGCCATCTTGGATAAATAAACCGTAACCCGCAAAGCGTCCTCCTAGGGTTGCCAGCATTCCTTCCGCTCCGCGATCTGGGATCGTTACCTCGGCGGTAATGGTATGGTTGATGTGCTTCAAGTCGGGGGTCGAGCCTTCGGGGACGCGAATCCCCCTCGGATAAGTAAAGTGGCTGCGTCCTTCAGTCAAACTAGGACGATTGGCTACATCCAAACGTGCTGTTTTACGACCATCCAAGGGCAATACACTGTATTTTGCTGCTTCAGCATAAAACAGGTTTTTCATTTCCTGAAGTTTCTCTGGCATTTGGTCTGCCAAATCTTCTGCCTGAGTGAAGTCTTCATCGATGTGATATAGTTCCCAATCCAAATTGAGAATGTCTTTATCGGTAGGTGGATTGGGATTCCAAGGTTCACTCCACAAAGCACTCGCCATCCAGCCATCGCTATAAATGCCCTGGTTGCCCAACATCTCAAAGTATTGGGTAGTATGGCGAGTTGGAACGTTGGCATCATCAAAGGTATAAACCAAGCTAGTGCCTTCAATAGGCTTCTGTCCGATACCGTTGACTTCTACGGGTTCGGTAATACCCACAGCTTCCAAAATAGTCGGGGCAATATCAATGACGTGACTAAATTGATAACGCTTGCTACCTTTATCTTTAATGCGGACTGGCCAAGAAATTCCCATGCCGTTACGAGTTCCACCAAAGTGAGAAGCAATTTGTTTCGTCCACTGAAAAGGAGAATCCATCGCCCATGCCCAGGCTGCGGGAAAGTGATTGTAATATTTGTCGCCACCCAAATCGTCAAGTGCTGCTGCTTTAGCTTGTAAGCTTTCTGGCAATGCATTGAAGAAAGTCATTTCATTTAACAATCCTTCAAACCCACCTTCAGCACTAGAGCCGTTGTCGCCAGCGAGATAGAAAATTAGGGTATTATCCAGTTCGCCTAATTCATCGATCGCATTAATAACTCTCCCTACTTCATGATCCACATGGGCGGTGAAGCCAGCGAAAACTTCCATCATCCGAGCATAAACTTTTTGCTCCTCAGCGGTAAGGGAATCCCAAGCCTGTAAAGAGTCAGGGCGAGGGGTCAGCTTGGCATCGGCAGGAATTACTCCCAGTTTTTTCTGCCGTTCAAAGGTTTGTTCGCGGTATTGATCCCAGCCCATATCGAACTTGCCTTTAAACTTATCGCTCCAGGCTGGCGGAACTTGATGAGGTGCATGGGTTGCACCAGTGGCAAAGTAGACAAAAAAGGGTTTTTGAGGTGATACTGCTTCAAGCTGCTGGATATAATTAATGGCATGGTCGGCTAGATCGGTACTGAGGTGATAGGGAGAGCCATCAGCATTAGTTTTAGGGGGTTGCAGCCGAGTCGTATTTTCTACTAATGCAGGACTAAACTGGTCGGTATCTCCGCCGACAAAACCGTAAAAGTAGTCAAAACCCAAGCCTCTCGGCCAGCGGTCGAAAGGTCCTGCCACACTACTTTCCCAGTCAGGGACATTATGATTTTTGCCAAACCAAGCGGTAGCATAACCATCAGCTTGCAAAATTTGGGCAAAAGTCGCAGCATTATCGGGAATTATGCCAGAATAGCCAGGAAATCCTGTACCTGCTTCGGTGATTACCCCGTTTCCTACAGAATGATGGTTGCGTCCCGTCAAGAGGGCAGCACGAGTCGGAGAACAGAGGGCAGTAGTGTGGAATTGGGTATATTGCAGTCCATTTTTAACCACCCGATCCATTGTGGGAGTGGGAATACTACCGCCGAAACTGCCAAATTGCCCATAACCCACATCATCGATCAGCACCAGCAGAATATTGGGTGGGTTTTCAATGCCAAAAGTTTCTGGTAGCTTGAGTTCGCTTTTAACAGGTTCGGATGTTTTGTAGGTTAACCCGATTTTTCCCCCAAAACGCTTTGGAGGATGGGGCAAAATTTCCTGTGCCAAAGCAGGTGCTACAGTAGTTTGAAAGATGAAAGTTAGGGCGATCGCCACAGCGATCATTATTTTCCAGATTTTTGGGAACATTAGTACTCCTTTAGCAACAAATCAGTTTATTGAAATAACGAACAAGTAATATGAAATACTTTTGTA
>DAXETX010000060.1:0-8932 GCA_051155735.1 Xenococcaceae cyanobacterium
ATAGGAGTACAAATAAAAATTATCTCTGCTTCTGTAAGAAGACTCAAATCAGTGCTAGCTCGCTCGACAATGCCTCTAGCAACAGCAGTATCACAAGTACTAGCTTTCCGGGATACTCCTAAAATTTCTTGTCCTCGTGCTTTCAGGTCTAACCCTAAAGAACCGCCAATTAAGCCTAAGCCAATAATGCCGATTTTCATAGTGTTTCTAATGGTAATCGTAAACCCTATAATAAACTGTGGTCACCGTGAACAATTTTGCAATATCTATAAATTTCCAATGGATTTTACTGCTTTAAAATTAAACAATATAAATAATCACAATCGACCCAAGCAATGGATGAGAGCGTTAATTTTAGCTTTATTAATTTTTCTAACTAGCTTATCTTGGTTGTGGTCTGCTCCTGCTTGGGCGGGAATTAATGATGATAAGTATGAAGGGAATATTTTTATTCTTTATGCTGGTAATGGTTCGCTAGTACCGCCTCGATTGAGTTTAGCTGAATCTTTAAAACGAGAAATGCCAACTATTTTGGTCTATTACGTTGATGATAGTCAAGATTGCAAGCAGTTTTCGATAGTAGTATCACGAATGCAAGAGTTTTATGGTCGTGCTGCTAATATTATGCCAATAACTGTTGATTCTCTCCCGTTAAAAACTAACTATACGCCTCAAGAACCTGGTTACTATTATGAAGGCAAAGTACCACAAACCGTAATTCTCGATCAAACAGGAAAAGTTGTTTTTAATCGCACAGGTCAAGTAAAGTACGAAGCTATTGATGATGTGTTACGCGAAGTATTTGATTTACTACCTCGCTCCGAATCTGTAGAATTGAAGCTGCGTCCTTTTAATGAATATAATTCCGAATTAGTCAATTAAATAATTTAAAATCTAAGTAAACAGATTTATTTTAATTCTTTTGGATACTCTAATTAAACCAGGAAATAAAATATTTGATATTTTAATTACTTTTCTTTTAGGAGTATCCCATCGTTTTCTGCTAAAAGTTGTGCGTTTTATTGCAACAAACATCCCCTTAATATCATGCAAAAACTCATTTGGGGGTAATCAATATTATCCATAAAACGCTCTTCTAATCTAAATATTGGTTGCCAAGCAGCATTAACATCAAATGCTGTTCTGTCATTTTTGCCGTGAACCGTCATTAACCACATGGGTTTCATTATCACTTGACGTAAATTATATTTATTGATATCTATATGAGAATACTTAAGTGCAGTGTCAAATTTATTATTTTTTTGTATCTTTTCAATTAGAGTATGACAAGAAGCGGTATGCCATTCCCGCAAAAACAATACTCTAGTATTTAAGTTATATAAATAGCCAAAAGGAAAATTGATAAATTCAAAACTTTGTTGATTAAATTTTTGTAAGACAGTAGCAATAAAATTTTTAGCTATGATGTCATCACTATCTAGATTAGTAGTTATTAAATATTTGGTTGTATTTGTAAAATTACTGATAATTACTTGATACACAGTCTCTAGTAATGTATCTTTACTAGTAATGTAGATAGGGATTATTTTAACAATAGAATTGTAAGTTTCTAAACGCTGACGGTAAGCCTCTGGCAACATATCATCACAGAGTACTAACCAAATAAAGTTTGTCTTGGTTTGAGATTGGACTGATGGATAACAAGTTTTCTCAAAAATACTAAATCTATGATCCAAGAAATCCTTAGTGTTGCGTTCCTCTTTAGTGCGAGGTCTATTAAACCAACCATCTACGTTAATTCTTGTGAGTAAAAAGTATTGAAAGTCTGGCATTTCTGATTTTTTTTTTATGTGCTTTAGCTAATCTTAGTCTTTTCTAGATCGTCAAAACACAACTTCAAGAATGCTTCAAGAATATTAGATTCAAAATAAATTGTACTGAAGCAAAAAAATCTTCTCCATAGGGAAGATTTTTTTGCTTACATTTTCCAAAATAGCTGAAAAATTATTCTTCCCTTTAATCGATCATATGTCCTAGCTAAAGATTTATTGACTAGACTCTTTGTTCTTCTACCTCCAAATTAAACAGCATTTGGAGCGATTGCAAACAACGCCGACGCGCTTCAATATCTTGCTGCGCTCTTAATTGCACCATTGGTTCATGAAGAATTTTATTGACAATTCCTCTAGTGAGAGACTCAATTACATCTTGATGTTTCTCGGCAAATTCTGCGCCGAGACGCGATAGAGCTTTTTCTAATTCTTGTTCCCGAATATCCTCAACTTTGCTGCGCAAACAGCTAATAGTTGGTACTGTTTCTAAAGAGCGCAACCACAAGATATAGTTAGCAACTTCTTCTTCGATAATTCCTTCTGCTTCCTGGGCTATCTGACGGCGAGTCTCTTGATTGGCTGCTACTACCGCTTTAAGATCATCTACATTATAAGATTGAACTTGGACTAATTCTTTAACATCTGCTGCCACATTACGTGGCACAGAAATATCAATTAAAATTACCGACTGCTCTATAGCAAGACTAGTAGCTAATTTTCCTTTAGTCAGAATTGGCTCAGTGGCACTAGTACTAGTAAACACAATATCAGATTTAGCGATCGCATCTATCATTTCTGATAGGGGATGAATTTGTAGGGAAACTTGGGGAAATTTACTGGCTAATTCTTGCCCTCGACGATGGGAACGGTTGACAATTGCAATCTGAGTTGCCCCTTTGGCAATAAGATGCTTTACTAGCAAACAAGCCATTTTTCCCGCGCCAATAATTGTAAACTTGTAGGATGCTAATTCTGCAACTTTAATTTGGGCTAATTCTACCGCAGCGGAACTGATCGAAACTGCTCCTGTACCAATGCTGGTTTCGCTTCTAACTCTTTTCCCTGTGGAAATAGCTTGTTTAAAAAGACGGTCTAAGAGTCTGCCCAAACCTTGATACTTTTGTCCTAGTTTGTGGGTGGTTTTAACTTGGGCTAAGATTTGCCCTTCTCCTAGCACTAAGCTTTCTAAACCTGCTGCGACTCGCATCAGATGACGCATCGCATCTTCGTGAAGCAAAATAAATAAATGTTTGCGTAATCCATACAAAGATAGATGTGCTTTCTCGGCTAAAAATTGCACAATTTCAGTAATACCTTGTTCTGTCTCTTTAACCACACTGTAAATTTCGAGACGGTTACAGGTGCTAATAATCGCAACTTCTTCGATATGAGGATAACCACGTAAATGAGCGATCGCTTCTTCGGTTTGGGCTTCTGGGATACTTAATTTTTCTCTGACTTCTACGGAAGCTGTTTTATGACTTAGACCGACAACGACAATATTCATGTGTTCTTCTCAAGGTTTTTAAAAAGATATTTTTTTAATAAATTAAGTTTGGGAACAGGAGGAAGAAGGTAGCCTTCTGTTGAGGATCTAGAGCTAGAAACTCCAATCAGAAAACCAACCTTACTAGATCGACAAGCTCATTATCTAAGCTGGAGGCTTTTAGGCTGCTCAAACATATGCACTGTATCGACAAACCGTGCCGTTTTAGATTGGGAAGAAATTACCAAGCTCTGGGTTCTAGCTCCGCCTTTAAAGAAACGTACTCCTTCCATCAAAGTACCTGGAGTAATTCCACAAGCAGCGAATAAGACTGTTTCACCACTAGCTAATTCTTCCGCATCATATACTTTATCTGGATCGCTAATTCCCATTTCATTTAGTCTAGCTAAGTTACTTTCCTTACTTTCGCCAATTAATCCAGTTTTAACAATTGCCGGATCGTAAATTAATTGCCCTTGGAAGTGACCCCCTAAGCACCGCATTGCTGCTGCGGAAATCACCCCTTCAGGTGCAGCACCAATTCCCATCAAAGCATGAATATTAGTTCCAGAGAAAGCGCAAGATAAAGCAGCGGATACGTCACCGTCACTAATCAATCTCACCCTAGCACCTGCTTCGCGAATTTCTTGAATTAGGTCTTTGTGACGCGAACGATCCATTACCACTACTACTAATTCTTCAATTGAGCGACTCATACACTCAGAAAGAATTTTGAGGTTTTCGGTAGCGGATTTATTAATATCTACATGACCTTTAGCTACTGGAGGAGCAGCGAGTTTTTTCATGTAAAAATCTGGTGCTGCAAATAAACCCCCCTTTTCGGCAATTGCTAATACTGCCATTGAGCCATTTTGTCCGTAAGCTACTAAGTTAGTACCTTCACAGGGGTCAACTGCAATATCAATTTGAATTAACTCTTCTGGGTTACAGTAATTTGCTGCATCTTGACGGGCGCAAATCCCGACTTCTTCACCGATATAGAGCATGGGAGCATCATCCCTTTCTCCTTCACCGATGACAATGCGTCCTCGCATATAGATTTTGTTCATCCGCTCCCGCATGGCTTCTACTGCGACTTGGTCAGCAATATTTTTTTCGCCTTTACCCATCCATTTGGCAGATGCGATCGCAGCTTGTTCGACTACTTCAATAATTTCTAATCCGAGGGTGTTTTCCACGCCGATTTTTCTCCCTAGTGCATATTTTTCCCTGGTATGGCAATGCCTACTCAAGTCAAAAGTCTATCAGAGAGCGGTATCTCCTTAGATATTTATTAAGATTTAATAAGGCTTTTTAGTATTGATGAACTAGATTTTAGGAGTTAGTGGTTAGTGATTACTGATTACGACGATAAAAAGGTTTTTTGACTACTGTTGCAGGATAGTTTTGACCGCGAATTGCTACTGCTAGTTCTTGTCCGATTTTACTTAAAGATTTAGGGACATAGGCAAGAGCGATCGCTTTACCTAAAGTAGGAGACAGTGTTCCACTAGTAATTTTGCCGACAGCTTCTCCTTGATAGATTACAGGATAGTCATGACGAGCAATATATTTACCTTGCATCTGTAACCCTACTAGACGGCGAGAAACACCTGCTATTTTTTGAGCTTCTAATACCGAACGTCCGATAAAGTCTCCTTGGGTTTCTAGGTGAACTAACCAGCCTAAACCCGCCTCTAAGGGTGTGGTAGTTTCATCGATATCTTGTCCGTAAAGACACATGGCAGCTTCTAAACGCAGCGTATCTCTAGCCCCTAAGCCACAGGGAGTCACCCCCGCAGCTAATAGCGATCGCCATAATTCCTGCCCTGTTTCCGAATCAACCATTACTTCAAACCCATCTTCTCCTGTATAGCCAGTACGAGCCACAAAAGCAGGGTTTCCTGAGATTGTCACTTGCTGATGTCCGAAGCGAGGTAGGTTACTGATATTTTCTGCAACTAGAGATTGTAGAGTAGCAGTAGCGGTTTTACCTTGAATGGCAATTAAAATGCGATCGCGCGATATATCTTGAAAAGTGACAGACTGGCGATCAATCTGCTTTAAAATCCAATCACGATCTTGATCGGTAGTAGCAGCATTAACAATTAACATGCCTTGTTGCTCTCCTGTTACTGTATCTGCTTGACGATAAAAAATAATATCATCGATAATTCCGCCTTGAGGATTTAACAGTACTGTGTATTGCGCTTGGTTAGGATGTAATCTTGATAAATCTGAAGGTACGAGAGTTTGTAACTGGGTGACTAAGTTTTTTCCGACTAAAGTAAATTTTCCCATGTGGGAAATATCAAACATTCCGACTTGAGAGCGAACTGCTTGATGTTCTTGTTTTAATCCTGTGAACTGTACTGGCATTTCCCAACCAGAAAAAGGAACGAAGCGAGCTTTCTGGGCTTTTTCTAAAGTGTATAAGGGTGTACGAAGTAATTGAGTCTGCTGTATCGAAGTCATAGGAACAAGAATTAAGTAGGGTTAAAACATCTTTGATTAAGTATAAAGAAATCGCGTTTATCCTGTATTTGGGATAAAACAGCTATTTAGCTATCTAATGTTTTGATCGTCTCAAAAATAAAAATAATATACTGAAATGATAGTAGTTATTAAAGCTATGAGTTACAACCATGGAATGGCGAGAGATTTCAGGCGGTTGGGTGTATCTTCCCTCAAGAGAAATAAAAGGCATCATCCACTTTTTAGGGGGAGCTTTTGTGGCAACTGCACCGCAAATATCCTATCGCTCTTTTTTAGAACAAGTATCTCAGGAAGGATATGGAATTATTGCGACTCCTTTTCTCAATACCTTCGACCATCTGGCGATCGCTCGCGAAGTACTGAATCGTTTTGAAACAATTTTAGAGCGTCTTGATAAAACTAATTCTCTGGGTAAAAGCTATGTTCCCATCTACGGAATCGGTCATAGTATGGGTTGTAAGCTGCATTTAATTATTGGTAGCTTATTTGAAGTACAAAGAGCCGGAAATATTCTAATTTCGTTTAATAACTATCCTGTGCGTCAGGCGATTCCATTTGCCGATCAACTTCCTGTAAATGCGATTTTTGATTTAGAGTTTACTCCCTCTCCTACGGAAACCAATCAATTAATCGCTGCTGATTATCGGGTACGTCGCAATCTTTTGATTCAGTTTAGCAACGACAATATCGACCAAACTAAGAATCTTAATGTAATTTTGCAGCAAAGGTTTTTTGAGACTACTGCTTTACGGACTCTTCCTGGTAATCATCTTACGCCCTTAAGCCAAAATCTTAACTGGCAAACAGGAGATATTTTTACGCCTCTAGATGCTATTGGACAGTGGTTCAAACAAGAATTTTCGCGAGATTTACCCCGTCTGCAAAAAGAAGTTTTGTTTTGGTTAAATCCTGTTTCTTTTCTCTAAAAATTTACTTGATGATTATTAATAACGCGATCGCAATTTTTCAAAAAGAATTTCAAAGTTACTTTTATTCTCCTTTAGCTTATATTGTTTTAGGTATTTTCTGGCTAATTTCAGGCATATTTTTAGTGGGAATTTTACTAGGAGAACAAGGAATCATTCAACAAGTAGCACTTAGTGAACAAATGGGTATTCCTACAGCACCTATTGATGTTACTTACTTGTTTTTAAATTCTTTTTTTGCAGTGCTAGGCACTCTTTGTTTATTTATTCTACCGATACTTTCTATGGGACTTTATGCTGAAGAAAGAAAAAGAGGCACTTTAGAGTTATTAGCAACTTCTCCGATTAATAATTGGGTCGTAGCTTTAGGTAAATTACTCGGAGTCATAACTTTTTTTACAGTGATGATTTTACCTTTATTATTTTATGAAATTATTATTTTTAATGCTTCGCAGCCTCCAGTATCGCCAGCAGTTCCTTTATTAGCTCATGTCGGTTTAATTTTATTAGCTAGTGCTATTTTATCTTTAGGGATGTTTATTTCTTCGTTAACTGATAGCACAATTATTTCGGCAATTTTAACTTTTGGTTTAGTACTATTTTTATGGATTATTGATTTAGTTGCTAGTAATATTGATAATGTTTTTGGTCAAATACTACAAAAGATTTCTTTACTAGAAAGTTATAACAATTTAGTACAAGGTATCTGTGATACTAGCAATTTAGTCTTGCTATTTAGTTATATTTTTTTAGGGATATTTCTCACGGCTCAATCTATCGAAGCTTTGCGCTATATCAAACAATAAAAAAGGTATGTAAAGTTTTTTTACTCCCATACCTCATAAATTATTTAATAGTGAAATTTAATTGATTTTTAGACAAATTCAAAATCTAAAAATGGAATAACATCAGTTGTATTAGAAACAAAAGCAATTTTGTCTCCTTGGTATAAGATTTCTGCTCCACCATCTAATTCTGTAATACTGTAGTCTGATTCTGTACCAAATACTTGGAATTTATCTCCCTCTAAAAAATCAAAATCGGTAATAGTAGCAAAACCATCACCAAGATAGTAAGCCTCGAAAGAGTCCCCTAAAATAAATAAATCTGCTCCTTCTCCGCCAGTGATAGTGTCAAACTCTCCAGAACCAGGATTAACAACAAAAGTATTAATCCCAACTAAAGTATCATTGCCAAAACCACCAATAAGAGTATCATTGCCAAAACCACCATCAAGACGGTCATTGCCAAAATCACCATCAAGAAAGTCTGAGTCTGCTTGACCCATTAAAGCGTCGTTTTCATCACCACCAAAAATAGTGTCTTTACCAGTGCCACCAATTAAAGTGTCATTTCCAAGACCACCGCTTAGAAAATCATTTCCACCATCACCATTAATACGGTCAAAACCAAGACCACCGCTTAGAAAGTCATTTCCAATATCACCAGCAATAGTATCACTTCCCGCACCACCATCTAAAACGTTATCATCTGAGCTGCCAATAATAGTATCACGTTTGTCAGTACCAAAGACATTAACGAAGTTAACTACCTGACGATTGAGAGTAGTGCTAAAAGTCGGAGTATTAATGTTAACTTCTAAAGTTTCTGCCCCCAAATCTACATTAATCGAAGCAGCACCAAAAGTACTAGAAACAATAGTGTTATCTTGACCCGCATCAGCAATAATAGTTTCAACTCTGATTAGTTGGTCAGTTCCTAAAGTCCCTTTATCAATAGTACCAGTAGCTTGAAGAGTAATTCCAGTACCTAAACCAGTGTAGTCAACAGTATCATTGGCATCATCTTCATCTCCAGCCAGGTTATTACCAGCGATGATGTCATCACCAGCACTTCCTTTAAAGAAGTCTGCACCCTCTCCACCTTGTAACTCGTTATCTGCTGCGCTACCACCAATGGTGTCAGCCTCATTAGTACCAATAACATTAACAAAATTGACTACTTCTCGCTCGAATACACCACTAAAGCCACCAGGAACATTAATATTAGCGACTAAAGTTTCTGCCTCTAAATCTACATCAATAGATGCATTAGAAACACCAGCCTCACCAATAGTGTTATCTTGACCAGCATCAGCAATAATCTTTTCAACTCTGATTAACTGGTCAGTTCCTAAGACGCCTTTATCGATAGTACCAGTAGCTTTAAGAGTAATTCCAGCACCTAAACCAGAGTAGTCCACAGTATCATTAGCACTATCTTCAGTACCA
>DAXETX010000061.1:0-10689 GCA_051155735.1 Xenococcaceae cyanobacterium
CTAGGTGCGACCGCCACATACAATTGGCTCTAATCCATATTTAGAGTTAGCTTAAATTCAACCCACTATATGTAGTAGTTGACTAAAACTATTTTTTCTTAACTTGTCACGATTGCCTAATCCCTAACTCCTCGCGTTAATCTTTAAATACCAGGCTCTTTTCAGTCTTATTCTGGGAAAAAAGGCTGTATCTTACGAGTTTCTGGTTTTTTGTGACCATACTTTAGTCGGTAAGCCCCAGATATAAATAAATCCTTCAGCAGCCTTATGATCGAATTGATCATCTGCGCCATAGGTAGCTAAATCAGGAGTATAAATTGAATCATTAGATTGGCGACCCACAATTATCGCATTACCTTTAAAAAGTTTGATGCGGACGCTGCCCGATACAGTTGCTTGAGTCTTCTGAATAAATCCATCTAGAGCCTCTTTCAGAGGACTGTACCACAATCCTTGATAGATTAATTCGCTGTAGGTTTGCTCAATACCTCGTTTATAACGAGTAACATCAGCAGTAAGAGTTAAGCTTTCTAAATCGCGATGGGCTTGAATTAGCACCAGTAAAGCGGGAGTTTCGTAGATTTCCCGTGATTTAATCCCAACAACACGGTTTTCAATCATATCAATCCTGCCTATTCCATGATTGCCGACAATTTCATTCAGTTGGGTAATCAGAGCCACAGGTGTTAAAGAATTACCATTAAGACTGACAGGAAGCCCCGCTTCAAAGCCAATTTCAAGATATTCTGGCTCATCAGGAGTATCAGCGATCGCCCTAGTCATCTCATAAATTTCTTCGGGAGGCTCGGTCATGGGGTCTTCTAAAGGTCCTGCTTCAATACTGCGCCCCAATAAGTTGCGATCAATACTGTAGGGAGAAGATTTTTTCACTGGCGACTCAATGCCAAATTTTTCCCCATAGGCAATGGTTTCTTCCCGACTCATCCCCCATTCCCTAGCAGGGGCTAAGACTTTGAGATTAGGATTAAGTGCCATAATACCGACATCAAACCGAACTTGGTCATTACCCTTCCCTGTACAACCATGGGCTACTGCATCTGCACCATATTTTGCTGCAGCATCGACTAATAACTTGGCAATTAAAGGACGAGCTAAAGCGGTAGAAAGAGGATAACGGTTTTCATATAAGGTGTTAGCTTGAATTGCAGGAAAAGCATAATTTTTGACAAATGCCTCGGTAGCATCTTCTACCAGGGATTCTTTTGCCCCACATTTTAAAGCTTTTTCTTGAATGGGTTTGAGTTCCTCTCCTTGTCCTAAATCTGCTGCTAGGGTAATGACTTCTTTGACTCCCCACTCATGAATTAGGTAAGGAATACAAACAGAGGTATCTACACCTCCTGAATATGCCAAGACAACTTTTTTTGCGCGACCCATAATATTTGTTAACCTTGTAAACAGACCAATGGCATATTGTAACGGATCGGTACGAAGATTTATACTCTGCTCACTGTTAGTTTTTCGGATATCTCTCGTTCTAGACTAACTAACAGATAGCTTTATTTCCTCAAGTTTATTATGGTTTTCGTGATTCACAACTTCGGTAACAGAACCAAATATTTTCAAGAAACGATAAAATATTTGAGATATTCATTAGCTATTCCCTGGCAAAAATTACCTATTTGGTGCGTGCAGTGCTGCGCTTTTGGCGGAATAGCGATGATTTTAATCACTGCCAACTTTACAGTAGCTCAGAATAGCGAAACTAGTTCTATGGTACTTACAGAAACTCAAATTAGTGAGAAGATCCAGACATTACCAGGCTGGAATCTTGATGGACAAGAGATTACCCGCACTTTCCAATTTTCTGACTTCGTTGCAGCCATCGATTTTGTCAACAAACTGGTTGAGCCAGCAGAGGCAGCAGGACACCATCCTGATATTGCCATTTCTTACAATAAAGTCACTATTAGTCTGACTACTCATGATGCAGGAGGACTGACAAATCAAGACTTTGCTTTGGCAGAAACTATTTCTCAGTTAGCCAAATAATCAATAATAGTTATATTAAAATCGAATAGGAGCGATTGATAAATTGCTCCTAGCTCCTATCAAATTATAGGCAATAATGTGTTAAGCTTAAACAGTTTCTCGCTTCAGATTTTTGAATTTATCTAATAATCGATCTGCCCAATATTTAACATCATAAGTTGTGACAGTCTGATACATTTTTGCCATTCTTTTTTGCTGTTCTTCAGGAGACATCACTAAAGCTTTTTCAATCGCTTCGTCCATACGGTTAACAGAATAAGGATTCGTTAAGATTGCTTCTGGTAACTCTACAGCAGCCCCGACAAATTCTGATAAGACGAGAACGCCATCTTTTCCTTCATGAGCTACAACATATTCTTTGGCAACCAAATTTAAACCATCTCTTAAAGGAGTTGTCCAACAAATATCCGCAGCCTTATAGTAACAAAATAAATCTTTTAAAGGTATGGGTTGGGTAAACAACATAATTGGTGTCCAGCCCAATTTGGCAAACCGCCCATTAATTTTACCTACTACTTGCTCGATTTGGCTTTGAGCAGTTTTATAAACTCGCATTCCAGCAGCAGGTTGGACACAAGTCATCACAAAATTGATTTTACCGTGTAAATCAGGACGACGCTCTAATAAACGACCATAAGTTTCGAGTTTTTCCAGATTACCTTTGACATAATCGACTCTACCAGCAGCAATAATCAGTTTTCGACCTTGTAACTCGTCTTTGACTTGAGATAATCTAGCTTGGGTTTCTGGCTCGGCTAAGATTGATTGAATAAAGTGAGGATTTGTGCCAACAGGAAAAGCATCGATATTAATAACTTGTCCCTGATAGCTTAACTGGGTTGTTACTTCTGGTTCGGCTAAAGCCATTCCGACAGGAGTCATATGTCCTTCGCTAACCGACTCTTGTTTTAAAACTTTAATTGGTTTCAAACTGCGGGCGACATTAACAAAATTTTCGGCATAGCGGGGAATATGAAATCCGACAATATCACAGCATAAAAGACTTTCGACGATAACATCGCGCCAAGGCAAGATATTAAATATATCTACTGAAGGAAAAGGCGTATGATGGAAAAAAGCAATGCGAGCATTGGGTTTTTGCTCCCGAATATATTTAGGTGCTAACCAGAGATTATAATCATGAATCCAAATTAGTGCATCATCTGCTGCTTCTTCACAAGCTGCTTGAGCAAATAAACGGTTGATATTTTGGAAATTTTCCCAGTCGGTTGATTCTGAAGTGAAGTGGAAAGGGAAAGAATGTAGAATCGGCCAAAAGGCTTCTTTAGAAGTTATATGATAAAAATCTCTAACTTGGTCGGCATTGAGGGGAATACGGAGTACGTTGTAGTTACCTTCTCCTTCAACTTGAACTTTGGGTTCAAAATTAGCTTTTTGTTTGGCTGTTACCTGTTTCCAAGCTATCCACGTACCTCGGTTCACATCAGCAAAGAAACTTTTTAAAGTAGGTACAATACCGTTAGGACTCTTTTTCCGAACATAAATAGTTTTGCCATTTTGGACTATTTCATCATAAGGTTCGCGATGGTAAAGAATAACTAAAGAAGATTTCATGATTTTCCTACACTGCTAATTGTTAATATGGGACTCTGATTGGTCAGATTTAAAATCATTGTGACGAGAATAAGTGATTCGTCTAATAAACTTTGTTAAGTTTTAGTTGTCGTGGTTCATCAAGAAGTACATATGTATGTATAAATAAACTCAAAGAGATTAATTATTTTTGAATCGAGTTTAACTATGTAGTTGTCTCTTTAAAGTTGGAACGTTAAATTATTAAGCTAAATTGTTGAGTAAGTGTTTAGAAGCCAATTGTTATCTAAACTTGACCGAAGCTGTTTTAAGTTTAACTACCTTTTGCATATATATTTTGCCTCTATAACTATCATTCTGTGGCTCAAAGCCATACTAGCATGGCGTTAATTCGATTTAAAAGAAACTTTAGAGGGATAACACTAAGGGAAAAAGTGTGTCAAACTAGATCAGCGGATAGTAGCTAAAGAAAAAAGCAATTAAGAGAAGAGCGAATGGTAATCGCACAAAGTGAATCTGTTAGGTTAGTACCCGAAGAAACAGGTAAACTGTTAGCCTGGGCATCGGGATTAGAATCAGCGACAAATACATTTTTAGAACAGGCAAAAGCTTTAGCTCGTAAATTGGGAGCTCATTATCGTTCTGATGGTTTGACAGAATTTGGTTTTTGGGTACCAAGACTAATTGGCGATGTGCTACATGAAAGAGAAATATATCTAGAAGTTTTTACTCCCTTAGAAGCGATCGATTGGCGAGCTAAAGAACAAAGAGTTAGATTTAGACGGGATAGCTTGCATTTAGAGCAACAAGGAGAGTATTTTTGGGGTGTAGTCGCAGGATTGCAAGCTGGAAATAAAGAGCAAGCAGGTTCTTTTTATTGGTTGCGTTATTCCGATCTCAATGGCAAATTACAGACTATTCGAGATATTGTCCCTTATTCTTTACCTTATGGAATTTTTGCCCCAGCAGAACTTTATGATGTTGCTAGTTTGCAAGCAAACCGAGCAGACTTAGATTATTTGCGTCGTACCAGTGCGACCAAAGGAAAAAAGATTCCTCGGGTTGATGCACCTTGTAATATTTTACAGCTACACATTGGTACGGCTTCTGCAGAAGGAACTCTAGAAGGATTAACGCGAATATATGAAACTATTGGTCAAAAAATTCGCCAAAATCTGCCTTTAAGTGCTGCCGAACAAAATTATGTTGGTTATGATGCCATTCAATTGCTGCCGACAGAACCAACTATTGAATATCGGGATCAATATACGGCTGAGAGTGAGTTTTTCGCTTTTGTCGAAGAAGATGAGGAAGAGTACGGTGAAGTTGTTGAAATCGAACTCAGCAAACCTCACACTCAAGATTGGGGCTATGATGTACCGATTATTGGCTCTAGTACTACTAATCCTGCTTTATTGGGTAGTTTGCGTCCTGATGAAGTAGTTGACTTTATTGCGACTTTGCACAATTTTCCTTCCCATCCGATAGAAGTAATTTACGATCTAGTCTATGGACACGCGGATAATCAGAGTGAGTTATTGATTCCCCATCAATTCCTCAAAGGACCTAATATGTACGGTCAGGACTTAAATCATCAGTTTCCTATTGTGCGGGCTATTTTATTAGAAATGCAGCGACGCAAACTTAATACAGGTGCTGATGGCATTAGAGTCGATGGGGGTCAAGATTTTCGCTTTTTTAATCCTCTTTCGGGAAGAGTCGAACAAGATGATGCTTATCTATTAGAGATGAGTGATGTAATTCAAGAAATTGCTGGCTGTAAAAGACTTTTATTTACGATTTTTGAAGATGGTCGTCCTTGGCCCGAAGAAGGTTGGGAAGAAAAATCCCGTTATCGAGAATTAATCGAGCTAAAGCCAGAATCTTATCAATGGGGACCTTTAATCTTTGCTCATAATACTCCTTCCTTAAAAGGTTTTTGGGAGCATAAATGGTCGAGAGTTTTAGAAGTAATGACTATTGGCGATCGCTGGATTACTGGTTGCGGTAATCACGATACCGTCAGAAGGGGTAATCAGATAGACCCAACTAAACCGATCAATTGGCATTTAGGAAAAAATCTCCCTGAAGTAATCCACAATGCTTATGATAATCCTGGGGTAACTTTGTGGGTTTATGGTTTTAGTCCTGGTTTACCAATGGACTTTATCAACGCGATCATGCACGCTCCTTGGTTATTTTTCCGCAACACAGACGAAAGATATGGGGTAAAAGTCGTTTCCGAAGAAATCGGGTTTTTAAGTTGGCAAATCGCCCCCCAAGTATATCGCCAAACCCATTGCTTTACCCGCTTGAAATTATTGGGATTTAAACAACTCAAGCAACTGCAAGAATTTGGGCAGGCTTTGCATTTGGCAATGGTGGAAAAAAACTATGTCTTAGCTGATGTAGTAGAGATGTTGCGCTCTTGGGTTGACCAGCATCCTTTTCCTCATGTGCCACCCCTTAAAGAATTAAGTCGTGGTGGCATGGTGCGGTTTCTCAAAAAATTAGATGAAGACAGACTGAAAAACTTTGCTTTAATGTTTATGGAAGATTGTTTTCATGTTTGTAATGTTACTTACTATGAATCCAATTTAAATAAAGAGCGCACTCAGTTTAATTTAGCTTTGAGAGATTTTCGCCGTCACCATCCTTGGTTAGCAGCTAATCTTACTAAGGGCGATCGCTTTGATAAAATCAGTGAAGGAGACAGAACTATTTTTTATGGCGTTCGTTCTAATCCTGACAATAATCAAGAAACTATTGCGATGGTTTCCCACTTAGAAGGAGAACCAATTACGCTCAATCTTCAGGAACTATTGCCGTTAGATCCCATCAATAATTTGCAAGTCGCTGTTGCTTCTCCTGGCTTGGTCGTAAATGATCTTAGTTCTGTCACCCTCAAAAATAGCGATGGTTTATTGTTAAAATCTCTTACTGCTTAATTTGGTTATAGAACCGAAAAACTTAATGTATTCACTAGACAAACTGTCCTGAAGCTAAAACACATTCAGCTTGAGACAAACTAAGCTAAAGAGCGTAATAGCGTTTAGTTTTGCCTGCTAATTCTTAGTTTCGTAGTTTTTTAATGATTGAATCAGCATCTTCTTCTGCTCCTAATAATAAAAAAGTAAATTCTCGTGTATCTCCTTGGTTAGCACGCCTGTTATATCCTTTAGGTTGCTATATAGTTTTACCGTTATTTTTTGGCAAAATTGCGATTACTGGACAAGAAAAAATCCCTAAGGAGCATCCTGTGATTGTTGCTCCTACCCATCGTTCTCGCTGGGATGCACTAATTATTCCCTATGCAATTGGGAGATTAGTTAGTGGTAGAGATCTTTGGTTTATGGTTTCTAACAACGAGGTAAAAGGCTTACAAGGCTGGTTTATTCGTCGTATGGGTGGCTTTCCTGTGGATACAGAACGACCAGGAGTTGAAAGTTTGCGCTATAGCGCAGAGTTATTGCGGGCAGGAGAAATGCTGGTAATGTTTCCTGAAGGTGGAATTTTTCGTACCGATAAAGTGCAAAATCTTAAACGAGGTGTTGCTCTTATTGCTTTAGAAGTCACTTCAGAGAAGGTCGAGCATCAGGTTAAAATTTTACCTATCAGTGTGAGATATAGCCAAGATTATCCGAGTTGGGGAACTAAAGTCAAGGTAAACATTGGTTCTCCTCTAAATGTTGCCGAGTATCTCAATGCTTCTTTACGCCAAAGTTCACAAAAATTAACAAAAGACCTCTATGTTCGACTAAAAGAACTTCACGAAACAAAGCCAGAGTTAGCAAAAGCGCAAAATGTTTAGGGATGATTAAAAGCAGCGACTTAAGCTGTGGTGATTGATCGATGCTGCGGGAGGAATTATCATTTTTTTGATAATTCCTGATTATTTTTAGTGTTATCTAACGGAAAATTTCTGACACAATAATTTTAGGCATAATAAACTGGTGAGTATATAATATCAGCTTAACTTCTGATCTAAATCAACAAGATAGCGCTCACAAGATGAAGCGCACTTTTGAGCCAAAAATATCTATGTCGAACTCTGAGCTAAAAATTCAATGCTCAAACTCTCACTGTGCAGCCTTCAATGCTCTGGAGAGTAACTTTTGTAAGCGTTGCAAAACGCCAGTGATTAAACGCTACCTGTGGGCAATAAAATCCATCGAGCTTCCAGCACCAACTACCACAGATATCGCAGCAAAGGAACTAAAGCGCCAGTTAATTGGCGATCGCTATTTGCCAATAACTGATAGAATTGTTTTAGACACTAAACCAGGGTTACTACCGCAAATTTCGGAAGAGCTACCCCAAGCTATTGTTACTTACTTAAAATTATCTTCTTATGCTCCTTATATCCCCCAAGTTTATGGTCAACTTAATGGCACAGATATTTGGCTCTTAGACTATGGCACAGTTCCTTTAGACGTCTCTGGTCAATTACTCTATCCACAATTAATTCCAGAGATCGTGCATTTATGGAGTGAAACGAAGCCTCAAAGACAACTAAATTGGTTGTTGCAGATTGCTAAGTTATGGAAACCCTTTGCTAAAAGAGGTGTAGCAGCTACATTACTCAATCCTTTTTTACTGAGGGTAAACGGTTCTTTGCTCCAAATATTACAACTAGAACCAGACAGCAAAACGCAACCGACGCTGCAACAATTAGGAACTTTTTGGTCAGAATTAGGTAAAACCGCTTCTCCGATAATTCAGGAAGTGCTAACTCAGTTAAGTCTGCGGTTAAAAAATAGTTCAATTACTGAAATAGAATTTGTCATCGCGCTCTTAAATCGAGCTTTAGAAATCGGAAGTCAATCTCAAGAATACTCTTATCAAATTTTTGCTGGTAGCGATTCAGGACCTAATCGCGATCACAATGAAGATGCTGCTTATCCAATTGCTAAAACTCCCGTGATTATTCCTGAAAATAGCAACTCTCTAGCCATAGTGTGCGATGGAGTTGGCGGTCATGACGGAGGAGAAATTGCTGCTCAAGAAACCATTAATTATTTACAATCTCATATTACTAATTTACCTTTCGATCAAGAGCATAATAATCCCGAAAAAATTCTCCAAAAACTCACCGAATATCTCAACGAGGCTAATGACGCTATCAGCAAGCGTAATGATAGTGAGCAACGCCAAGAACGTCAGCGTATGGGTACAACTTTAGTGATGGCTTTAGGGAGAAATCATGAAGTTTATTTTACTCATGTAGGAGACTCTCGAATTTATTGGATTACTAATACAAGTTGCCATCAAATTACTATAGATGATGATTTAGCCTCACGAGAAGTTAGACTTGGTTATGCAGTATATCGAGATGCTTTACAATATCCGTCTGCTGGAGCTTTGATTCAAGCCTTGGGAATGCGAGACTCTGCTGCGCTACATCCCAATACAAAACGGCTCGTGATTGATGATAACTGTATTTTCTTGCTTTGTAGTGATGGTTTGAGTGACTTTGATCGAGTTGAACAATATTGGCGTAGTATTCTTTTGCCAGTATTAAACGAGCAAGGAGATATTACCAAAGCAGTGCAAAAATTTGTCAAAATTGCTAACGAACGCAATGGTCATGATAATGTTACTATTGCGCTAATGTCTTGTCAGGTTAACCCCAAACTAGGAGTAGATCGTTCTCCCATACTCTGGTCAATGGTAGAGTCGGCAATTGAAGAATCGATTCTATGGTCAGAAATTAATTCTACCGATGATATTTTGCCAGATACTCAACCTTTTGGGGAAGAATCTGCCACAACTGTTGAAAAAACGCCGAGAGTCAGCAAATCTGGGTCAGTTTGGTGGAAATTAATCCTTGTGGGCTTAATTTTGGCATTTAGTATGGGTCTTCTCTGGTACTTTTTACCTAAAATAATCAATAAAAAAGAGCAAGATGATTCTTCAAAAATATTGCAACCAGAAATTGAGCCTGAGTCAACTACTCTAGTGATTTTAAGCAAAAACCAGTAAGTAGTGAGAGGAAATTTGATTACCAAAAGTCACTTTTGATTAGGTATAGGTGCTTAATTGAGCTAATAACTAGAGAGAGCTAGTTAACAACAAATGTAATTTCTCATTAAGATGATTTTGGAGAAATAAACTACTAATATCTTGAGTTAAGAGATTGACGTAAGCACCTGCTTGGGAATTGAACCGAGATTCGACATCAGACCAAGTGAGCGACCAGACGTGAAAGTTGCCACTTTTGGCGAGCGCCATTCTTTGTTGAAAATCTCGATCTAAGCGATCGCTGTGGTATTCCCAACCATCGGTGATTACTTCTTTGCGGAGAGTAGTTGGTTTATCCTGATGACGGTGACGGGCTAAAGCATCGATAAAACACTGTTCGAGAACGCTATCAAACAGGGCATTTAATTTAACTGCCGATAATCCTGGCTGAGATAGGGTAATCTTATCTTTGCGGGTAACGATGGCATTGAGAATGGCGATCGCACTCTGCTTTTATCCGCTAAAATAATCTTATCTTCCCCTCACAAATAATCTCATGACCGTTCTGCCACTAGATTTATCCTCTCTCATCGGTAAAGTGAGCGAGCGCCATTTGGAGCTTCTGTCTCGCGATAATCCCGATGCTCGACTTGAAACAAACCCTCAAGGACAACTAATCTTGATGTCTCCTACTGGTGGTGAAAGTGGCAAAAGAAATGGCGATTTATTGCTTCAAATTGGAATTTGGAATCTTCAAACCAAGCTAGGCGTTGTGTTTGATTCTTCTACAGGTTTTAAACTATCTAACAATGCTGTCCGTTCTCCCGATGTTAGCTGGATTCCTCTTTTCAAATGGAATGCGCTTTCAGCCGAACAAAGAAAAAAATACCTTCCTCTCGACCCAGATTTTGTCATTGAACTAATGAGTCCTTCCGATAGTTTGAATGAGTTACACAACAAAATGACTGAATATATGAACTGTGGGGTTAGATTGGGGTGGTTAATTAACCCCGATGACAAACAAGTTGAAATCTACCGTCAGGGGCAGGATAAAGAAGTCTTAAATAATCCTCAAGCTCTAGGAGGCGAAAACATTCTGCCTGGATTAGTTGTGGATTTATCCGAGATTTTTGATTGATTTTTAGAATAGCGATCGCTTTT
>DAXETX010000062.1:0-3097 GCA_051155735.1 Xenococcaceae cyanobacterium
GCTGTTAATTTATGTTAAGTAAACCATATTTTTGTCCAAATGAAACGTCCTACTTATCTAAATCTTTTCTTAACCCTAGCTTTATCTCTTGTCCTATTGACTAATTTTATGCCTTCAGCGTGGGCAATGGGGGGAAAACAACCACCACTTAATGAACCCGCCCCAGAATTTACCCTTCCGACTAATACAGGTGATGGAGAGGTTGCTTTAACTGATTATCGGGGTCAGTGGGTAGTTTTGTATTTTTATCCGCAAGATTTTACTTCTGGCTGTACGATCGAAGCGCGTCGCTTTCAGCAAGATTTACCGCAGTATCTTGCCAGAAATGCGCAAATTTTAGGAGTTAGTGTAGATGATGTGGATTCTCATCGCGAATTTTGTGATGCTGAAGGTTTGAAGTTTCCTTTATTAGCAGATACTGATGGTAGTGTGAGTAAAGCTTATGGTTCGTGGTTGGGTTTGACGGCTTTGAGGCATACTTATTTAGTCGATCCTGAAGGTATTTTACGCCAGACTTTTTTAGGGGTTAATCCGAATCGCCATAGTGAAGAAGTTTTGGCAAGTTTAGATCGTTTGCAAGGTTAGTTTGGTTGGGTTTCTCAATAAATTAATTTATTGAGAAACTATTTTTTGGCAATGAGTATCTGTGGACAATATTACTCCCACAAATTTAAACCGTACCCTTAAATAAACCTTGGGGACGCAACAACAAAATCAAGACCATAATCAATAAAGCGACTCCTAACTTATATTCTGAACCCAAAAGCGGAATACTCAACTCTTGTGCCACGCCAATTAGTAAAGCTCCAGCGATCGCACCATAGACATTGCCAATCCCACCGAGAATCACTGAGGCAAACATGGGTAAAATCAAAAACCAACCCATATTAGGACGTACTGTAGTAATTAAACCATACATTCCGCCAGCCAAAGCCGTTAAAATGCCAGTAATAATCCAAGTCCATAAAACAATTCGTTCGACATCAATTCCTGAAACTCTTGCCAAGTCTATATTATCAGCCACCGCTCGCATCGCTTTGCCAACTTTAGTTTTTTGCAAGAGAAAATGAAGTGCCATAATCGCGATGATCGCTAACCCAATGCTCAACACTCGATAGTAAGCAATTCTCAAATCGCCAACTTGAACTGCTGGTACGACGGGAAGATCATAAGATTGATTACTACCACCCCAAATAAACAAAATGCTACTGCGAATAAATAAAGCCAAGCCAATGGAAATAATAATCAGGCTGGTAGAATCAGCGCGACGTTCCCGCATCGGTTTCCAGAGTAGAAATTCGGCAATCAGCATCGCAACTATTGTTCCGACAGCACCTAATACTATTGCTAACCAAATATTCACCCCGTTGATATTCGCTAACCAAGTTAAATAAGCCCCTAAAGTCATGAAATCTCCATGGGCAAAATTGGAAAGACGTAAGATACCATAAGTTAGGGTTAAACCGATGGCTGCTAAGGCTAGAATACTGCCAATAGCAAGACCGTTAAACACGAGTTGAAGATCCATCTGAAGTTAGTTGAGATTGCATTAAATACAAAGATTATAATAAAGTCTTTGAAACACTCAAGCTCCATTCAGACCACCGCAAGCAGTTTTATCCCAAGGAAGAGTAATTAATGTTTGATTCTAGAGTTAGCGGTATTATACTTCATCCCACTTCTCTACCTAGTCCCTTTGGTATCGGTGATTTAGGGACTGGTGCTTATGATTTTATTAACTTTCTTGCCAATGCTGACCAGCAAATATGGCAAGTTTTACCGCTTGGTCCAACAGGTTATGGCAATTCTCCTTATTTATCTTATTCTTCTTTAGCTGGCAATCCCCTACTTATTAGTCCAGAGAAGTTACTAGAAGATGGGCGGTTAACTACCGAAGATTTAGCGGAATTACCAGAATATCTTGACTATAAAGTGGATTATGATTTAGTAATCAATACCAAAATTCCCCTAATCCAACGAGCTTGCGATCGCTTTAGTCAACAAGCTACATCCGAACAACGGCAACCTTTCTTAGATTTCTGTAATCGTCATGCTGATTGGTTAGATGACTATGGTTTGTTCATGGCACTTAAGGAAACACACCAAGGTCAAAGCTGGAATCAATGGGAAAAAGATATTGCTTCGAGACAACCAGAAGCTTTGGTAAAATGGGCAGCAAAGCTGCAAAATACGATCTTTTTCCATAAATTTGTTCAATATCAGTTTTTTCATCAGTGGCAAAACTTAAAGCAATACGCCAACGCTAAAGGAATTAGGATTTTTGGCGATTTACCGATTTATGTCGCCCATGATAGTGCGGATGTCTGGTCGAATCCTGAGATTTTTTGTTTGGACAAAGATACTGGTGCAGCAGCTTTGATGGCTGGTGTTCCACCAGACTACTTTAGTGCTTCGGGGCAATTGTGGGGTAATCCAGTTTATAACTGGCAAGAATTGAAAAATACTGATTTTAAATGGTGGATCAGAAGAATTGAAGGCATACTCGAATATGTCGATATTATTCGCATCGATCATTTTCGCGGTTTTGAATCATATTGGGCTGTTCCTCAAGGAGAAACCACGGCGATGAAAGGAAAATGGATTTCAGCCCCAGGCGAGGCGTTTTTTAACTTACTTAAAGAAGATTTAGGCAAATTGCCCATTGTCGCCGAAGATTTAGGTGTGATTACCCCCGAAGTCGAATTTTTGCGAGATAAATTTGATTTTCCTGGGATGAAAGTTCTACAATTTGCCTTTGATTCTGACCGTGATAGTCCCTTTTTGCCTTACAACTACTTCGACCGCAATTGTGTGGTTTATACAGGAACTCATGATAATAATACTACCTTGGGTTGGTTTTATGAGCGATCGCCTGAAGACCAAGCTAAAGTTACGGATTATTTAGGTTGTTTGTGTCCTGAAGGTATCCACTGGGGCTTAATTCGTTTGGCGATGAGTTCTGTTGCTAATGCTGCAATCTTTCCCTTACAAGATGTTTTGGGTTATGGTGCTGATACCAAAATGAATACTCCTTCTACCTCAGAAGGTAACTGGGAATGGCGTTATCGCCCAGATGTTTTATCAGATGGCTTGAGTG
>DAXETX010000063.1:0-11584 GCA_051155735.1 Xenococcaceae cyanobacterium
TTCAATACTTCCTGGATAAATTATCGGAGGATTATTAGCCTGATTGAGATTTTGATGTTTATGAACATGACCTAAAGCTACATAATCTAGCTCTGGACGAATTAAAAAAGAAACAGGAATCGTAAAGCCTTTACCTACTGCTAAAAATCTTTCTGCGCCTAAATTAGCTCGGTCTGCCATTAAATGTCCTAGTAATACGGTAGGAAGGGTTGGATCGAGACGACGGATTTCGGCTTCGATTATAGGTTGCAAACGGTCTAACAGTAACTGGCTAACTTCTCCTAAAGATAACCCTTCGGTTTCAGGTCGTGTTAGTAAAGTCGAATGATTTAACCAAGGGAGAGTGATCACTTGAATCGCACCATTAGCAGTAGTTATTTTATAGGTTGTAATGTTATCTCCGACAATAAATCCTGGTACAACCAAAGTACGATAAATTGACAAGCTAGCACCACCATTACCTTGAGAGTGTTGATCGTGATTACCGACTAACAAAATAGTCGGAATCTTAGCATCGGCTAAACGCCGAAACTGACTAGCAAAAGCCTCGTGGATATAGGGTGCGGGAGTAGCATCAGGAAAAGCATCTCCGCCAAATAAAACTAAATCGACTGGTTCACGAATAGCCCTGTCGATACAAATACTTAAACTTTTAATAAAGTCTTCCAGCCTAGTATTAATTCCCGTTTCAGGATTAATTTTGCCGTGAGAAAAACCACTACCCAAGTGAATATCAGAAAGATGCAAAATTTTAATACTCATGAAACTCTCAGTAATTGATGACTATGCCACAACTGATAAACCTTCGACGATCGCAGAAGGAGTATAACAAGAACCATTCCAAATGCGATCGCCCCCTAGAGCAGCAATTTCTTGAAGTAGAGGATAAACATTTCCTGCGATCGCCGTATCTTTAACTCTGCCGACAATTTGTCCTCCCTCAACTCGATAACCAAGATCGACATTAATCGAAAAATCTCCTGAAATATCAGCACCACCACCTAAAATCTGATCGATAATAATGCCTCGGTCTAATTGGGCGACTAAAGCTGATAAAGAACCTGCTCCTGGTTGAATGATACAGTTAACTAGCCCAGGAGTTGGATAACTGCCTAAATCAGGGCGAAAACCATTCCCTGTAGTTGTTAAACCTAGTTCTTGACCAACAAAGCGATCACAGTAAAACTGTTCTAGCCTTCCTGCGGTAATTAGTGGCAAATTTTGGGTTGGTGTACCTTCATCATCAAAAGGACAACTAAAAGGTAGCTGATCGGGCTGTTGTTCCACGGTTAACAAAGGAGAGCTAATCTTTTGCCCTACACTATCACTCCAAGGCGAAGAACCCTCTAAAACTCGTTTGCCATTTAAAGCCATACAGACTGTATCCCATAACAGCGTAGCTGCATTAGCAGTAAATAAGACAGGAACTTTACCCGTCAAAGGACTAGCATTATGTTGCGCCCACTCCAAACGCTGTATAATTCGCTGGACAATACTCTCACAATCAGGTCTTTCTGTAGTATATTCTCCTTCATAAATGCCTAAAAAATCTTCGCCTCTAACTAGTTCTACTCCTAGGTAATAGCTCAAAACCGTCTCAGTATATTGGCAATAAAGACCTCGGCTATTAATTAAAGTTGTAGTTTCGGTTTCGCATTCAAACTCACCATTACAGATGGTTTCTGGATAAAAATCCCGAATTTGGGCGATCGCCTCTTGTCCTAATTCAATTAATTTAGTTACTAGTAAAGCTTGACCTACAGCAGGATGAATTTCACGGCGCGCTGCTGTTAATTCGATAGTTTCAGGAGCATTAATTGCGGATAAGGCGATCGCTTTATCAATTAAAGTGGCTGCTTCTACCTTGCCATAAGCTACGGCTAAGCCTGGACGACCCTCACACCAGATTCTTAAAGCTGTTCCCTCAGATTGGGAACTTTCTAACTGCTTTAGACGATTTCCTTCAAAAAATACAGGACGAGATTGAGATTTTACCTGATAAACCTCTGCTTCTTTAATGCCTCTGTCTTTAACTAAGTTCAGTAATGCTTCTGGTTGACACATTGATCACTAAGAGTTTGTGATTGGACTAAGTTAAGATAATAAATTGCTCAAGAAAATAATTGAGTTTCATCTATCTCATCCTATGATTAAAGATACGTTATTTGCTTTGTCTCTATTTCCCTATCTAGGATTTCTCTGGTTTTTGACTCGTTCGGAAGAAACTCCCCGTTTGGCTTTAATTGGATTTTATGTACTTTTAGTTTTTGTCGCAGTTACGATTCCTGCGGGCATTTATGCCCAGATTCATTATGGTCAGACACTAGCTAATGTAGATTGGCTACATGGTAGTGCCGAATTCTTTTTAACTCTTTCTAATATTTTAGTAGTCTTGGGTTTTCGCCAAGGGATCTTAAATCACAAAAAACCTTAAACTTTTGAGTCATTGACCGCGAAGTAGCGCTGACCATTGAACTTTGAATTTTAATCACTGGTCAATGGTATAAAAAGCGTTATTGCGGTCAAAAACGGTCAACGCTATACCGCCGTGAAAAGATGGGGCTGACTCTGACTTCGTAATAATTACAGGTATTGTTGCAAAATAGCGACCTTATTCAGTTTTTCCCACGGCAAGTCTAGGTCAGTTCTACCAAAGTGTCCATAAGCTGCCACATCTTGATAAAAACGACCGCCCTTTTCTTGAGGGAGGTTACGAAGATTTAAAGTTTGAATGATCCCAGCAGGTCTTAATTCAAAATGATGCTTGATTAGCTCTAGTATTTTAGCTTCTTCAATTTTAGCAGTGCCAAAAGTCTCAACAAAAATACTCACTGGTCTAGCTACGCCAATAGCATAGCTAACCTGAACTTCACACTTATCTGCCAAACCCGCAGCTACAATATTTTTGGCGACATAACGACAAGCATAAGAAGCACTACGATCTACTTTAGTTGGGTCTTTTCCTGAAAATGCTCCACCACCATGACGCGAATAACCACCATAAGTATCGACAATAATTTTTCTTCCTGTTAAACCCGAATCTCCTTGAGGACCACCGATGACAAATTTGCCTGTAGGATTAACTAGAAAACGGGTATTGTCATCGGGTTTAATTGCTAAATCTCCAAACACAGGTAGGACGACAAACTCCCAAAGATCAGCTTTGATTTTTTGCTGAATGTTGCTATCTTCAGTAAGTTCGCCAATAGTTTCTGTGTGTTGCGTCGAAATCAAAATGGTATCAACTCCTACTGGTTGACCATCTTCATAAATAACTGAGACTTGGGTTTTGCCATCAGGACGTAAATAAGGCAGTTTCTCGGTCTTCCGAACAGTTGTCAGACGGCGGGACATCCGATGTGCCAAACTAATCGGCATTGGCATTAGTTCAGGCGTTTCATTACAAGCATAGCCGAACATAATCCCTTGGTCTCCTGCACCAATTCGATCTAGTTCATCATCACTGAGTTGATTTCTTTGTTCTTGTGCTGTTGTCACTCCTTGAGCAATATCAGGAGATTGTTCGTCCAAAGCAATTAACACCGAACAACTTTCCGCAGAAAATCCATTATCGCCGTGATTATAGCCAATTTCTGCGATTTTTTTCCTCGTAAGATTAATATAATTTACCTGCGCTTTAGTACTAATCTCACCAGTAATTAAAACCAAACCCGTATTGACTACTACTTCAGCAGCAACACGGCTTGCTGAATCTTGGAATAACAAAGCATCCAAAATAGCGTCGGAAATTTGATCGCATATTTTATCGGGATGACCTTCTGTGACCGATTCTGAGGTAAATAAATAACGACGAGACAATTTTGTTAAATCTCCTATAGATTAATAATCGCTAGTTTGAATAATGCTACATCAGTTAGTTGGTATCAGATAAAAAAATTTCGATTTCCTGGCAATCACTAATTGTGACATCAGCAGTCTTTAACTTACCCGCTAATGAATTGTCCCAAGCAATACCGATAGTACCTGCTACTCCTGCTTGCTGAGCCATCTGAATATCTCCTAATGAGTCGCCAATCATGATTGTTTCAGCAGGAGAAACTGCTAAGATTTGACAGGCTTGAATCACTAATTGGGGGTCTGGTTTACTCAAAGTGCGATCGCTTCCTAATCCCAAATCAAAATATTCAGCAAGCTGATGCCGTTGGATAAACCTCTCTATTTCGAGAGTTGAATCAGCAGACACAATGCCCATTTTAAGTCCTACTGCTGAGAATTGTTGCAGCATTTTGTCAATGCCAGCAAATAAAGGACAAGATTCTACCGTTTTAATGCAGTTTTGTTGCGCTTGTGTAAAGGCACAATCTACTATTTCCTTGGCTTCAAACCAACTATATCCCTGTTCTGCCACATAAGCAGTGGCAGCGATCGCATTTTCGGTACGACTTCCTACCGCCATTAAACCTGTTAGATCGAGAGTATTACTGTGAATTCCGAATGCCAAAAGTAGTGATTCACTAAAGTTAGCCCGTGGTTTAATCTGAGATTTGATCAGACGAACTCTTTCTTGAGCTAAATTTAGTAAAAAACTGCCAGAGTCTTCCAAAGTTCCATCTTTATCTAAGAGAATTGACTTAATATTGGTAAATTTTTTACCACTAGAGCAAATCGTAACCAAAATATTGATTCCTAACTAATTAATAGTAATAAAAAAAAGCGCGAGAGGTTAATTATTGCCTCGCGACGCGCTTTTGATCGACTTAATATTATTAAATTCCGCTTAGAAGTTTATTCATCTGCTGTTGCGACCATTTCTTCTTCTGGTTGAGAAGTGGGTTCTTCTGCTACTGCCGATTCTGGCTCTGACTCCTCGTTAGCATTAGGAATTTCAGTTTCTTCTACCGTTAAACCTTGAGCTTCTGCTAGCAGTTTTTGACGGTATTTTTCTGCCATTTCTTCAGCTTTTTCAAATACCAGTTCTCTATTTTTCAGCATATCTCCTGGTTCTGGTTCTAATTGCTTAGTAGAAAGAGATATTCTACCTCTTTCCGCATCGAGGTCAATAATCATCACCTTCAGTTCATCGTTAACCGCAAAGACACTGTGAGGCGTATCTATATGATCGTGGGAAATTTCTGAAATGTGTAGTAGTCCACTGACGCCACCAATATCGATAAATGCACCGTAAGGTTTAATTCCTCTTACTGAACCTTGAACTACCTGACCAACTTCTAAGCCATTCATCTTACGCTCTACTAAGGCTCGGCGATGACTTAATACTAGACGATTCCGCTCTTCATCTACTTCTAAAAATTTTAGGGGTAAATCTTCTCCTACCAAATCTTCTTTAGTTTCTTTGGCACTAATATGAGAACCAGGAATAAAGCCTCGTAATCCTTCGATTCTAACTAACGCTCCACCACGATTTGTGGCAAATACATTAGAACGAACTGTAGCGTCTTCTTGTTGCAGTTGCCTGACTCTTTCCCAAGCACGCATATACTCAATTCGTCTAATAGATAGAGTTAGCTGTCCATCTTCATTTTCATCAGTAAGAATGAAAAATTCTCTAGTTTCATTAGCTTGTAATACTTCTGAAGGGTCATCAACTCGGTTGATTGACATTTCTTGAATGGGGATATAGGCTGCTGTTTTGGCACCGATGTCAATCAGAGCCCCCCTTGGTTCCATGCTAAAGACTGTTCCTGCTACTACATCTCCAGGACTAAAGTGATAATCATACTTATCAAGAAGAGCTGCGAAATCTTCGTGAGTGAAACCAATGTCTCTATTAATATCTACTTGCTGATTGACCATGTGTGTTAGTTTTCCTTAGTTTCTATTATCTCCTTGGTTAACGTGCCTCTCATTTGTGTACACTTTCAATGAGATTGTGTAGCCTATACCCGTATTCAGGGTTTTTCATACACATTAAAACAAACTCACCTAATTTGCTTAAGAGGTGGGTTTGTCACAATTTTGGCGCTTATTTTACTTCAGGGCAATATTCCATTAACCCATTGTAACGTTTTCTGAGCTATGTCAAAATCAATTTATCAGATTTTTTTAGCTGCTGATTCGGCTGAAATTTTTAGTTAAACAATTTATCGATCTCTCTATATTTTAAAGAACTAGATTGTAATTTTGATTGATAGTGGCGTTGTTATCAGGGCTTTCAAGCGCTTTACTAGGAGTGCTATTTTGCAGTTGTTTTAAGGTTTCAACAAAATCTTTGATCCCTTGAAATTTTCGATAAACCGAGGCAAAACGAATATAAGCAACTTCATTTTCTTGACTAAGATGTTCTAAAACCAATTCTCCGATTATATTACTGGAAAATTCTCTAGTCGGGCTTTGCTGTAGCGTAGTTTCAATTTCATCTACTATTGATTCTATTGTCTGATGGGAGACATTAGTTTTTTCACAGGCTCGAATCATCCCTTTTAATAGTTTAGAGCGGTCAAAGGACTCTCTACTACCATCCCTTTTGATCACGATTATAGGAACAAACTCAATACGTTCATAAGTAGTAAAGCGGTGTTTACAGTTTAGACATTCTCTGCGACGCCGAATACTTTGCTTAGCTTCGGTAGAGCGAGATTCTAAAACCCGACTTTCCTTATGCTGACATTTGGGACATAGCATAATTAATTACAGATTTAGCTGATTAATTTACATAGACTTATATTTTTAGATTAGTTAAATTTTGCCTAAAATACAAATCTGAGCCGTTTGCTAAATACTAATCTGCTTGTAGCAGATTACGGCATAAAACGACTCAGAACTGCAAAAAAACTTAAAACAGTGGCAATTGAAAATTAGTTATTTTTCAATACGGGGGGGTTCGCGAAAGGCGATCGCAAAGAATAAAACGGCAAGTGCCATAGCTAAAATTAGAATGTAAGCAACGCTTTCCATGTTCTTCAGTGCCTCATTGATTATACTCTTTAGTTTACCAAGAAAATTATCTCTCTACTAATTTCTGATTAATTAGCTCAACAATGCACAAAAGGGGATGAAGCTAAATTAGATTGTTAGTTGCTCATCACCCTTTTGCTCTTGCTTAAATAGCTTCTTTACGACGGGTAGATTTGTCACCTACTTTAGCGTAGAAGCCCCATTCGACTTGTTGCTCTTCTAGTTCGGGGTCAACACCAGCAAATACATCTCGATACAGAGTTCGAGAACCATGCCAAATATGACCAAAGAAGAAAAGTAAAGCAAAACAAGCATGACCGAAAGTAAACCAACCTCTAGGACTGGTACGGAATACACCATCAGAATTGAAAGTCTCAGTATCAAAAGCAAAAGCTTCGCCTAACTGAGCTTTGCGAGCGTATTTTTTGACTTGTTGTGGGTCAGTGAAAGTTTGTCCGTCTAAAGCTCCACCATAGAAACTAACAGATACGCCACTTTGCTCAATACTGTATTTTGATTCAGCACGACGGAAAGGAATATCCGCCCGTACTACGCCATCAGCATCAGCTAAAACCACAGGGAAAGTTTCAAAGAAGTTGGGCATCCGCCTGACAAATAGTTCTCTGCCTTCACTATCGGTAAATACCGCGTGTCCTAACCATTCTTGAGCAATCCCGTCACCACTTACCATTGAACCAGTACGGAATAAGCCTCCCTTAGCGGGACTATTACCGACATAGTCATAAAAAGCCAGTTTTTCGGGAATTTCTGACCAAGCTTCGGACTCAGATTGACCGTAAGCCATCGCAGTTTCAACCCGACGCTGAATTTCTTTCTGGAAGTAGCCTTGATCCCATTGATAACGAGTCGGACCAAATAACTCAATGGGGGTAGTCGCATTACCGTACCACATAGTACCAGTAACGACGAAGGCTGCAAAGAAGACGGCTGCAATGCTACTAGAAAGAACAGTCTCGATGTTACCCATCCGCAAAGCTTTATAAAGTCTTTCGGGCGGACGCACACTAAGATGGAACAATCCAGCAATAATGCCGACAATCCCTGCTGCGATATGGTGCGCGACAACGCCACCAGGATTAAAGGGGTTAAATCCTGAAGGACCCCATTCTGGGGCGACAGCTTGAACGTGACCAGTCAAGCCATAACCATCGGAAACCCACATTCCAGGTCCCCAAAGTCCTGTGAGATGGAA
Organism: Xenococcaceae cyanobacterium; assembly: GCA_051155735.1. Lineage (GTDB taxonomy): Bacteria > Cyanobacteriota > Cyanobacteriia > Cyanobacteriales > Xenococcaceae > JASJCP01. The sequence continues at coordinate 8,090 of DAXETX010000063.1, forward strand.
AGCGCCAAAACCAAAGCAAAGCAAACCAGATAAGAAAAGATGAATGCCAAACATTTTGGGTAAATCCAGTGCTGGCTTACCAGTACGAGGATCGACAAATAATTCTAAATCCCAATAAACCCAGTGCCAAACTGCTGCTAAGAATAGCAATCCTGAGAGAACGATATGAGCGATCGCTACACCTTCAAAAGACCAGAAACCTGGATCGACTCCTGTCTCACCAGTAACGCTCCAGCCACCCCAAGAGCCAGTTACACCCAAACGTGCCATAAAAGGTAATACATACATACCTTGTCGCCACATGGGATTCAAAGCTGGATCGCTAGGATCGAATACTGCTAGCTCAAATAAAGCCATCGAACCTGCCCAACCTGCTACTAAAGCGGTGTGCATCAGGTGAACTGAGATTAAACGACCTGGATCGTTCAAAACAACAGTGTGAACTCTATACCAAGGTAGTCCCATTAACCACTCTCCTCCTGTTGAGTAATTTGCTTACTTAGACTTGTATGTTTTAAACAGAGATAGACTTAATTTAGGATGTCTTGATTTTCCTATTATTTAAAGAAGTGTAACTATTGTCAGCACCTATTGCAAGAGATAGAGGCTGTCAGCCAATAAAAGTTAAGAATTATTAAGTTATTTTTGAAAATTATTGTCCTGAAAAATTTGTTCAGCTTCAGTGAAAACTTGAATAACTTGTTCGGCGGTAATCAGACGTTTCAAGACGACTTGTCCAATATTTGATTCTTGATTGGCTGTAGGTTTAACTTCGAGCATAATTACCGCATCTTCTACTTGATACAGCCACAGAGTTTCTCCCAGTTGCAAAATGCCACAATTAAGACGTTCAATCTGTGGTGGTTTGCGCCAAGTTGCTTGACCCCACAAGCCACCAAATTCCCAAACTCTTCCGTAAGTCCACCCTTCTGAAAGAAAAAAATACTTCACCTTAATCAACTACTAATCCTAATGGCAAATTCTCAGTTCCACATTACAAGATTCTTGGCAAAATAATTTTTTCAAGGAGATTCTAGACCCAAAAAATAAAATTACACCAAAAAAATGAGAAAATTCCCTCGATCAGCCAAAATTATATTAAGTACCAGATTTTGAGTTAGTGATTATGTTCCCTTTTATCTGTTTTCCTTGTAGCGATCAAAAGTCCATGTCCACGAAAAGTTATAAAGAACGGAGACTGAAATTTCTCCAGTGGCTTAGAGACGATTTAGAAACACGCTTAGCAGGAGTTAATGCTGCTATCGATACTCTAGAGCGTCAACTAGACCGCGAAGATTAAATTAAGCCAACACTTAGTGTTTAAGTTTGTAATTGAATACCTCCGCTGGAGAGTTTAGTTACCCAAAAATCTAAATTAGGATCGGCGATCGCACTTCTGACTGTCTTGGCGATAGTTTTAGCTTGAGATTCTGTCTCACATAGGGCAAATACCGTCGGTCCTGAGCCAGACATCATAGTGCCTAAGACTCCAGCAGCAGCAAAAGCAGATTTTAACTCATCAATTTGGGGATACGCTGGCAAGACAACTTTTTCTAGGTCATTGTGCAGTAAATCCCCAATTTCTCGTTTATTTTGCTGAGAAATAGCTTTAACTAAAGCTCCTGAGTTAACGATATCGCGACGAGTTTTGACCTTGTCTGAGTCAGAAACATAGTTATTGCGGTAATTTTGCCGATAACTTTGATATGCCCAAGCAGTGGAAATACTCAGATTACGATGTTTAGCCAAAATTACCCAGAGATTATCTAAGTTTGGTATCGGGTCGAGAATTTCACCTCGACCTGTAGCGATCGCCGTTCCGCCAGCCACACAAAACGGAATATCTGAGCCTAGTTTAGCTGCCAACTCCTCTAATTCAGGCTTGGTTAGACCTAAGCGCCACATTAAGTTGATCCCAACTAAAACTGCTGCTGCGTCGCTTGAACCTCCTGCTAAACCTGCTGCGACAGGAATGTTCTTGGTAAGGGCAATATTAATCCCGCCATAATTAGCATAAACTTCGGGAAAAGTTTCGCACATTAATTGGGCAGCACGATAAGCCAAATTAGTTCTATCTGTAGGAATTTGAGGATGCTGACAGTGAAGGGTAATAGCTTGAGTATCATTAGCTTTAATTTCAACATAGTCTGCAAGTTGAATATTCTGAAGAATCATCACTAACTCATGAAATCCATCAGGGCGATCGCCAATGATTTCGAGGTAAAGATTAATTTTTCCAGGAGCAATTAAAGAATAAGATTGCATAGTCAACAGCGGGTTAAGAATAATAATAGAGGTTTCAGTTTAAAATTCAACTGATCTAACTATACTCAATTGCGGAAATTACTTATACAAAATTTTTAATTATTAACTAGTATTTTACAGTCAAATAAAGTTACTCAATCTTTTTATCTGACTGTAATTAAATAGTCATTTCGGGAATGCTAACAATAGTAATAATTTTTTTTTAAATTAGTTATGGACAAAATAGCTAAATCAATATTTTTAGCTTTGGTTGCTAGTTTAATTCCTTCTCAAGTTTTAGGACAACCAGAATCAGAATGTTTTATGCTTGATCGTAATGGTAATTCTTTAGATTTGAGATATTTATGCGGTGAATTTAATGATGAATCTGCAACTCAAACTATTACTAATCCCAGGCGTGTTACTCCTAAGAATTCTCGTGCTGAAGTTTTTGCTGTACCCATTAAACGGCAAGAAGGAGGGACACCAGTAATTGAGGTCAAATTTAATGATCGCTATGTTTTTGAAATGTTAGTTGATACTGGCGCTACTTGGACAATTATTACTAGTCAAATGGCACAAACTTTAAAGCTTAAACCTCAAGGTAGTCTGATATTTAAAACTGTGGCTGGCAATGTTGAATTAGCGATCGCGCAAGTTGATTCTGTAACTACAGGAGGGGTAATGCAAGAAAATTTAAATATCGCGATCGCTCCTACGATGAGTATCGGGCTTCTCGGACAAAACTTTTCCGATCGATATAATCTATTTATTAATTCTACTGATGGGGTTATTGAGTTTCATCCCAAATAAAAGCGGGACGCTTTTGGCAAAACGTCCCTTTTGTTGTTGATTATGATCCTAAATTAAAATTTAGAAAGTGAAAGTAGTTCTAACTACACCAATAAGCGCATCATCATCGTCTTTGTCGCCATTGGGTGCTTGAATCCAAATTACACCAGGAGTAATCGAGATGTTGTCGTTAACTTGATATTTGTAAAAACCTTCAACGTGTAAAGGAAGATCATCATCGTTTCCGACATAAGGTTCTGCACCAACGATAATACCCCCTAGGCTACCTTCTTTAATAAGATCGGGAAAGGCTAAACCAAGACCGTAAGACCAAATTTCAGCATCTTCGCCTCTACCTTCAGCAGGGTCAGCATCCGCGTACATCCCAAAGGCATTAATTGCGACTCTAGTACCAATTTGGTAAGAAGCAGCTACCCCATAAGCGTTAACGCTAACTTT